>NZ_JARQZE010000001.1:0-317789 GCF_029588855.1 Thauera mechernichensis | reverse complement strand
CCGAAGCCGCACGTGAACGTTGGCACGATTGGCCACGTTGACCACGGCAAGACCACGCTGACCGCTGCGATCACCACGATTCTGTCGAAGAAGTTCGGTGGTGAAGCGAAGGCCTATGACCAGATCGACGCGGCGCCCGAAGAGAAGGCGCGCGGCATCACCATCAACACCGCGCACGTCGAGTACGAAACCGCTGCTCGCCACTACGCGCACGTTGACTGCCCGGGCCACGCCGACTACGTCAAGAACATGATTACCGGTGCTGCCCAGATGGACGGCGCGATCCTGGTGTGCTCGGCCGCTGACGGCCCGATGCCGCAGACGCGCGAGCACATCCTGCTGGCCCGTCAGGTTGGCGTGCCGTACATCATCGTCTTCCTGAACAAGTGCGACATGGTCGACGACGAAGAGCTGCTCGAGCTGGTCGAGATGGAAGTGCGCGAGCTGCTGTCGAAGTACGACTTCCCGGGCGACGACATTCCCATCGTCAAGGGTTCGGCGCTGAAGGCGCTCGAAGGCGACCAGTCGCCGATCGGCGAGCCGGCAATCCTGGCGCTGGCCGATGCGCTGGATTCGTACATCCCGACGCCCGAGCGCGCCATCGACAAGCCCTTCCTGCTGCCGATCGAAGACGTGTTCTCGATCTCGGGTCGTGGCACCGTGGTGACCGGTCGTGTCGAGCGTGGCATCGTCAAGGTTGGCGAGGAAATCGAGATCGTCGGCATCAAGGCCACGGTCAAGACCACCTGCACCGGCGTTGAAATGTTCCGCAAGCTGCTCGACCAGGGTCAGGCCGGCGACAACGTTGGCGTGCTGCTGCGCGGCACCAAGCGTGAAGACGTCGAGCGTGGCCAGGTGCTGTGCAAGCCGGGTTCGATCAAGCCGCACACGCACTTCACGGGCGAAGTGTATGTGCTGTCGAAGGAAGAGGGTGGTCGTCACACCCCGTTCTTCAACAACTACCGTCCGCAGTTCTACTTCCGTACCACGGACGTGACCGGTTCGATCGAGCTGCCCGAGGGCACCGAGATGGTCATGCCGGGCGACAACGTGTCGATCACCGTCAAGCTGATCGCCCCGATCGCCATGGAAGAAGGTCTGCGCTTCGCCATCCGTGAAGGCGGCCGTACCGTCGGCGCCGGCGTGGTTGCCAAGATCATCGAGTAATTACTCGTAATTGCCAGAAAGCGCACCCGCCTGGGTGCGCTTTGCAGTGTCTGCTGCAGGGGTATAGCTCAACTGGCAGAGCGTCGGTCTCCAAAACCGAAGGTTGGGGGTTCGATTCCCTCTGCCCCTGCCATATTTTCTCGGGTGGTTATCCGCAATGGCCGATAAGTTGAAATTCGCGCTGGCGCTGGCACTGTTGGCAGCCGGCGTGGTCGGCTTCTATCTGCTTTCCGAGCAGCCGCTCGTGCTGCGCGTGCTGTCGGTGCTGGTCGGTTTTGGTGCTGGTGTCGCAGTCGCCTCCTTTTCGGAGCAGGGGCAGCGTTTCATCGGCTTTGCGCGTGAATCGATCACCGAAGTCAAGAAAGTCGTCTGGCCCAGCCGCAAGGAAACCATGCAGACCACCGGTCTGGTGTTTGCCTTCGTGGTGGTCATGGCGATCTTCCTGTGGCTGACCGACAAGACCCTGGAATGGGTTCTCTACGATCTCGTTCTGGGTTGGAAGTGATATGACGAAGCGTTGGTATGTGGTTCACGCCTACTCGGGCTTCGAGAAGTCCGTGCAGCGCGCGCTGATCGAGCGCATCAATCGTGCCGGCATGCAGGATGGCTTTGGCCAGATTCTGGTGCCGGTCGAGGAAGTGATCGAGATGCGCAACGGTCAGAAGACCGTGACCGAACGCAAGTTCTTCCCGGGTTATGTTCTCGTCGAGATGGAAATGAACGACGAGACCTGGCATTTGGTCAAGTCGACGCCGAAAGTCACCGGTTTTGTCGGTGGTACGGCGAACAAGCCTGCGCCGATCTCCGAGAAGGAGGTCGCAAAGATCATGCAGCAGATGCAGGAAGGGGTGGAGAAGCCTCGTCCGAAGGTGCTGTTCGAGATCGGCGAGGTCGTGCGCGTCAAGGAAGGCCCGTTTACCGACTTCCATGGCTCGGTCGAGGATGCCAACTACGAGAAGAACAAGCTGCGTGTGTCGGTGACCATTTTTGGTCGCGCCACGCCAGTCGAGCTGGATTTCGCGCAGGTCGAGAAGACTTGAGCGTAAAGGCGGGCCCGCGGGCCTGCCGTAGCCCGTTCACGCGGGCGATGCGAGGAGCGTCGGGCGGCTGCCCGGTGCGCTAGCACTCATCACAGGAGCAAGCCTCAATGGCAAAGAAAATCATTGGTTACATCAAGCTGCAGGTTCCGGCCGGTAAGGCCAACCCCAGCCCCCCGATCGGTCCGGCGCTTGGTCAGCGCGGCCTGAACATCATGGAGTTCTGCAAGGCGTTCAACGCCAAGACCCAGGGCATGGAGCCCGGTCTGCCGATTCCGGTGGTGATCACTGCCTTCGCCGACAAGTCCTTCACCTTCATCATGAAGACGCCGCCGGCGACGATCCTGATCAAGAAGGCTGCAGGCATCCAGAAGGGCTCGCCGAAGCCGCACACCGACAAGGTGGGCAAGGTGACCCGCGCCCAGGTTGAAGAGATTGCCAAGGCCAAACAGCCCGACCTGACCGCTGGCGACCTCGAAGCTGCCGTGCGCACCATCGCCGGCTCCGCCCGCAGCATGGGCATCACCGTGGAGGGCCTGTAATCATGGCGAAACTGTCCAAGCGAGTTCAGGCGCTGCGCGCGAAGGTTGACCGCAACCAGGCTTATCCGGTGGCCGACGCCCTGCGTCTGGTCAAGGAGTGCGCAACTGCCAAGTTCGACGAGTCGATCGATATCGCCGTGAACCTCGGTGTCGACGCACGTAAGTCGGACCAGGTCGTCCGCGGCTCGGTCGTGCTGCCCGCCGGTACCGGCAAGAGCGTGCGCGTCGCCGTGTTCGCCCAGGGTGACAAGGCCGAGGCTGCGCGCGCAGCCGGTGCTGAAGTCGTCGGTTTTGACGATCTTGCCGAGCAGGTCAAGGCGGGCAACCTCGACTTCGACGTCTGCATCGCGACGCCGGACGCCATGCGCGTGGTCGGTCAGCTCGGTCAGATCCTCGGTCCGCGTGGCCTGATGCCGAACCCGAAGGTTGGCACCGTCACCATGGACGTGGCGACTGCGGTCAAGAACGCCAAGGCCGGTCAGGTTCAGTACCGTACCGACAAGGGTGGCCTGGTACACGCGACCATCGGTCGTGCGTCCTTCGAGGTCGAAGCGCTGCAGCAGAACCTTGCCGCATTCGTCGAGGCGCTCGTGAAGGCCAAGCCGGCTGCTGCAAAGGGTGTCTACCTGCGTCGTATCGCCGTGTCGAGCACCATGGGTGCCGGCGTGCGTGTCGAGACGGCCAGCGTCACCGCTGCCTGATTGCCGCGAGCGGCTGCACCCGAGTGCAGCCGCTCGCAAGAACTTTGAGCCGTTGCCGCCCGTGGGCGGTTGCGGATCGTCAAAGACCGCAGGTGCGTATGCCGAGAGGCCGCGCTTAAGCATGAAGATGGCCTGCGCAGACGGTGTGCTCAGAACAGGATTTGGCCGGCAAGCCGGCTGTGCTCCTGATCCAGGTCGCCGTGGGTGCGGAGCGCGATGTGCGTTCCGCGTGTGGACTTGAAAGGAGGAAAGGCCTGTGGGTCTCAATCTCGATGACAAGAAAGCCGTAGTGGCTGAGGTGTCGGCACAAGTGGCCAACGCTCAGACGATCGCGGTGGCCGAGTATCGCGGCATTGCGGTGGGTGACCTCACCGTGCTGCGTGCAAAGGCCCGCGAATCTGGCGTTTACCTGCGCGTGCTGAAGAACACCCTGGTGCGTCGTGCCATTGCCGGCACGCCGTTCGAGGGTCTCGCCGACCAGCTGACCGGGCCGTTGATCTACGGCATCTCGCAAGATCCGGTTGCTGCTGCGAAGGTGTTGAACGATTTCGCCAAGGGTAACGACAAGATCGTCCTGAAGGCCGGTTCCTATGCGGGCGACACGCTCGACCAGGCCGGTGTGCAGGCGCTCGCTTCGATCCCGAGCCGCGAAGAGCTGCTCGCCAAGCTGCTGGGTGTCATGCAGGCGCCGGTTTCCGGCTTTGCTGGCGCGCTGGCCGCCCTCGCCAAGAAGCGCGAGGAAGAAGGCGCCGCTGCTTGAGTCGTGTGTTCCGCTACGAAAGTTTTCTGAAAAAAATCGATTCTGGAGTTATTTGAAATGGCAATCAGCAAAGAAGACATCCTGGAAGCCGTTGCCGGCATGACCGTGATGGAACTGAACGACCTGGTCAAGGCGTTCGAAGAGAAGTTCGGCGTGTCCGCTGCCTCGCTGGCCGTCGCTGCCCCGGGTGCCGCCGCCGCTGCCCCGGTTGAAGAGAAGACCGAATTCGACGTCGTTCTGCTCGAAGCCGGCGCCAAGAAGGTCGAGGTCATCAAGGTCGTGCGTGCTGCGACCGGCCTGGGTCTGAAGGAAGCGAAGGATGTGGTCGACGGCGCGCCGAAGACCGTGAAGGAAGGCGCTCCGAAGGCTGACGCCGAAGCGCTGAAGAAGCAGCTGGAAGAAGCTGGCGCCAAGGTCGAGATCAAGTAATACTCGATGACCCAGCGGGGCTGGCACTCTTCGGAGTGCCGGCCCTTTCGTGCTTTGTAATCGAGATCGCGGAATATTCTGCGATCAACGATGCCAGGCCAGAGCGTTTGCCGAATCTCCGCGCACGCGTGCAGTCATACCGCAGCGTGCAGGAAGCAGCCGAACGTTGTGTCCTGTCTTTCCGATGTTAGCCCTCTAGCCGGAGCATCCATGGCGTATTCCTACACCGAAAAGAAACGTATCCGCAAGAGCTTCGCCAAGCGCGCGGCCGTGCTCGATGCGCCTTTCCTGCTCGCCACCCAGATCGAGTCGTTTGCCGAGTTCCTGCAGGCCGACACGCCGCCCGACGTGCGGCGGAACCAGGGTCTGCAGGCCGCATTCACGTCGATCTTCCCGATCTCGAGCCACAGCGGCAACGCCCGTCTCGAGTACGTGCAGTACATGCTCGGCGAGCCCGCCTTCGATGTGACCGAGTGCCAGCAGCGCGGCCTGACCTTCGCGTCGCCGCTGCGCGCGCGCGTGCGCCTGGTGATCATGGATCGCGAAGCGCCCAAGGAGACGATCAAGGAGGTCAAGGAGCAGGAAGTCTACATGGGCGAGATCCCGCTCATGACGGATACCGGCTCCTTCGTGATCAACGGTACCGAACGCGTCATCGTTTCCCAGCTGCACCGTTCGCCCGGCGTGTTCTTCGAGCACGACCGCGGCAAGACGCACTCGTCGGGCAAGCTGCTGTTCTCGGCGCGCATCATTCCCTACCGCGGATCGTGGCTGGACTTCGAGTTCGACCCGAAGGACTTCCTGTACTTCCGTGTTGACCGTCGACGCAAGATGCCGGTGACGATCCTGCTGCGGGCGATCGGCATGACGCCCGAAGAGATTCTCGCCACTTTCCACGATACCGACACCTTCCACCTGCAGGGTGAGGGCGCGCAGTTCGAGCTGGTGGCCGAGCGACTGCGTGGCGAGGTGGCCCGTTTCGATATCACCACTGCCGATGGCCGGATCATCGTCGCGCGTGACAAGCGCATCACGTCCAAGCACATTCGCGAGATCGACCAGGCCGGCGTCAGGACGATGGCGGTGCCGGACGATTTCCTGCTTGGCCGCGTGGTGTCCACGAACGTCGCCGATCCGGAGACCGGAGAGGTGCTCGCGCGCGCCAATGACGAGATCACCGAGGACCTGCTCGACAAGTTCCGCCTGGCTGGCGTCACGGCGCTGAGCACGCTCTACATCAATGATCTCGATCGCGGCGGTTACATTTCGCAGACCCTGCGCATCGACGAGACCGCCGACCAGTGGGCTGCGAAGGTTGCGATCTACCGCATGATGCGCCCGGGCGAGCCGCCCACCGAGGACGCCGTCGAGGGGCTGTTCCAGGGCTTGTTCTACGCCGAGGAGCGCTACGACCTGTCCTCCGTCGGCCGCATGAAGTTCAATCGCCGCGCCTACCCGGAGAAGATCGACGACAAGGCGCCGGGCTGGATCAAGCGCTTCTACGAGCGCGTTGGCGCGCAGGGCGAGGATGGCCCGGGCGTGCTCACCAACGACGACATCCTTGCGGTGGTCGGCGTGCTGGTCGAGCTGCGTAACGGCCGTGGCGAAATCGACGACATCGACCACCTCGGCAACCGCCGCGTGCGTTCGGTGGGCGAACTGGCCGAGAACCAGTTCCGCGCCGGTCTCGTGCGCGTCGAGCGTGCGGTCAAGGAGCGCCTGTCGCAAGCTGAGTCCGACAATCTGATGCCGCACGACCTGATCAACGCCAAGCCGATCTCGGCGGCGATCAAGGAGTTCTTCGGCTCCAGCCAGCTGTCGCAGTTCATGGACCAGACCAACCCGCTGTCCGAGATCACGCACAAGCGTCGCGTCTCCGCACTCGGCCCCGGCGGTCTGACGCGCGAGCGCGCCGGCTTCGAGGTGCGCGACGTGCACCCGACGCACTATGGCCGCGTGTGCCCGATCGAGACGCCGGAAGGCCCGAACATCGGTCTGATCAACTCGCTCGCCGTGTATGCGCGCACCAACCGCCACGGCTTCCTCGAGACCCCCTACCGCAAGGTCAACGACGGCAAGGTCACGGACCAGATCGATTTCCTGTCGGCGATCGAGGAAGGCCAGTACGTGATCGCGCAGGCGAACGCCGAGATCGACGAAGCCGGCATGCTGGCGGGCGACCTCGTGTCCTGCCGCCACAAGGGTGAGTTCCTGCTCGCGACCTCGGACATGGTGCAGTACATGGACGTGGCGCCGGGGCAGATCGTGTCGGTGGCAGCGTCGCTGATTCCCTTCCTCGAGCACGACGATGCGAACCGCGCGCTGATGGGCGCCAACATGCAGCGCCAGGCCGTGCCCTGCCTGCGCCCGGAGAAGCCGCTGGTCGGCACCGGTATCGAGCGCCGTGTTGCGGTCGACTCGGGTACCGCCGTGCAGGCCCGTCGTGGTGGCGTGGTGGATTATGTCGATGCGAACCGGATCGTGATCCGCGTTCACGATGCCGAGACCCTGCCGGGTGAAGTGGGTGTCGATATCTACAACATGATCAAGTACACCCGTTCCAACCAGAACACCAACATCAACCAGCGTCCGGTGGTGAAGGTGGGCGATGTGCTGGGCAAGGGCGATGTGATCGCCGACGGCGCATCGACCGACCTCGGCGAACTCGCGCTCGGCCAGAACATGCTGGTCGGCTTCATGCCCTGGAACGGCTATAACTTCGAGGACTCGATCCTCATCTCCGAGCGCGTGGTCGCCGACGACCGCTTCACCTCGATCCACGTCGAGGAGCTCACCGTCGTCGCTCGTGACACCAAGCTCGGACCCGAGGAGATCACCCGCGACATCGCGTCGCTGGGCGAGGCGCAACTGTCGCGCCTGGACGAATCGGGCATCGTGTACATCGGCGCCGAGGTCGAGGCCGGTGACGTGCTGGTCGGCAAGGTCACGCCCAAGGGCGAAACCCAGCTGACGCCGGAAGAGAAGCTGCTGCGCGCGATCTTCGGCGAGAAGGCGTCCGACGTGAAGGACACCTCGCTGCGCGTGCCCTCGGGCATGGTCGGCACCGTGATCGACGTTCAGGTCTTCACCCGCGAGGGCATCGAGCGCGACAAGCGCGCGCAGTCGATCATCGACGACCAGCTGCGCAGCTTCAAGACCGATCTCGCCGACCAGATGCGCATCGTCGAGCGTGACGCCTTCGCGCGTATCCGCCGCATGATCCTCGGTCAGGTCGCCAATGGCGGTCCGAAGAAACTGGCCAAGGGCAGCGAGCTCAATGACGCCTATCTCGATGGCCTCGAGCCCTATCACTGGTTCGACATCCGCCTTGCCGACGAGGCGCTGGCGGTGCAGCTCGAAGCAGTGCGCGAGGGTCTCGAGACCACCCGCAAGGACTTCGAGCAGGCCTTCGAGATCAAGAAGAAGAAGCTCACCCAGGGCGATGAGCTGCCCCCGGGCGTGCAGAAGATGGTGAAGGTCTACCTGGCCGTCAAGCGCCGCCTGCAGCCGGGCGACAAGATGGCAGGCCGCCACGGTAACAAGGGCGTGGTGTCGAAGATCGTTCCGGTCGAGGACATGCCGTACATGGAAGACGGCACTCCGCTGGACATCGTGCTCAACCCGCTCGGCGTGCCGTCGCGGATGAACATCGGCCAGATCCTCGAGACCCACCTGGGTTGGGCAGCGAAGGGCCTTGGCCAGCAGATCGACCGCATGCTGCAGGCGCAGGCCTCGGCGACGGAGCTGCGTGGTTTCCTCGAGCAGATCTACAACGACAGCGGTCGTCCCGAGCAGCTCGACGAACTCGACGACGGCGCCGTGCGTGAGCTCGCAACCAACCTGAAGAAGGGTGTGCCCTTCGCGACGCCGGTGTTCGATGGCGCCAAGGAGGAAGAGATCCGCCAGATGCTCGAGCTCGCCGGTCTGCCGACCGGTGGCCAGGTCACCCTGTATGACGGCCGTACCGGCGAAGCCTTCGAGCGTAAGGTGACGGTGGGCTACAAGCACGTGCTCAAGCTGCACCACCTGGTCGACGACAAGATGCACGCACGTTCGACCGGTCCGTACTCGCTCGTTACCCAGCAGCCGCTGGGCGGCAAGGCGCAGTTCGGTGGCCAGCGCTTCGGTGAGATGGAAGTGTGGGCGCTGGAAGCTTACGGCGCGGCCTACACGCTGCAGGAAATGCTGACGGTCAAGTCCGATGACGTGACCGGCCGGACCAAGGTGTACGAAAACATCGTCAAGGGCGAGCACAAGATCGATTCCGGCATGCCGGAGTCCTTCAACGTGCTGGTGAAGGAAATCCGTTCGCTCGCGATCGACATCGATCTCGACCGCAGCTGATCCCGTACCAAACAACCCGCCCGCGATTGAATCCCGGGGACGCAGTCGAGCCGGCTGCGTCCCGGATGGAGTGAACAATGAAGAGCCTGCTCGCTGACCTGTTCAAGCAAACCCTGCCGAACGAGGAAGAGTTCGACGCGATCACCATCGGTCTCGCGTCCCCGGACAAGATCCGGTCCTGGTCCTATGGGGAAGTCAAGAAACCCGAGACCATCAACTACCGTACGTTCAAGCCGGAGCGTGACGGCCTGTTCTGCGCCAAGATCTTTGGCCCGGTCAAGGACTACGAGTGCCTGTGCGGCAAGTACAAGCGGCTCAAGCACCGTGGCGTGATCTGCGAGAAGTGCGGCGTGGAAGTGACCTTGTCCAAGGTCCGCCGTGAGCGCATGGGCCACATCGAACTGGCCTCGCCGGTCGCCCACATCTGGTTCCTGAAGAGCCTGCCGAGCCGTCTCGGCATGGTGCTCGACATGACCCTGCGCGACATCGAGCGCGTGCTCTATTTCGAGGCCTTCGTCGTCGTCGAGCCTGGCATGACCCCGCTCAACCGCGGTCAGCTGCTCACCGAGGACGACTACCTGTCGAAGGTCGAAGAGTACGGTGACGAGTTCGACGCCGTGATGGGCGCCGAGGGTGTGGCCGCGCTGCTGCGCAGCCTGGACATCAACCTCGAGGTCGAGAAGCTGCGCGGCGACCTGGAGACGACCAACTCGGAAGCCAAGATCAAGAAGTTCTCGAAGCGCCTGAAGGTGCTCGAGGCCTTCCAGCAGTCCGGCATCAAGCCCGAGTGGATGGTGCTCGCGGTGCTGCCGGTGCTGCCCCCCGACCTGCGTCCGCTGGTGCCGCTGGACGGTGGTCGCTTCGCGACCTCCGACCTCAACGACCTCTATCGTCGCGTCATCAACCGTAACAACCGTCTCAAGCGTCTGCTCGAGCTCAAGGCGCCCGACATCATCGTGCGCAACGAGAAGCGCATGCTGCAGGAGTCGGTCGACTCGCTGCTCGACAACGGCCGCCGCGGCAAGGCGATGACCGGCGCCAACAAGCGTCCGCTCAAGTCGCTGGCCGACATGATCAAGGGCAAGGGCGGCCGCTTCCGTCAGAACCTGCTCGGCAAGCGTGTCGACTACTCCGGCCGTTCGGTGATTACCGTGGGTCCGCAGCTCAAGCTGCATCAGTGCGGTCTGCCCAAGCTGATGGCGCTCGAGCTGTTCAAGCCCTTCATCTTCAACAAGCTCGAGCTGATGGGGCTGGCCACGACCATCAAGCAGGCCAAGAAGATGGTGGAGTCGCAGGAGCCGGTGGTGTGGGACATCCTCGAAGAGGTGATCCGCGAGCACCCGGTCATGCTGAACCGCGCTCCGACGCTGCACCGCCTCGGCATCCAGGCTTTCGAGCCGGTGCTGATCGAAGGCAAGGCGATCCAGCTCCACCCGCTCGTCTGCGTCGCCTTCAACGCCGACTTCGACGGCGACCAGATGGCCGTCCACGTTCCGCTGTCGCTGGAAGCACAGATGGAAGCCCGCACCCTGATGCTGGCCTCCAACAACGTGCTGTCGCCGGCCAACGGCGAGCCGATCATCGTGCCGTCGCAGGACATCGTGCTGGGCCTGTACTACGCGACCCGCGAAGGCGTGAACGTGCCGGGCGAGGGCATGATCTTCACCGACGTGTCGGAAGTGAAGCGTGCCTACGAGTCCGGCCAGATCGCGCTCCATGCGCGCATCACGGTACGCCTGAAGGAAGCCGACCTGGGCCCGAACGGTGAGCGCATCGAGCGGATCGTTCGCCACGACACGACCGCCGGCCGCGCCATCCTGTCCGAGATCCTGCCTGCGGGTCTGCCCTTCAGCGTGATCGACAAGGCGCTCAAGAAGAAGGAGATCTCCAAGCTCATCAACGCCTCGTTCCGCCGTTGCGGCCTGCGTGCCACCGTGATCTTCGCCGACAAGCTGATGCAGTTCGGCTACGGCCTGGCTACCCGCGCCGGCCTGTCGATCGCGGTCAAGGACATGCTTGTGCCCAACGCGAAGCACGACCTGATCCGTGCCGCCGAGGCCGAGGTGAAGGAGATTGCGCAGCAGTACACCTCCGGCCTCGTCACCGATGGCGAGCGCTACAACAAGGTCGTGGATATCTGGGGCCGTTGTGGCGACCAGGTCGCCAAGGCGATGATGGAGCAGCTCGGTTCCGAAGAGGTGGTCAACCGCGAGGGCAAGACCGTCCGCCAGGAGTCGTTCAACTCGATCTACATGATGGCCGACTCGGGTGCCCGTGGTTCCGCCGCCCAGATCCGCCAGCTTGCCGGCATGCGCGGCCTGATGGCCAAGCCGGACGGCTCGATCATCGAGACGCCGATCACGACGAACTTCCGTGAAGGCCTCAACGTTCTGCAGTACTTCATCTCGACGCACGGCGCCCGTAAGGGTCTGGCCGATACCGCGCTGAAGACCGCGAACTCGGGTTACCTTACCCGCCGCCTGGTCGATGTGACCCAGGACCTGGTGGTGATCGAGGACGACTGCGGCACCCGCGAAGGCTTCAACATGAAGGCCCTCATCGAGGGTGGCGAGGTGGTCGAGCCCCTGCGCGAGCGCATCCTCGGCCGCGTGTGCGCCGAGGACGTGGTGAATCCGGAGACGCAGGAGACGGTGATCGAGTCGGGCAGCCTGCTGGACGAGGATGCAGTTGACCTGATCGAGAGCCTTGGCGTCGATGAAGTCAAGGTGCGCACGCCGCTGACCTGCGAGACCCGCTATGGTCTGTGCGCGAAGTGCTACGGTCGCGACCTCGGTCGCGGCAGCATGGTCAACTCCGGCGAGGCGGTCGGCGTCATTGCCGCACAGTCGATCGGCGAGCCCGGCACGCAGCTGACGATGCGGACCTTCCACGTCGGCGGTGCGGCGTCGCGAGCGGCAGCAGCCAGCGGGGTGGAGGCCAAGTCCGCCGGCTCGATCCGATTCGCCGGCAACATGCGCTACGTCGCCAACGCCAAGGGCGAGAAGATCGTCATCGCGCGTTCGGCCGAGCTGGTCGTGGCCGATGACCTCGGTCGCGAGCGCGAACGCCACAAGCTGCCGTACGGCGCCTTGCTGCTGGTCGACGACGGCCAGGCGATCAAGGCCGGCACGCAACTGGCGAGCTGGGACCCGCACACCCGCCCGATCGTGACCGAGTACGCCGGTACGGTGAAGTTCGAGAACGTCGAGGAAGGCGCGACCGTCGCCAAGCAGATCGACGAGGTCACCGGTCTGTCGACTCTGGTGGTCATCGACTCCAAGCGGCGTTCGTCGACCGGCACCGCCAAGGGCGTGCGCCCGCAGGTGAAGCTGCTCGATAGCAATGGCGAAGAAGTGAAGATCGCCGGGACCGAGCATTCGGTGGCGATCACCTTCCAGGTCGGCTCGCTGATCACGGTCAAGGACGGCCAGCAGATCAACGTTGGTGACATTCTTGCCCGTATTCCGCAGGAATCGGCAAAGACCCGCGACATCACCGGTGGTCTGCCGCGCGTTGCCGAACTCTTCGAGGCCCGTGCGCCCAAGGATGCCGGCATGCTCGCGGAGTACACCGGCACGGTGTCCTTCGGCAAGGAGACCAAGGGCAAGCAGCGCCTGGTCATCACCGAGCCGGATGGCACCTCGCACGAGTTCCTGATCCCGAAGGACAAGCACCTGATGGTGCACGACGGTCAGGTGGTGAACAAGGGCGAGCTGATCGTGGACGGTCCGGCGGATCCCCACGACATCCTTCGCCTGCAGGGCATCAACGAACTTGCGCGCTACATCATCGACGAGGTGCAGGACGTTTACCGACTGCAGGGCGTGAAGATCAACGACAAGCACATCGAGGTGATCGTTCGCCAGATGCTGCGCCGCGTGGTCATCACGGATCCGGGCGATAGCCGCTTCATCCGCGAGGAGCAGGTCGAGCGTTCCGAGGTTCTGGACGAGAACGATCGCCTCGAGGCCGAGGGCAAGTTGCCGGCGCACTACGAGAACGTGCTCCTCGGTATCACCAAGGCGTCGCTGTCGACCGACTCGTTCATCTCCGCGGCATCCTTCCAGGAAACCACGCGCGTGCTGACCGAAGCGGCGATCATGGGCAAGCGCGACGAGCTGCGCGGCCTGAAGGAGAACGTCATCGTCGGCCGACTGATCCCGGCAGGTACCGGTCTTGCATACCATCGCAGTCGCAAGGCGCAGGAGCAGGGCATGGATCTGGGTGCGGATCATGCGTGGGCGCCGGCGGAAACCGTTGCGGAAACGCAGCAGGACATCGAGGCTAGTTGACTTATCGGTCTGCCTCGGACTAAACTCCGGCCTCTTTTTTGTGGACTGACCAATCGTAGTCAGTCGCAGCCGGAATAATCCGCCCGCGGCGGCCCATGGTGGGCTGCCGCGGTCTTATGGGAAATTCTTAAGCTATGCCAACAATCAATCAGCTTGTCCGCAAGCCGCGCCAGATGGAAGTTGCGAAGAGCAAGGTCCCGGCGCTCGAGGCCTGCCCGCAAAAGCGTGGTGTTTGCACCCGCGTCTACACCACGACCCCGAAGAAGCCGAACTCGGCGCTTCGTAAGGTCGCCAAGGTGCGTCTCACCAATGGTTTCGAGGTCATCTCGTACATCGGCGGTGAAGGTCACAACCTCCAGGAGCACTCTGTCGTGCTGATCCGTGGCGGTCGTGTCAAGGACTTGCCGGGTGTGCGCTATCACATCGTTCGTGGCTCCCTCGACCTTCAGGGTGTCAAGGATCGTAAGCAGTCGCGCTCGAAGTACGGTGCCAAGCGCCCGAAGAAAGCCTGATTGTTGGCCCAAGAAATTTAGCGAGAGGTTGTCATGCCGCGTCGTCGTGAAGTACCCAAGCGCGAGGTTCTGCCGGATCCGAAGTTCGGAAACCAGGATGTCTCGAAGTTCATCAACGTGATCATGCAGTCGGGCAAGAAGTCCGTTGCTGAGCGCATCGTCTATGGTGCGTTTGATCACATCACCTCCAAGTCCGGCAAGGATCCGCTCGAGGTGTTCTCGACCGCGGTTGCGAACGTGAAGCCGGTTGTCGAAGTCAAGAGCCGCCGCGTTGGTGGTGCCAACTACCAGGTGCCGGTCGAAGTGCGTCCGTCCCGTCGTATGGCGCTGTCGATGCGTTGGTTGCGCGAAGCTGCGCGCAAGCGTGCCGAGAAGTCGATGGCTCAGCGCCTCGCTGGTGAGCTGCTGGAGGCCGCCGAAGGTCGTGGTTCCGCCATGAAGAAGCGTGAAGAAGTTCACCGCATGGCCGAAGCCAACAAGGCGTTCTCGCACTACCGCTTCTGATCCTGGTTGGTGGCGGTAACTCGGGCCCTGTACAGGGCTCGATTGTTTTCTAACGCATGAAATCGTTCATCGCGTCACAGGCGCGCATAACAGAAGGCAGGTAAAACGTGGCCCGCAAGACTCCCATCGAGCGCTACCGCAATATCGGTATCTCCGCTCACATCGACGCCGGCAAGACGACTACGACCGAGCGTATCCTCTTCTACACCGGCGTGAGCCATAAGCTCGGTGAAGTGCATGATGGCGCAGCTACCACCGACTGGATGGTGCAGGAGCAAGAGCGTGGCATCACCATCACCTCCGCGGCGGTGACCTGCTTCTGGAAGGGTATGGATAACTCCTATCCCGAGCACCGCTTCAACATCATCGATACGCCGGGACACGTGGACTTCACCATTGAAGTCGAGCGCTCGATGCGCGTTCTGGATGGTGCGTGCATGGTGTATTGCGCCGTTGGTGGCGTGCAGCCGCAGTCCGAGACCGTGTGGCGCCAGGCGACCAAGTACAAGGTGCCGCGTCTGGCCTTCGTGAACAAGATGGACCGTTCGGGTGCCAACTTCTTCAAGGTCGTCGACCAGATGAAGACCCGTCTCAAGGCCAATCCGGTTCCGGTGGTGGTGCCGATCGGTGCCGAAGATTCCTTCAAGGGCGTGGTCGATCTGCTCAAGATGAAGGCGATCATCTGGGACGAGGCCTCCCAGGGCATGAAGTTCGATTACCAGGAGATCCCGGCTGACGTCGTGGCGACTGCGGAAGAGTGGCGCGCCAACATGGTCGAGGCTGCGGCTGAAGCGAACGAAGACCTGATGAACAAGTACCTCGAGGAAGGCGAGCTTTCCGAAGAGGAGGTCATTGCGGGTCTGCGTGCGCGCACCCTGGCCTGCGAGATCCAGCCGATGCTGTGCGGCACCGCGTTCAAGAACAAGGGTGTCCAGCGCATGCTTGACGCGGTCATCCAGTACCTGCCGTCGCCGATCGACATTCCGCCGGTTGCTGGCGTGGATGACGACGAGAAGGAAGTGGTGCGCTACGCCAAGGACGACGAGAAGTTCTCGGCGCTGGCGTTCAAGCTGATGACCGACCCGTTCGTAGGTCAGCTCACCTTCATTCGCGTCTACTCGGGCGTGCTGGAGTCGGGTTCGACGGTGCTGAACTCGGTCAAGGGCAAGAAGGAGCGCATCGGCCGCATCCTGCAGATGCACGCCAATGATCGTGAAGAGATCAAGGAAGTGCTCGCGGGCGACATCGCCGCTGTGGTCGGCCTCAAGGACGTTACGACCGGCGAGACTCTGTGCGACATCTCGGCGCCGGTCATCCTCGAGCGCATGGTGTTCCCGGATCCGGTGATCCACGTTGCGGTCGAGCCCAAGACCAAGAGCGACCAGGAAAAGATGGGTCTGGCTCTCGGTCGGCTGGCTGCCGAGGATCCGTCCTTCCGCGTCCGTACCGACGAAGAGTCGGGTCAGACCATCATCTCGGGCATGGGCGAGCTGCACCTCGAGATCATCGTCGACCGCATGCGCCGCGAGTTCAACGTCGAGGCGAACGTCGGTGCGCCGCAGGTTGCCTACCGCGAGACCATCCGCAAGGCTGCGATGGACGTCGAAGGCAAGTTCGTCAAGCAGTCCGGCGGTCGTGGTCAGTACGGTCACGTCGTCATCAACCTTGAACCGGCCGAGCAGGGCAAGGGCTACGAGTTCGTCGATGCGGTCAAGGGTGGCGTCGTTCCGCGTGAGTACATCCCGGCGGTCGACAAGGGTATCCAGGACACCCTCAACAGTGGCGTGCTGGCGGGCTTCCCGGTCGTTGATGTCAAGGTGACGCTGCACTTCGGTTCCTACCACGACGTCGACTCGAACGAAAACGCGTTCAAGATGGCCGGCTCGATGGCGTTCAAGGATGCGATGCGCAAGGCCAGTCCCGTGCTGCTCGAGCCGATGATGGCTGTGGTGGTCGAGACGCCGGAAGACTACATGGGCAACGTCATGGGTGACCTGTCGGGTCGCCGCGGTATCGTCCAGGGTATGGATGACATCCCGGGTGGCATGAAGGAAATCAAGGCCGAGGTGCCGCTGGCCGAGATGTTCGGTTACGCTACCCAGCTGCGCTCGCTGACCCAGGGTCGCGCGACCTACTCGATGGAGTTCAAGCACTACGCTGAAGCACCGAAGAGTGTGGCCGAGGCCGTCATCAGCAGCCGCAAGTAATTCCAGCAATTCAGAATTTCAGCAACTTCAACATAAGGACCCGCGAACATGGCGAAGGGTAAGTTCGAACGCACCAAGCCGCACGTGAACGTTGGCACGATTGGCCACGTTGACCACGGCAAGACCACGCTGACCGCTGCGATCACCACGATTCTGTCGAAGAAGTTCGGTGGTGAAGCGAAGGCCTATGACCAGATCGACGCGGCGCCCGAAGAGAAGGCGCGCGGCATCACCATCAACACCGCGCACGTCGAGTACGAAACCGCTGCTCGCCACTACGCGCACGTTGACTGCCCGGGCCACGCCGACTACGTCAAGAACATGATTACCGGTGCTGCCCAGATGGACGGCGCGATCCTGGTGTGCTCGGCCGCTGACGGCCCGATGCCGCAGACGCGCGAGCACATCCTGCTGGCCCGTCAGGTTGGCGTGCCGTACATCATCGTCTTCCTGAACAAGTGCGACATGGTCGACGACGAAGAGCTGCTCGAGCTGGTCGAGATGGAAGTGCGCGAGCTGCTGTCGAAGTACGACTTCCCGGGCGACGACATTCCCATCGTCAAGGGTTCGGCGCTGAAGGCGCTCGAAGGCGACCAGTCGCCGATCGGCGAGCCGGCAATCCTGGCGCTGGCCGATGCGCTGGATTCGTACATCCCGACGCCCGAGCGCGCCATCGACAAGCCCTTCCTGCTGCCGATCGAAGACGTGTTCTCGATCTCGGGTCGTGGCACCGTGGTGACCGGTCGTGTCGAGCGTGGCATCGTCAAGGTTGGCGAGGAAATCGAGATCGTCGGCATCAAGGCCACGGTCAAGACCACCTGCACCGGCGTTGAAATGTTCCGCAAGCTGCTCGACCAGGGTCAGGCCGGCGACAACGTTGGCGTGCTGCTGCGCGGCACCAAGCGTGAAGACGTCGAGCGTGGTCAGGTGCTGTGCAAGCCGGGTTCGATCAAGCCGCACACGCACTTCACGGGCGAAGTGTATGTGCTGTCGAAGGAAGAGGGTGGTCGTCACACCCCGTTCTTCAACAACTACCGTCCGCAGTTCTACTTCCGTACCACGGACGTGACCGGTTCGATCGAACTGCCCGAGGGCACCGAGATGGTCATGCCGGGCGACAACGTGTCGATCACCGTCAAGCTGATCGCCCCGATCGCCATGGAAGAAGGTCTGCGCTTCGCCATCCGTGAAGGCGGTCGTACCGTCGGCGCCGGCGTGGTTGCCAAGATCATCGAGTAATTTGCTCGATCCGGGGGAGGGGCCTGCAGCCTCTCCCCTTGCTCTTTTCGCTCTTTCAGCTCTTTAGGAACAACATCATGCAAAACCAGAAGATCCGCATCCGCCTCAAGGCTTTCGATTACCGTCTGATTGACCAGTCGGCGCTCGAGATCGTCGATACCGCCAAGCGCACCGGTGCGGTTGTTCGTGGTCCGGTTCCGCTGCCGACCCGCATCGAGCGCTTTGACCTGCTGCGCTCGCCGCACGTCAACAAGGCATCGCGCGACCAGATGGAAATTCGTACCCACCAGCGCCTGATGGACATCATCGATCCGACCGACAAGACCGTCGATGCGCTGATGAAGCTGGACCTCCCCGCAGGTGTGGATGTCGAGATCAAGCTCCAGTAAGCGTAATCCGCTTGCGGAAGTTTGGAACGGGCCGGTATAATCCGGCCTTTGTGCCTTTTGGCGCAATAATTTGACCCCCGGTCAATCGCAACCGGGATTCAGGAGAAAAAAATGAGTCTAGGCCTTGTTGGACGCAAGGTCGGCATGACTCGCATCTTTGCCGAGGATGGTCGTACCATCCCGGTTACGGTGCTTGACGTGTCGGATAATCGTGTGTCCCAGATCAAGACGATTGAGACCGATGGCTACGCCGCGGTCCAGGTCGCATACGGCAAGCGTCGCGCGAGCCGCATCACCAAGCCGGTCGCGGGGCATCTCGCGAAGGCGGGCGTCGAACCCTGCCGCGGCATCAAGGAGTTTCGTGTCGAGGCCGAGCAGGCTGGTGGCATGAATGCCGGTGATGCAATCGGTGCGGATCTCTTCCAGGTCGGGCAGAAGGTCGATGTGACCGGCGTGACGATCGGTAAGGGTTTCTCTGGTCCGATCAAGCGTCACAACTTCTCGTCGAACCGTGCGTCGCACGGTAACTCGATCTCGCACAACTCCCCGGGTTCGATCGGTATGGCTCAGGATCCGGGTCGCGTTTTCCCGGGTAAGCGCATGGCCGGTCAGTACGGCAACGTGCAGCGCACCACCCAGGGTCTCGAGATCGTCCGTGTTGATGTCGAGCGCCAGCTCCTTCTCGTGAAGGGTGCGGTGCCGGGTGCCAAGGGTGGCGACGTTGTCGTCCGTCCGGCGGTCAAGGCCTGAGGAGCGCGCAATGGAATTGAAGCTATTGAATGAGCAGGGCCAGGCAGCATCGACGCTCGAGGCGTCGGATGTGCTGTTCGGTCGTGACTACAACGAAGCCCTGGTGCACCAGGTTGTCACCGCCTATCTGGCGAATGCGCGCTCGGGTAACCGCAAGCAGAAGGGCCGTTCGGAGATCGCCAAGTCGACCCGCAAGCCCTTCCGCCAGAAGGGTACGGGCAATGCGCGTGCCGGTATGGCCTCGAGCCCGCTGTGGCGCGGGGGCGGCAAGATCTTCCCGAATTCGCCTGACGAGAACTTCACTCAGAAGGTCAACCGCAAGATGTACCGCGCTGGCGTTGCTGCGATCCTGTCGCAGCTGGCGCGCGAGGATCGCCTTGCCGTGGTCGAGAGCTTCAGCGTCGAGGCGCCGAAGACGCGACTGCTGTCGCAGAAGCTCAAGGGTATGGGCCTGGATTCCGTCCTGGTCATTACCGACGAAATGGACGAGAACCTGTTCCTCTCTTCGCGCAACCTCCACCAGGTGCTGGTGCTCGAGGTGAGCGAGGCGGATCCGGTGTCGCTCGTGCGTTTCCCGAAGGTGCTGGTCACCAAGGGCGCGCTGGCGAAGATGGAGGAAGCGTGGCAATGAGCGCGATCAGTCAGGAACGTCTGCTGCAGGTGCTGCTCGCCCCGCAGATCTCCGAGAAGGCGACTTTTGTCGCCGACAAGAACGAGCAGGTGGTGTTCAAGGTCGCTTCCGATGCAACCAAGCCCGAAGTGAAGGCGGCTGTCGAGTCGCTCTTCAAGGTCGAGGTGAAGTCGGTGCAGATCCTGAACGTGAAGGGCAAGGCCAAGCGCTTTGGCAAGACCATGGGTCGCCGCAAGGACTGGAAGAAGGCCTTCGTGTGCCTGAAGCCCGGTCAGGAAATCAACTTCGCGGCGGGGGAGTGATAGATCATGGCAATCGTTAAACTCAAGCCTACGTCTGCGGGCCGTCGTGCCCAGGTCAAGGTGGTTAACCCCGACCTGTACAAGGGCCGCCCGGTCGCAGCGCTGGTCGAGAAGCAGAGCAAGAATGCTGGTCGTAACAACAACGGCCGCATCACCGTGCGTCACCAGGGTGGCGGTCACAAGCAGCACTATCGCCTGGTCGATTTCCGTCGCAACAAGGATGGTATCCCGGCGAAGGTCGAGCGCATCGAGTACGACCCGAACCGCTCGGCTCACATTGCGCTGCTGTGCTACGCCGATGGCGAGCGTCGCTACATCATCGCCCCGCGTGGCGTCGAGGTTGGTCAGCAGCTCGTGAGCGGGTCCGAGGCGCCGATCAAGCCCGGTAATGCGCTGCCGATCCGCAACATTCCTGTGGGTTCGACCATTCACTGCATCGAGATGGTTCCTGGCAAGGGCGCACAGCTTGCGCGTGCGGCGGGTACCTCGGTTCAGTTGCTGGCCCGCGAAGGCACCTACGCGCAGCTTCGTCTGCGCTCGGGTGAAATTCGTCGAGTGCACGTCGAGTGCCGTGCGACGATCGGTGAGGTCGGCAACGGCGAGCACGGTCTGCGCAAGATCGGCAAGGCTGGTGCGAACCGCTGGCGCGGTATCCGCCCGACCGTTCGTGGTGTGGCGATGAACCCGGTGGATCACCCGCACGGTGGTGGCGAAGGCCGTACCGGCGAAGCGCGCGAGCCGGTGAGCCCGTGGGGTACGCCGAGCAAGGGTTATCGGACGCGTTCGAACAAGCGCACCGACAACATGATCGTGCAGCGTCGTCACAAGCGTTAAGGGGTAAAAGATGGCACGTTCTATCAAGAAAGGCCCGTTCATCGACGCGCACCTGCTCAAGAAGGTCGACGCGGCTCGGACGAGCAACGACAAGCGCCCGATCAAGACCTGGTCGCGCCGTTCCACGGTGCTGCCGGACTTCATCGGTCTGACGATCGCGGTGCACAACGGCAAGCAGCATATTCCGGTGTTCGTGACCGAGAACATGGTTGGTCACAAGCTGGGCGAATTCGCGCTGACGCGTACCTTCAAGGGTCACGCTGCCAGCAAGAAGGCCAAGCGATAAGGGGACGACATGGAAACCAAAGCAATTCTCCGTGGCGTTCGCCTGTCGGCTCAGAAGGGCCGCCTGGTTGCCGACCTGGTCCGCGGCATGCCCGTCGGCCGTGCGCTCGACACGCTCGCCTTCTCGCCCAAGAAGGGCGCGAAGATCATCCGCAAGGTGCTCGAGTCGGCAATTGCCAACGCTGAGCACAACGACGGTGCCGATATCGACGCGCTGAAGGTCAAGACCATTCACGTGGAAGAGGGCATGACGCTCAAGCGCTTCACCGCGCGTGCGAAGGGTCGCGGCAACCGCATCCTGAAGCCCACCTGCCACGTCTACCTGACCGTTGGCGAGTAAGGAGTAAACATGGGTCAGAAAATCCATCCCACTGGCTTCCGTCTCGCCGTCACGCGTGACTGGGGCTCGCGCTGGTTCGCCAACAGCAAGGACTTCTCGGGCATGCTGCACGAGGACTTGAAAGTTCGTGATTACCTGAAGAAGCGTCTCGCGCACGCTTCGGTTGGTCGCGTGACGATCGAGCGTCCGGCCAAGAATGCACGCATCACCCTGTTCAGCGCCCGTCCTGGTGTCGTCATCGGCAAGAAGGGCGAGGATATCGAGGCGCTCAAGCGTGATCTGCAGAAGATCATGGGTGTGCCGGTTCACGTCAACATCGAGGAAGTGCGCAAGCCGGAACTCGATGCCAAGCTCGTGGCCGACTCGATTGCTCAGCAGCTCGAGAAGCGCATCATGTTCCGCCGCGCCATGAAGCGTGCGATGCAGAACGCCATGCGCCTCGGCGCCCAGGGTATCAAGATCATGAGCTCGGGCCGTCTGAATGGTGCGGAAATCGCTCGTACCGAGTGGTACCGTGAAGGTCGTGTGCCGCTGCACACGCTGCGCGCCAACATCGACTACGGTGTTTCGGAAGCGAAGACCACCTACGGCATCATCGGCATCAAGGTCTGGGTTTTCAAGGGCGAGATGCTTGGCCGTAACGAACAGCCCGTGGCTGCAGAGCCCGAAGCCGATAACCGCCGTGGCCGTCGTGGCGCTCCCCGTGACGGCGAGCGTCCGGGTCGCCGCCCCGCCCGTCGTGGCGAAGGCCGGCAAGAAGATAGCAGGAGTGAATGATGCTGCAGCCGACTAGAAGGAAGTATCGGAAGGAGCAGAAAGGCCGTAACACTGGGGTCGCCACGCGTGGCGCCAAGGTGTCGTTCGGCGAGTACGGGCTCAAGGCGGTCGGTCGCGGTCGTCTGACGGCGCGCCAGATCGAGTCGGCACGTCGTGCCATGACGCGTCACATCAAGCGCGGTGGCCGCATCTGGATCCGCATTTTCCCGGACAAGCCGATCTCCAAGAAGCCCGCCGAAGTGCGGATGGGTAACGGCAAGGGTAACCCGGAGTACTGGGTTGCCGAGATCCAGCCGGGCAAGGTGCTCTATGAAATGGATGGCGTGGCCGAAGAGCTCGCTCGTGAAGCTTTCCGGCTTGCCGCCGCCAAGCTGCCGATCGAGACCGTGTTCGTGACCCGTCAGATTGGGGGTTGAACATGAAGGCCAATGAACTCCGCGCCAAGAGCGCTGAAGAGTTGAACAAGGAATTGCTCGAGCTGCTGAAGGCACAGTTCTCGCTGCGCATGCAGCATGCCACCCAGCAACTTGGCAACACGAGTCAGATCGGGAAGGTGCGTCGCGACATCGCGCGTGTCCGTACCATCCTGCGCGAAAAGGCGGGTCAGCAATGAGCGAACAAGTCGAGAAGGTTCGCCGCGCGCTGGTTGGGCGTGTGGTTAGCGACAAGATGCAGAAGACCGTGACGGTCCTCGTCGAACGTCGGGTGAAGCACCCGCTTTACGGCAAGATCATCACCCGTTCGGCTAAGTACCATGCCCACGTGGAAGATGGTATCGCCGCCGAAGGCGATCTGGTCGAGATCGAGGAATGTCGTCCGATCTCGCGCACCAAGACCTGGCGCGTTGCCAAGGTGCTCGAGAAGGCACGCATCATCTGAACTGAGTAACAAGCAAGGTGCAGAAAAACAGCTTGGCGCGACAGCGCCAGGCTGTTATACTTTTGCCTCTTTGCTCCGGGGCTCGCTCGGGGCATCCTACCCTGACGGGTTCCAAGACTGTCCGCACATGCGGGATAAGTTGGAGATACTTTCATGATTCAAATGCAGTCCAAGCTGGACGTCGCCGATAACTCCGGTGCGCGCTCGGTGATGTGCATCAAGGTCCTGGGTGGTTCGAAGCGCCGCTACGCTGGCGTGGGCGACATCATCAAGGTTACCGTGAAGGATGCTGCGCCGCGTGGTCGCGCCAAGAAGGGCGATGTCTATAACGCGGTTGTCGTGCGTACCGCCAAGGGCGTCCGTCGTCCCGATGGTTCGCTGATCAAGTTCGATGGCAACGCGGCCGTGCTTCTGAACAACAAGCTGGAGCCGATCGGCACCCGTATCTTCGGGCCGGTCACTCGTGAGCTGCGTACCGAGCGCTTCATGAAGATCGTCTCGCTCGCGCCCGAAGTGCTCTGAGGAGTCCTTAGATGAACAAGATCCGCAAGGGTGACGAAGTTTTGGTACTGACGGGCAAGGATCGCGGCCGTCGCGGTACCGTGCTGCGCCGCGTCGATGACGAGCGCGTCGTGGTCGAGGGTGTGAATCGGGTGAAGAAGCATGTGCGCCCGAATCCGCTCAAGGGTGAGGTGGGTGGCATTGTCGAGAAGGAAATGCCGATCCACGTGTCGAATGTCGCGCTGTTCAATCCCGCCACCCAGAAGGGTGATCGCGTCGGGATCAAGACGCTTGAAGACGGCCGCAAGGTTCGTTTCTTCAAGTCGAACGGCGAGCTGGTGAACGCCTAAGGAGTGACGATGGCTCGCTTGCAACAGGTTTACAAGGACGAAGTCGCGCCGGCGCTCAAGCAGCAGTTCGGCTACAAGTCCGTGATGGAGATCCCGCGTATCACCAAGATTACCCTGAACATGGGTGTCGGTGAGGCGGTGGGTGACAAGAAGATCCTCGAGAATGCGCTCGGCGACATGACCAAGATTGCCGGTCAGAAGCCGGTGTCGACCAAGGCTCGCAAGTCGATTGCGGGTTTCAAGATCCGTGACGGCTATCCGATCGGTTGCATGGTCACCCTGCGTGGTCCGCGCATGTTCGAGTTTCTCGATCGTCTGATCACTATCGCGCTGCCGCGCGTGCGTGACTTCCGCGGTATCGCAGCGAAGGGTTTTGACGGTCGTGGCAACTACAACCTCGGTGTCAAGGAACAGATCATTTTCCCTGAAATCGAGTACGACAAGATCGATGCGCTGCGCGGGATGAACATCAGCATCACGACGACGGCGAAGACCGACGGGGAGGCGCGCGCGCTCCTCGCTGCGTTCAAGTTCCCGTTCAAGAATTGAGGGTCATATGGCGAAACTCGCTCTGATCAATCGCGAAGTGAAGCGCGCCAAGCTGGTGGAGAAGTTCGCCGCCAAGCGTGCCGCCCTGGTCGCAAAGGTCAAGGACAGCAGCCTGTCCGAAGAAGAACGCATGGCTGCACGCCTGGCCCTGCAGCAACTGCCCCGCAACGCCAATCCGACTCGCCAGCGTAATCGTTGCGCGCTCACCGGGCGTCCGCGTGGTGTTTTCCGCAAGTTCGGTCTGTGCCGCAACAAGCTGCGCGAGATCGCTTTCCGCGGCGAAGTCCCTGGCATGACCAAGGCGAGCTGGTAAGGAGAATTCGAAGATGAGTATGTCCGATCCCATCGCCGACATGCTGACGCGCATCCGCAATGGCCAGCAGGCACAGAAGGCATCGGTGTCGATGCCCTCGTCGAAGCTGAAGATTGCGATCGCGAAGGTGTTGCAGGATGAAGGTTACATCGACGGCTTCGCCGTCCGCGACGATGCCGGCAAGGCGTCGCTTGACGTTACGCTGAAGTACTACGCCGGTCGTCCGGTCATCGAGCGCCTTGAGCGCGTGAGCCGTCCCGGCCTGCGCATCTACAAGGGCAGCGACGATCTGCCGCGCGTTATGAACGGCCTTGGCGTGGCCATCGTGTCCACCCCGCGTGGTGTGATGACCGACCGTTCGGCGCGTGCAAACCGCGTTGGCGGCGAAGTCATCTGCCTGGTGGCATAAGGAGGAAGCGATGTCTCGTGTAGCCAAGAATCCGGTGGCGATTCCTCAGGGTGTCGAAGTGACGATCTCCGCTGGTGAGATCGCCGTCAAGGGGCCGCTCGGTACGCTGCGTCAGGCGCTGACCAGCGCCGTCTCGGTCGAGCGCGAAGGTGATGCAGTCGTGTGCAAGGCGCGCGACGGTGTGGCCAACGCCCGTGCGCTTTCGGGTACGACCCGTGCGCTCATCAATAACATGGTGAGCGGTGTCAGCAAGGGTTTCGAGCGCAAGCTCAACCTGGTTGGCGTCGGCTATCGCGCTCAGGCTCAGGGCGACAAGCTCAACCTGTCGCTCGGCTTCTCGCATCCGGTCGTGCATCAGATGCCGGAAGGCGTGAAGGTCGAGACCCCGACCCAGACGGAAATCGTGATCAAGGGTATCGACAAGCAGAAAGTCGGCCAGGTCGCTGCCGAGGTGCGTGCCTACCGCTCCCCCGAGCCCTACAAGGGCAAGGGCGTCCGTTACTCGGACGAGGTGGTGGTGCTCAAGGAAACCAAGAAGAAGTAAGGCGGTTCGTCATGAACAAGAAAGAAACTCGTCTTCGCCGTGCGCGCAAAACTCGCGCCAAGATTGCGGAGCTCAAGGCGGTTCGCCTGACGGTGTTCCGGTCCAACTGCCACATGTACGCCCAGGTCATCGACGGTTCCGGCTCCCGCGTGATTGCGGCCGCCTCGACAGTCGAAGCCGATGTGCGCGCCCAGGTCGCGAACGGCGGCAACAAGGCTGCCGCCGAGCTCGTCGGCAAGCTGATTGCCGAGCGCGCCAAGGCTGCCGGCATCGAGCAGGTCTCGTTTGACCGCTCGGGCTTCCTGTATCACGGCCGCGTCAAGGCGCTGGCCGAGGCTGCCCGCGAAGGCGGCCTCAAGTTCTAAGCGAGGATTCGAATGGCTAAGCAGCAAACCAAACGTGCGCAAGCCTCCGACGAGCGCGATGACGGCCTGAAGGAGAAAATGGTCGCGATCAATCGCGTGACCAAGGTCGTCAAGGGCGGCCGGATCCTCGGCTTCGCCGCGCTGACCGTGGTCGGCGACGGTGACGGTGCGATCGGCATGGGCAAGGGCAAATCGCGCGAAGTGCCGGTGGCAGTTCAGAAGGCGATGGACGAAGCGCGTCGCAAGATGCGCAAGGTCTCGCTCAAGAACGGCACCCTGCAGCACACTGTTGTCGGCAAGCATGGCGCCGCCTCGGTGCTGATGCAGCCGGCTCCGGCCGGTACCGGCATCATCGCCGGTGGCCCGATGCGCGCAGTGTTCGAAGTGATGGGTGTGACCGATGTGATCTGCAAGTGCATCGGTTCGGCCAATCCCTACAACGTCGTTCGTGCCACGATCAACGGCCTGATGGCGATCAACACCCCGGCGGAGATTGCTGCCAAGCGCGGCAAGTCCGTCGAAGAAATTCTGGGGTAAGCGATGTCGGACAAGAAAATCAAGGTGACGCTCGTCAAGAGCGTGATCGGCACCAAGCAGTCGCACCGCGCCACCGTGCGCGGGCTCGGTCTGCGTCGACTCAACCATACGGTCGAGCTGGCGGATACCCCCGAGGTTCGCGGCATGGTCAACAAGGTGTCCTACCTGGTCAAGTGTGAGGGTTGATATGCGCCTGAATACCATCAAGCCGGGCGAAGGCTCGAAGAAGGCTGCGCGCCGTGTCGGTCGCGGCATGGGTAGCGGCCTCGGCAAGACCTGCGGTCGCGGCCACAAGGGGCAGAAGTCCCGTGCCGGCGGCTTCCACAAGGTCGGCTTCGAGGGCGGTCAGATGCCCTTGCAGCGTCGTCTGCCGAAGCGCGGTTTCGTTTCGCTGACGCGTGCGCGCAATGTCGAGGTGCGTCTGTCCGAACTGGACAAGCTGCCCATCGATGAAGTCGATCTGCTGACGCTCAAGCAGGCGGGTGTGATCGCGGCTGACGCACTGTCGGCGAAGGTCGTGCTTTCCGGCGCCATCAACCGTAAGGTTGTGCTGCGCGGTGTCGGTGCTACCCAGGGTGCCAAGGCGGCGATCGAAGCCGCTGGTGGTTCCGTGGCGGCCGAGTAACAGGGAAAACGATTGTGGCGAATACTGCTGCCACGCTCGGAAAGCCGGGGCGGTTCGGCGACCTGAAGCGTCGCCTGCTGTTTCTGCTGGGCGCGCTGATCGTCTACCGCATCGGCGCGCACATTCCTGTCCCGGGTATCGATCCCGAGCGTCTGGCTGAGTTGTTCCAGTCGCAGGCGGGCGGCATCCTCGGGGTGTTCAACCTGTTCTCCGGCGGCGCGCTGTCGCGTTTCACCATCTTCGCGCTGGGCATCATGCCCTACATTTCCGCGTCGATCATCATGCAGTTGATGACGGTGGCGGTACCGTATCTCGAGGCGTTGAAGAAGGAAGGCGAGGCTGGGCGACGCAAGATCACGCAGTACACCCGCTACGGCACGCTCGTCCTTGCTTTTGCTCAGGCGCTCGGTATTTCGATTGCGCTCGAGGGGCAGCCGGGTCTGGTGCTGGATCCGGGGCTGATGTTCCGTTTCGTTACCGTGGCGACGCTGGTGACTGGCACGATGTTCCTGATGTGGATGGGTGAGCAGATCACCGAGCGCGGTATCGGAAACGGTATTTCGTTGATCATCTTCGCGGGGATTGTGGCTGGACTGCCGAGTGCGATCGGTGGGCTGTTCGAGCTGGTTCGTACTGGCGCGATGCATCCCTTCACGGCGCTCTTCATCTGCGTGCTGGTTGTGCTGGTGACCGGGTTCGTGGTGTTCGTGGAGCGGGGGCAGCGCAAGATTCTGGTGAACTACGCCAAGCGGCAGGTCGGCAACAAGGTGTATGGCGGGCAAAGCTCCCATCTGCCCCTGAAGCTGAACATGTCGGGTGTGATTCCGCCGATTTTTGCGTCGAGCATCATCCTGTTCCCGGCGACCTTGGGTCAGTGGTTTGGTTCGTCAGAGGGTATGTACTGGTTGCGGGATATCGCATCCACACTGTCTCCAGGACAGCCGATCTACGTGATGCTGTACGCGCTGGCAATCGTGTTCTTCTGTTTCTTCTACACCGCGCTCGTGTTCAATGCGCGTGAGACGGCGGACAACCTGAAGAAGAGTGGTGCGTTCGTGCCTGGCATTCGTCCGGGTGACCAGACGGCGCGCTACATTGACAAGATTCTCATGCGGCTGACGTTGGCCGGGGCGGTGTATATCACCCTGGTCTGCCTGCTGCCGGAGTTCCTGATCCTGAAGTGGAACGTTCCGTTCTATTTCGGCGGCACCTCGCTGCTGATCATCGTGGTGGTCACGATGGACTTCATGGCCCAGGTACAGGCGTTTGCGATGTCGCACCAGTACGAGAGTCTGCTGAAGAAGGCGAATTTCAAGGGGGCGGGCTTCCCGGGCAGGTAGAACCATGGCGAAGGAAGATGTCATTGAGATGCAAGGTGAGGTTACTGAGAACCTCCCGAATGCAACATTCCGCGTCAGGCTCGAGAACGGTCACATGGTGCTTGGGCACATCTCCGGAAAGATGCGGATGCACTACATCCGCATCCTCCCTGGCGATAAGGTGACCGTCCAGCTTACCCCCTACGACCTGACCAAGGGCCGGATCGTGTTCCGGACCAAGTGAAGATAAGAGAAACAGGAGCAAGACCATGAGAGTCCAGGCATCGGTAAAGCGGCTCTGCCGCAACTGCAAGATCATCCGCCGCAAGGGTGTGGTTCGCGTCATTTGTAGCGATCCGCGGCACAAGCAACGCCAGGGTTGATTAGATCAACTTAAGGCTTTAGAATTTAACGTTTTTCGCTTTGGGGTATACGGATGGCCCGTATTGCTGGGGTAAACATTCCCAATCACAAGCATGCCGAGATCGCGCTGACCGCCATCTATGGGATCGGCCGTTCGCGTGCTCAGAAGGTTTGCGACGCTGCCGGTATCCAGCGTTCGGTCAAGGTCAAGGACCTGACTGAATCGGATATGGAGAAGCTGCGTGACGAAGTCGCTCGGTTCGTTGTCGAGGGTGACCTGCGTCGTGAAGTGACGATGAACATCAAGCGACTGATGGACCTGGGCTGCTATCGCGGCGTGCGTCATCGTCGCGGCCTGCCGATGCGTGGTCAGCGTACCCGCACGAACGCCCGCACCCGCAAGGGCCCGCGCAAGGCGATCGCCGGCAAGAAGTAATAGGAACCGATAATGGCTAAGACTGGAACGAAGGTTCGTAAGAAGGTCAAGAAGAACGTCGCGGAAGGTATCGCGCACGTTCACGCGAGCTTCAATAATACGATCATCACCATCACCGACCGTCAGGGCAACGCGCTGTCGTGGGCGACCTCGGGTGGCGCTGGCTTCAAGGGTTCGCGCAAGAGCACCCCGTTCGCTGCCCAGGTGGCTGCAGAAGCAGCTGGCAAGGTGGCACAGGAGTGCGGTATCAAGAACCTCGAGGTTCGCATCAAGGGCCCGGGCCCGGGTCGCGAGTCTTCGGTTCGTGCGCTCAACGCGCTGGGGATCAAGATTTCCAGCATCACGGACATCACCCCCATTCCGCACAACGGCTGCCGTCCGCCGAAGAAGCGTCGTATCTGACAAGGAGTTGATAAGTGGCTCGTAATCTCGATCCCAAGTGCCGTCAGTGCCGTCGCGAAGGCGAAAAGCTGTTTCTGAAGGGCGAAAAGTGTTTTACCGACAAGTGCGCGATTGAGCGCCGTGCCTACGCGCCTGGCCAACACGGTCAGCGCTCGGGGCAGCGTCTGTCGGGTTACGGTGTGCAACTGCGCGAGAAGCAGAAGATCCGTCGTCTGTACGGCGTGCTCGAGCGTCAGTTCCGTCGTGTGTATTCCGAAGCTGACCGTCGTCGTGGTCAGACCGGCGAGAACCTGCTTCAGTTGCTCGAAGGTCGTCTGGATTCGGTGGCCTACCGCATGGGTTTTGGCGCTTCGCGTGCCGAGGCTCGTCAGGTTGTGCGCCACAACGGCGTTCTGGTCAATGGCAAGCGCGTCAACATCCCGTCGTATGTCGTTCGTCCGGGCGATGTCGTGGAGCTGACCGAGCGCGCCCGTGGGCACCTGCGTGTCAAGGCTGCGCTCGAAGCGGCTGAGTCGCGCGGGTTCCCGGAGTGGCTGGAAGTCGACGCCAAGGCTGGCAAGGGTACGTTCAAGGCCTATCCGGTGCGCAGCGAACTGCCGGCAACGATCAACGAAGGCCTGGTTGTGGAACTGTACTCCCGTTGATCGGGAGTCTGAGCCTCTTCTAGTTCCGAGGGAATGCTGATGCAAAGCAATGCACTGCTGAAACCGCGCATCATCGACGTCCAGAGCACCTCGCCTGTCCAGGCGCGGGTGACGATGGAGCCGTTCGAGCGCGGGTTCGGTCACACGCTGGGGAATGCGCTGCGGCGCATCCTCCTGTCGTCGCTGCCTGGCCATGCGGCCACGGAAGTGACGATCGAAGGTGTGCTCCATGAGTACTCGACGCTTGACGGCGTGCGCGAGGACATCGTCGACCTGCTGCTCAACCTCAAGGGCGTGGTGTTCAAGCTGAACGGCCGTGCCGATGTAACCGTGCGGCTGGCGAAGTCCGGCGAGGGCGTTGTCACCGCGGCCGACATCGAGCTCGGTCACGACGTCGAGATCATCAATCCGGATCACGTGATCGCCCACCTTGCTCCGGGCGGAAAGCTCGACATGCAGATCAAGGTCGAGCAGGGCCGTGGCTATGTTCCGGGTAATGCACGTCCGCAGAGCGCCGAGAGCAAGAGCATCGGGCACATCGTGCTTGACGCTTCGTTCGGGCCGGTGCGTCGCGTCAGCTATCTCGTCGAGAGCGCTCGCGTCGAGCAGCGTACCGATCTGGACCGGCTGATCATCGATATCGAGACCAATGGTGCGGTCGACCCCGAAGAGGCCATCCGCTACGCCGCGCGCGTGCTGATGGACCAGCTCTCGGTGTTTGCCGACCTCGAGGGTACTCAGCCCGAGCGCGAGGTGGCGCCGTCGGTGACCATTGATCCGGTGCTCATGCGCCCGGTCGATGATCTGGAGTTGACGGTGCGTTCGGCGAACTGCCTGAAGGCCGAGAACATCTACTACATCGGTGACCTGATCCAGCGCACCGAGACCGAGCTGCTCAAGACCCCGAACCTGGGTCGCAAGTCGCTCAACGAGATCAAGGAAGTACTGGCCTCCCGCGGGCTTACCCTTGGCATGAAACTGGAAAACTGGCCGCCGGCCGGGCTTGAAAAGCTCGGTTGAGACGCCGGGCAAGTGAGGAATTGAAATGCGTCACCGTAATGGTCTTCGCAAGCTGAATCGTACCAGCAGCCACCGCCAGGCGATGTTCCGCAACATGGCCAACTCGCTGCTGCAACACGAAGTCATCAAGACGACCCTGCCGAAGGCGAAGGAACTTCGCCGTGTGGTCGAGCCGATGATCACCCTGGGCAAGAAGCCCAGTCTCGCCAACCGCCGTCTGGCTTTCGACCGCCTGCGCGACCGTGACATGGTCGTCAAGCTGTTCGACGAGCTGGGCCCGCGCTACGCCGCCCGCAACGGTGGTTACCTGCGTATCCTGAAGTGCGGTTTCCGTGATGGCGACAATGCACCGATGGCTTACGTCGAGCTGCTGGATCGCCCCGACGTGGAAGCGGTCGAGGTCGAGGACGCCGAGGCGGCTTGAGCCGTCGCGAGCAACCGAATAAAAAACCGGGCAGCGCCCGGTTTTTTTTCGTGATCAGCAATCACGACTTTAACAACGGGCTTTGCTGAAGGGGCGAGCGTATGGGCGTGACATTGGTGACGGGTGGGGCGGGTTACATTGGGTCCCATACCTGCGTGGAATTGCTCGCGGCCGGGCGTGACGTGGTCGTGATCGATGATCTCTCGAACTCTTCGCCCGAAGCGCTGCGGCGTATCGAGGAGCTTGGCGGGCGCCCGTTGGCTGGGTTCGTCGAAGCAGACGTGCGCGATCGCCGCGCGTTGGAGGGCATTTTTGCCGCGCACGAGGTGGAGGCGGTTATCCACTTTGCGGCGCGTAAGGCGGTCGGAGAGTCGGTGGCACAGCCGCTCGCCTACTATGACAACAATCTTCAGGGCTTGCTGAGTGTGCTGCAGGCGATGGATGCCGCGGACTGCCGGAGGATGGTGTTCAGCTCTTCAGCGACGGTGTATGGCGATCCCGCAAGCGTGCCCATCCGCGAGGATTTTCCCACTACGGCGACCAATCCTTACGGCTGGACGAAGCTGATGGGAGAGCAGATCCTGCGCGATCTGGCGAATGCAGATGGACGCTGGAACGTGGTTCTGCTGCGCTACTTCAATCCAGTAGGGGCCCACTCGAGCGGGCGAATCGGCGAAGACCCGGAGGGTTTGCCGAATAACCTGATGCCTTTTGTAAGTCAGGTAGCGGTGGGTCGACTCGAACGCCTCCGGGTGTTCGGTGACGACTATCCGACGCCTGACGGTACCGGCGTGCGCGACTACATTCACGTTGTCGATCTCGCGCTCGGGCACCTGCGGGCACTGGAGCGTATCGACACGCTGGCCGGTGTCACGACGCTCAATCTCGGCACTGGGCGCGGCTACAGCGTACTCGAGATGGTGCGTGCGTTCGAGCTTGCGTGCGGTCGGCCGGTGCCATACGACATCGTGGCGCGTCGGCCGGGTGACATCGCCGCATGCTGGGCCGATCCAGCGCGAGCCCAGGCGATGCTGGGCTGGAAGGCCGAGCGGGGGTTGGCGGCGATGTGCGAGGATGCGTGGCGCTGGCAGCGCATGAACCCGCTGGGGTATCGAGGCTGAGTCAGGCGGATCGGGGCGTTGCGAGCAGGCGTGCGAGGTAACGCCCGGTGTGGCTCGAGGGGTGTGCTGCGACTGCTTCCGGCGGGCCTGCGCACACAATGGTGCCGCCCCCACCGCCGCCTTCCGGGCCCATGTCGATCAGCCAATCGGCAGTCTTGATGACATCGAGATTGTGCTCGATGACGATAACCGTATTGCCATGGTCGCGCAGACGGTGCAGGACCGTGAGCAGCATCTCGATGTCCTGGAAATGCAGGCCGGTGGTGGGTTCATCGAGGATGTACAGGGTGCGGCCGGTGTCGCGCTTCGAGAGTTCTAGGGCGAGCTTGACACGTTGCGCTTCGCCGCCCGACAAGGTGGTAGCGCTCTGGCCCAGACGGATGTAGCCGAGGCCGACATCCTTCAGGGTCTCGAGCTTGCGCGCGACGGCGGGCACAGCAGCGAAGAAATCGAAGGCCTGTTCCACCGTCATGTCGAGCACTTCGTAGATCGTTCGCCCCTTGTAGCGGATCTCCAGGGTCTCGCGGTTGTATCGCTTACCGTGACAGACGTCGCAAGGCACGTACATGTCGGGCAGGAAGTGCATCTCGACCTTGATCATGCCGTCGCCCTGGCAAGCCTCGCAGCGGCCTCCACGCACGTTGAAGGAGAACCTCCCAGGTCCGTAGCCACGCGCGCGGGCCTCGGGCACGCCCGCGAACAGCTCGCGTATCGGTGTCAGCAGGCCGGTGTAGGTGGCTGGGTTCGACCGCGGTGTGCGACCAATTGGTGACTGGTCGACATTGATGATCTTGTCCAGGGCGTCCAGCCCTTGGACGCTCCGGTGGGGGGCGGCCTCGACGCTGGCGCCATTGAGGTGGCGCGCTGCTGCGGCGGCCAGGGTGTCGTTGATCAAGGTCGACTTGCCCGATCCGGACACGCCTGTGATGCAGGTGAACAGGCCGATCGGTAGCGCCGCATCGACCTGCTTGAGGTTGTTACCGGTCGCGCCGAGGATGTGCAGCATACGCTCCGGGTCGAGCTGCCGGCGGGTGCGCGGCACCGGGATGCTGCGGCGGCCGGCGAGATAGTCACCGGTGATGGAGGCTGGGTCGTCGATGACTTGCTGGGGTGTGCCGCGGGCGACGATTTGACCGCCGTGCTCCCCTGCGCCCGGGCCCATGTCGATCAGGTAGTCGGCGCTGCGGATTGCGTCTTCGTCGTGCTCGACAACGATCACCGTATTGCCGAGATCGCGGAGTTGGCGCAGGGTGCCGAGCAGGCGGTCGTTGTCGCGCTGGTGCAGGCCGATCGAAGGCTCGTCGAGCACGTACATGACGCCAGTCAAGCCTGAGCCGATCTGGCTGGCCAGGCGGATGCGCTGAGCTTCGCCGCCGGACAGGGTGTCTGCAGCGCGGTCGAGTGAAAGATAGTCGAGGCCGACGTTGATGAGGAAGCTGAGGCGGTCGGCGACCTCCTTGATGATGCGCTCGGCGACCTGGGCGCGCGCGCCGGTGAGCTGCAGCTGGGTGAAGAAGCGCTGGCATTCGGCGAGCGGCAGGCGAGCGATGTCGGGCAGCGCACGGCCACCGATCAGCACGTGGCGTGCCTCGCTGCGCAATCTGCTGCCCTCGCAGGCCGGGCAGACCCGGCTGGCACGATATTTCGTCAGTTCTTCTCGCACCGCCTGTGAGTCGGTCTCGCGCAGGCGGCGCTCGAGATTCGGGATGATGCCTTCGAACGGGTGCTCCTTGAGCACCATGCGGCCATTGTCGGCCATGTAGCGAAAGGCGATGCGGGTGCGTCCGGAGCCATGCAGGACGGTCTCACGTACCGTGTCGGGTAGATCGATGAACGGGGTCTCGATGTCGAAGCCGTAGTGTGCTGCGAGGCTGGCGAGCATCTGGAAGTAGAACTGGTTGCGCCGATCCCAGCCCCGGATCGCGCCTGCGGCGAGCGAAAGTTCGGGGTGTGCGACGACGCGTGCGGGGTCGAAGAACGCGATGGCGCCCAGTCCATCGCAGCGCGGGCACGCGCCTGCCGGGTTGTTGAACGAGAACAGGCGTGGTTCGAGCTCGGCGAGTGCGAAGCTGCACACTGGGCAGGCGAAGCGCGCCGAGAACAGGTGAGCGGTGCCGCTGTCCATCTCCACGGCGAGCGCACGTCCGTCGGCATGCTGGAGCGCGGTCTCGAAGGACTCGGCGATGCGGCCACGCTGGTCGGCACGGACCTTCAGGCGGTCGATCACCACCTCGACGTCGTGGCGGCGGCTCTTGTCGAGTGCCGGCATCGCATCGAGTTCCATGACCTCGCCGTCGACCCGCACGCGCACGAAGCCCTGGGCACGCAGCTCGGCGAACAGGTCCTGTTGCTCGCCCTTGCGCCCGCTCACCACCGGGGCGAGGATCATCAGCCTTGTCTCGGGCGGCAGCGCCAGAACGTGGTCGACCATCTGTGCCACACTTTGGGCCTCGAGGGCGTGCTCGGGGTGCTCCGGGCAATGGGGCGTGCCGGCACGGGCGTAGAGCAGGCGCAGGTAGTCGTGGATCTCGGTAACCGTACCCACGGTGGAGCGCGGGTTGTGGCTGGTGGCTTTCTGTTCGATCGAGATCGCGGGCGACAGGCCCTCAATGAGATCTACATCCGGTTTTTCCATGAGCTGCAGGAACTGGCGCGCGTAGGCCGACAGCGACTCGACGTAGCGGCGCTGGCCCTCAGCGTACAGCGTGTCGAAGGCGAGCGAGGATTTGCCGGATCCGGACAGGCCGGTGATGACCGTGAGCCGGTTTCGCGGCAGGTCGGCACTGATGTTCTTCAGGTTGTGCGTGCGCGCACCGCGGATGCGGATCTCGTCCATGGCAGATGCCTAGCGTGGGCCAGCCCGAAACTATACGAGAGAAGGGCGGCACCGGCCAGGCGGCCGGAGTGCTAAAATGCTCGGCTTTGACGACGCCGGTTTCCTCTGATGACCGTTCCTGCTCGCGATCCGATGACGCGCGACGAACGCCGCGCCGGCATGAGCCTGGCAGCGATCTTTGCGCTGCGCATGCTGGGGCTGTTCCTGATCCTGCCTGTGTTCGCAGTTCATGCCGCGACCATCCCGGGCGGCGACAACCTGACCCTGGTGGGGCTGGCGATAGGCGCCTACGGCCTCACCCAGGCCTGCCTGCAGATCGCCTACGGTGCCGCGTCCGATCGTTTCGGCCGCAAGCCGGTGATCGTGTTCGGACTCGTGCTGTTCGTGATCGGCAGCGTGGTCGCCGCGCTAGCAGACGACATCACGATGATCATCGCCGGCCGTATCCTGCAGGGGGCGGGCGCGATCTCGGCGGCAGTCACGGCGCTTGCTGCCGACCTCACCCGCGACCAGCACCGTACCAAGGTGATGGCCATGATCGGCTCGTCGATCGGGCTCGTGTTTGCGCTGTCCATGGTCGCTGCGCCGCTGTTGTATGCCGCGGTCGGCATGGATGGGATCTTCTGGCTGACCGCGGTGCTCGCCTTCGTCGCCATCGGCGTGGTGCTGTGGGTGGTGCCTGCGGCGCCGCCCGTGCCGCGCGCGACGGGGCGCCTGATCGACGTGCTCCGCGACGGCCAGCTCATGCGGCTCAACTTCGGCGTATTCGCGCTCCATCTCATCCAGACCACGATGTGGGTGATGGTGCCCTCGGCCCTGGTGGCGAGCGGCGGGTTGCCCATGCCCGAGCACTGGAAGGTCTATCTGCCGGCCGTGCTGTTGTCCTTCGTCGTGATGGTGCCAGCGGTGATCGTCGCCGAGCGCCATGACAAGCTCAAGCCCGTTTTCAATGCGGCGATCGTGCTGCTGGCGGTGGTCCAGCTGGGGCTGTGGCTGATTGGTGACGGTCTGATACCATTGGCATTGCTGCTGACGCTTTTCTTCATTGCGTTCAATGTGCTCGAGGCAACCCAGCCGTCGTGGATTTCGCGCATCGCAGCGCCCGGCGCAAAGGGCACAGCGCTGGGGGTGTATAACACCTTGCAGTCGATCGGCCTGTTCCTCGGCGGCGTGCTCGGCGGCTGGCTGGGCCAGGTCCATGGGCCGGGTGCGGTGAGCCTGTTCTGTGCCTTGCTCGCCCTTGCCTGGCTTGGTCTTGCGGCGTCCATGCGGCCGCCGCCGCTGCGCGCGCAGCCGGCAGCGGGCTGAAGCACCCAGGCCTGGCCTGGGGTCTGTCGTATTTCACGCGGGTGCAGCGCTTACATCGCCGCGCCCGGATGCACACTCAAAGGAGAACCGGATGGCATCCGTCAATAAAGTCATCCTGGTCGGCAACCTCGGTGCCGACCCGGAAAGCCGTTTCGCCCCGTCGGGCGACGCGATCTGCAATATCCGTCTTGCCACCACCGAGAACTGGCGCGACAAAGCCACCGGCGAGCGCCGTGAAGCGACCGAATGGCATCGGGTGACCTTCTACGGCAAGCTGGCCGAGATCGCTGGCCAGTATCTGCGCAAGGGCAGCCAGGTGTACATCGAGGGCAGCCTGCGGACCCGCAAGTGGCAGGATCAGAGCGGCCAGGACCGCTACACCACCGAGATCCGCGCTGACGAGATGAAGATGCTGGGCGGCCGTCGCGAAGGTGGTGACGCACCGATGCGCGCGAGCGAGGGTGGCTGGGACGCGCCCGCGCCGGCCGCTGCCGCGCCGCGCGCACCCGCACCACGCCCTCAGCCGGCAGCACAACCGCAGCAGCAGCCGGGCGGTTTTGGTGATTTCGACGACGACATCCCGTTCTGAAGCGGGAGGATGCGGATGCGCGCGCGTGATGTGCGTCCGCGACACTGCCGGAGCGCGAGGCTAGAGTCGGGTCGCCGATGCTGGTCTGCCGCGCGGCAGTGCGAGGAGGGAGTGCAATGTTGGACCTGATCAGCCACGCCGACGGCGTTCATGCGGTGGATTCCGGCTATGGCCGGCCGCAGCTTGCGGCCATCCATATCATCGTGCAGGACGGTCGCGCCGCGATCGTCGATACCGGCAGCAACGCCTCGGTGCCGCGCGTCCTCGGCGCGCTCGCCGCGCTCGGTATCGCGCCCGAAGCAGTGGATTGGGTGTTGTTGACCCACATCCATCTCGACCACGCCGGTGGTGCGGGCAGCCTGATGTGTGCGCTGCCGCACGCCAGGCTTGTCGTGCATCCGCGTGGCGTGCGCCACATGACTGATCCGAGCCGGTTGTGGGACGCCACCTGCGCCGTTTACGGGCCGGAGCGCGCGTTCGCGCTCTACGGACGCCTGGTGCCTGTCGCGGCCGAGCGCATCGTGCCGGCCACCGACGGCCTCGAGCTCAAGCTGGGCGGTCGCTGCCTGCGCATCTTCGATACCCCGGGGCATGCGCGCCACCACGTCTGCATCTGGGACGACAGTGCGCGCGCCTTCTTCACGGGCGACACCTTTGGCCTGTCCTATCGCGAGCTTGATGTCGATGGCCGTGCCTTCATCATGCCGACGACGACGCCGACCCAGTTCGAGCCCGAGGCGATGCACGCCTCCATCGACCGCATGCTGGCGATGCAGCCGCAGGCCATGTACCTGACGCACTACAGCCGGATCACCGAAGTCGATCGCCTGGGCGCTGACCTCCACCGTCTGATCGACACCATGGTGGCGGTGGCGCAGGCTGCGCGCGGCGATGGCGTGGCCCGCCATGTCGAGATCCTTGCCGGCCTCGAGCAGATCATGCGCGAGGAGGCCGCACGCCAGAACTGGGCGCTCAACGAGGACGAGACGCTCGACCTGCTGCGCATGGACCTCGAGCTCAACGCCCAGGGTCTGGGCGTATGGCTCGACAGCCAGCGCGTCACCGCGGCCGAGACGGCCTGAGCGGGGCGCGATGCAAGACGCAGGCGTCGATGTTGCCCGCCGCTTCGGCGGTATCGACCGGCTCTACGGCGATGGCGCAGTCGCCCGTCTGCAGGCCGCACATGCCTGCGTGATCGGTGTCGGCGGCGTCGGCTCGTGGGCGGCCGAGGCGTTGGCACGCAGTGGGGTAGGCCGACTCACCCTGATCGACCTCGACCACGTTGCCGAGTCGAACATCAACCGCCAGGTACATGCGCTCGAATCTACGCTCGGCATGGCCAAGGTCGGCGCGATGGCCGCACGCATTGGCGGCATCAACCCGCTGTGCGCGGTCGAGCAGGTCGAGGACTTCCTGACGGCCGAGAACGCCGAGGACCTGCTGCAGTGCTTCGATGTCGTCATCGACGCCATCGACAACGTGCGCGCCAAGGTAGCGATCGCGGCCGTGTGCCGGCGCCGCCGAATCAGGTTGGTGATGGCGGGCGGGGCAGGGGGCAAGACCGATCCGGGCCGGCTGGTGGTCGATGATCTGGCACGTACGGTGCAAGACCCTCTGCTGTCCAAGGTGCGCGCCCGCCTGCGCAAGGAACACGGTTTCAGCCGCGACCCGCGGCGCAAGTTCGGCATCGATGCGGTGTTCTCCACCGAGCCGGTGCGCTACCCCGAGGCGCGGGCCTGCCAGGGTACGGGCGCGGCTACCGCGCTCGCTCCGCAGGGGTTGGCCTGTGCCGGATATGGCTCGAGCATGGCAGTGACCGCCAGTGCGGGCCTGTTCTGCGCCGCACGCGCGCTCGATCATCTGCTGCAGGCGCGGGTAGCCTGCGCTACCCTTGGCGCAGCGGACCCAGACAACCCGGAGAGCTGTTCATGAATTCAAGTGTTGCGCGTGACACCGCCGTCGTCTTGTTCGGGCATGGTGCCCGTAATCCCGACTGGGCGGGGCCCATGCGCCGCATCCGTGAGGCGCTGCTGGCACGCCCCGATGCGCCGAGCGTGGAGCTTGCCTTCCTCGAGTTCATGACGCCGACGCTGCCGGAGGCGGTGGCCGCGCTGACTGCCGCGGGTGCGCGCAAGGTGGCGGTAGTGCCGATCTTCCTCGCCCAGGCGGGGCATCTCACGCGTGACCTGCCGATCCTGGTCGATGAGGTGCGCGCGGCCCACCCAGACTGCGAGATCGTGCTCGCCACCGCAGCGGGCGAGTCCGCCAGGGTGGTCGCTGCGATGGCGGACTACGCGGCTTCCTGTCTCGACTGATTCCCCCGCACGCTTCAGCGTGCGCATGGCCTGCTGCAAGGCCATCGCATCAAGCGAGCGATCTTGCGGATGCAGCGGCATGATCGCCTTCACGAGCTCGCGGCTGGCGCCGCTCCTACGGCGGGTCTGCAGCGCTTGGGACCAAGGCAGGAGCGGCGCCAGCCGCGAGCTTTTCGTCGTTCACATGCTGGTTGTCCGCGCGGGAAGAGGTTCATGCACGCGCGTCGTGGCGGATGGCTTGACGCTCATGTCTATAAGAATATACTTATAGACATGAAGATGATCATGCTCCCCCCTCTTGTACGCGCCGTACTGGTCGCGTGTGCTCTTTCAGTGCCGGGCGCAGCCACTGCCGACGTGCCGACCGTGCGGATCGGCGCGCAGGCACAGGATCTTGGCTTCGTCAGCGAGGCCAGCATAGAGGCTGTCCATCAAGTCACCGTTGCTGCGCAGGTGCAGGGGCGGGTCCTTGCACTCGCCGTCGACACCGGCGACCGTGTCCGCCGCGGCCAGGTGCTGGCCCGCATCGATGCGGCCGAGGCGGCGGCTGCGCTTGCGGCTGCGCAGGCCGGGGTGGGGCAGGCCGAGGCCGAAATGGGCAATGCCCGTAGCGAACTTGCCCGTGCACGCGGCCTCGTCGAGCGCCAGTTCCTCAGCGCGTCCGCGCTCGATGCCGCGCGTACCCGCCTCGAGGCTGCCGAGGCGGCCGTCAAGGCTGCCCGCGCCCAGCGCGAACAGGCTGCCACCGTAAAAAGTCAGTTCGAGATCGTGGCGCCGCTCGACGGCGTGGTGTCGGTGCGCCATATCGAGACCGGCGAGATGGCCCAGCCCGGACGCGCGCTATTCACCCTTCACGACCCGGCACGCATGCGTGCCGTCACCGATGTGGCGCCGCAGCGCCTGGCCGCGCTCGGTGACGGGGCTGTGCGCGCGCGCGTGACGCTCGGGGATGGCGGCCGCGTCGTCGATGCCGAGGCGGTCACCTTGCTGCCGGCGGCGGATGCGCGCACGCACACGGTGCGTGTCCGCGTCGAGTTACCCGCAGGCACAGACGGATTGATGCCGGGCAGCTTCGCGCGCGTGCATTTCGTGGGGGCGGGCACGGCAGAGGCTTCCGTGGTGGTTGTGCCGCGTGCGGCCATCCTGCGCCGTGGCGAGTTGACAGCGGTGTATGTCGCTGACGGAGCAGGCGGCTTCGCGCTACGCCAGGTCCGCCTCGGGCGGGGTGTGAACGGCAGCGAGGCGGTAGAGGTGCTGGCCGGCCTCAAGGGTGACGAGACGCTCGCCCTCGATCCAGTACAGGCTGGCCTCCGGGCGCGCGCAGCTGCGCCTGCACGCTGAGGAGGTGATCATGGATACGCCTCTCGGCATCGCTGGCCGCATCGCGGCCGGCTTTCAGCGCAATGCCATCACGCCGCTGCTGGCCTTGGTGCTGCTGCTCGCCGGCATCTTTGCCACCCTGGTCACACCGAAGGAGGAAGAGCCGCAGATCGACGTCACCATGGCTAATGTGCTGGTGCCGTTTCCGGGGGCTTCTGCGCGCGACGTCGAAGCCCTTGTCGCGCGTCCTGCCGAGCAGGTGCTGTCGCGGATCGCCGGGGTCGAGCACGTGTATACCGTGTCGCGGCCGGGCCTGGCGGTGGTCACCGTGCAGTTCGAGGTCGGCGTGCCCAACCAGACCGCGCTCGTGCGCCTTTACGACACCGTGCACTCGCACGCCGACTGGCTGTCGCCGCAGCTTGGCGTCGGCACGCCGCTGATCAAGCCCAAGGGCATCGACGACGTGCCCATCGTCAGCTTCACGCTGTGGACCGCGGATGGCGAGCGCGCCGGCTTCGAGCTGCAACAGGTTTCGCGTGCGATCGAGACCGAGTTGAAGCGTATCCCCGGCACCCGCGACGTGCTCACTATTGGTGGCCCCGGTCATGTCATCCGGGTGAACATGGACACCGTGCGCATGAACGCGCACGGTGTCACTGCGCAGGACCTGCGCGCCGCCCTGCAGCTGGCCAACGCCTCGCAGCCCGCAGGCAGCCTGGTGGCCGGCAACCAGGAGGTGCTGGTTCAGACGGGCACCTATCTGGAGTCGGCCGAAGACGTACGCAGCCTGGTGGTTGGCGTGCACGACCAGCGCCCGGTCTTCCTGCGCGATGTCGCCGACGTCATCGATGGGCCCGATCAGCCCGCGCAGTACGTGTGGTTCGGCACCGGCGCGGCTGCGCAGCAGCGCGGCATCGAGCAGCAGGGCATGTTCCCCGCGGTCACCCTGGCGTTGTCGAAGAAGCCTGGCGCCAACGCCGCCGACGTCGCCCGCGCGGCCATGCAGCGACTGGACAATCTGCGCGGCAGCCTGATCCCCGATGGGGTCGAGGTCACCGTCACCCGCGACTACGGCAAGACGGCCAATGACAAGGCTGCCCAACTCATCGGCAAGCTCGCCTTCGCGACCGCCGCGGTGGTGGCGCTGGTCTTCTTCGCGCTCGGTCGGCGCGAGGCGCTCATCGTCGGCATCGCGGTCACGCTTACCCTGGCCGCCACCTTGTTCGCGTCCTGGGCCTGGGGCTTCACCCTCAACCGGGTGTCGCTGTTCGCGCTCATTTTTTCGATCGGCATTCTGGTCGATGACGCCATCGTGGTGGTCGAGAACATCCATCGCTGGCATACGCTCGAGCCCGACACGCCGCTGTGGAAGCTGATCCCCAAGGCGGTGGACGAGGTCGGCGGCCCCACCATCCTCGCCACTTTCACCGTGATCGCGGCGCTGCTGCCGATGGCCTTCGTCAGCGGCCTCATGGGGCCCTACATGAGCCCGATCCCGATCAATGCCTCGATGGGCATGTTCATCTCGCTGGTGGTGGCCTTCGTGGTCACGCCCTGGCTGGCGCAGAAGATGCTGAAGAACGTCGATGCGCACCAGCACGGGGGCGAGGATCGCATGACGAAGCGGCTCGATGGCCTGTTCCGTCGTCTCATGACGCCCTTGCTCGACGCCCGCCGTGGCGCGCGCAACCGCCTGCTGCTGTGGCTCGCAGTGCTGGCGCTGATCGGTGCCTCGGTGGCGCTGCCGGTGGTGCAGCTGGTGGTGATGAAGATGCTGCCCTTCGACAACAAGAGCGAGTTCCAGGTGGTGCTCGACATGCCGGTGGGTACGCCGGTGGAGGATACTGCGCGCGTGCTCAACGAGATCGGCGCGCATCTGGCTACCGTGCCCGAGGTCACCGACTGGCAGTCCTACGCCGGCACCGCCGCGCCGATCAACTTCAACGGCCTGGTGCGCCAGTACTACCTGCGCAGCGCCCCGGAGCAGGGTGACATCCAGGTCAACCTGGTCGACAAGTCTGCGCGCTCGCGCCAGAGCCACGAGATCGCGGTCGCGGTGCGCGACGCGGTCAGCACGATTGCGACCCGCAACGGCGGCAACGCCAAGGTGGTGGAGGTGCCGCCCGGGCCGCCGGTGCTGTCGCCGATCGTCGCCGAGATCTACGGTCCGGACTACGCCGGGCAGCTGGAGGTGGCGCGCCGGGTGCGCGCGGCCTTCGAGGCCACGCCCGACATCGTCGGCGTGGACGACACGGTGGACGAGGATGCGCCCAAGCTGGTGCTGCGCGTGGATCAGGCCAAGGCCGCGCGCATGGGCGTGGCCCAGGCCGACATCGTCGAGGTGGTGCGCCTCGGCCTCGCCGGCGAGAACGTCACTCCGGTACATGGCGGCGACAACAAGTACGAGATCCCGGTGCGCGTCCAGCTGCCGGCGGTGGAGCAGTCCGAGCTCGCCAGCCTGCTGGCGATGCAGGTGCGCGCGCGCCAGGGCGACAACGCCGGCCAGCTGGTCAAGGTGTCCGAGCTGGTGCAGGTTGCCGAAACCCGGCGCGAGCAGATCCTGTACCGCAAGGACCTGCTGCCGGTGGTGTATGTGACCGGTGACATGGGCGGCAAGCTCGATTCGCCGCTGTACGGCATGTTCGACATCCGTACACGTGTCAATGGCATGGCGCTCGAGGGTGCGCCGGGCCTGTACGGCACGCTCGGCGAGTGGTTCATCAGCCAGCCCGACGACCCCTATGCCGGATACCAGCTCAAGTGGGACGGCGAGTGGCAGATCACCTACGAGACCTTCCGCGACATGGGGGCGGCCCACGCGGTCGGCCTGGTGCTGATCTACCTGCTGGTGGTGGCGCAGTTCAGGAGCTATCTGGTGCCACTCATCATCATGGCGCCGATCCCGCTCACCATCATCGGCGTGATGCCCGGGCATGCGCTGTTCGGCGCCCAGTTCACCGCGACCTCGATGATCGGCATGATCGCGCTCGCTGGCATCATCGTGCGCAACTCCATCCTGCTGGTGGACTTCGTCAACCAGCAAGTTGCCGCGGGCATGGAACTCGGCGAGGCAGTGATCCGTGCCGCGGCGGTACGTGCCAAGCCGATCGGACTCACTGCGTTGGCGGCGATGATCGGCGCGGTGTTCATCCTCGACGACCCGATCTTCAATGGCCTCGCGATCAGCCTGATCTTCGGCATCCTGGTGTCCACCGTGCTCACCCTGGTGGTGATCCCGGTGCTGTACTACGCGGCCATGCGCAGTCGCATCGGCCGCTTGCAGGATCTGCCGAGTCAGGCCTGATCTGAAGGGCGCACGCTGCTGGACAGGATGACGGGGCTCACGTCCCTGTGCCCGGCGCCGTGCGCTTGTGCACGCCGGACCGCTGATGCTTCGAGCGGGGAAGACACCTGTGGCAGCGGCAAGCGCTAGAATCACGCGATGCTCATCAGCTCCGGGATGCATATGGCCACGAATGACGTACCGCCGCACCAGGATCGACGCCTCAATCGGCGCTTGCCGCTGGGGTGCCCCGCCTACATCGCGTTGCGTAACGGCGAACGGGTAGACGCGACCTGCATCGAGATCGGGGTGGGAGGCATGACGCTGCATGCGGCCTATGTGCCGGGGCGCAACGAGGTCATCGACGTTGCCGTGCTGGGGCCGCTTGGTTCGCCGACACCGGACCGCCCGCCGTTGATCACCAAGCTCGAGGTTACGCGCTGCAATGCGCTCGGTGATGGCCGCTACGAGATCGGCGGCCAGATCGTGCGCGTGGTCGACTGAGCGCGCGCCCCATCGGCGCGGCCTGTCTCAGCGTGCCGCCTCCCGGCGGACCAGCATCCACAGCGCAAAGGCGAAGGTGGCGGTGAAGGTTACCAGCGACCAGTTGGCGATCGACAGTCCGAGGAAGGTCCAGTCGATGGCGACGCAGTCGCCCGCGCCACGGAAGATCATTGGCAGGGCCTCGCCCAGAGGGAAGCTCTCCAGCATGAATTCCAATCCTGGGCCACACTCCGGGATCTCAGGCGGAAAGAGCTGCATCCAGCTCTGGCGCGCGGCGATGCCGCCGCCGCCAAGCGCGCCCACGGCGATCAGCGCCGCGTACACGCGGCTGCCGCTACGGCCCGGGCCGTGCAGGCCGCCGACCAGAGCAACGAGTGCCACGCCCAGGAAGGCATAACGCTGCATGATGCACATCGGGCAGGGTTCCAGCCCCCCTACGTGCTGCAGGTAGAGTCCGAAGCCAAGCAGGCCGATGGCGGTGGCGAACAGGGCGAGGTAGAGCACGCGCGCCGGCAGGTGCAGCAGGGTGTGGATCAGGGACATCGGGTATCGGTTTCCTGGGCGGGCGCCCATTGTAGGTCATGCGTCCTCGGAGCGTGGTGTCGCGGTTTCGGTTCCCGCCGCGGTCCCCGTGCCCAGTGCAGCCTGCAGCATGTCCAGAAAAGCGCGTGTCTTGGCCGGCATCAGCCGTCTTCCCGGGAACACCGCCCACGCCGTGTGGGTGGGCAGGCACCACGCCGCGAGCACCCGGCGCAGTTCCCCGCGGCGCACGTAGGGGGCTGCGAAGTAGTCCGGTACCGCGGTAATGCCTGCGCCGCCGCGGGCCAGCCGGATCAGTAGCTCGGGTGAGTTTGCAGTGATGCTGCCGGGTGGCGTGCCTTGCCAGCGTTCCTCGCCCCGCATCAGCGTCCAGCCTAATGGGGCGCCTCCGCGTCCGAGCAGCCGCAGCGCGCGGTGCTGGTTGAGTGCGTCAGGGCGCTCGGGTTCGCCATGCTCGGCGAGGTATGCGGGGGCAGCATAAAGTCCGGCAGGGAACACGGCCAGGCGGCGCGCGGCGAGCACGGTGTCGTCGGGTAGTTCGCCCATGCGGATGGCGATGTCGAAGTTCTCGCCGAGCAGGTCGACCCGCCGTGGCGACAGGTCCAGTTCCAGCGCCACCGCGGGGTGCAGGGCGCAGAAGGCGGCCAGGGCGTCGGTGAGCAGGAGGTTGGCGAAGTCGCTCGGCATCGACACGCGCAAGCGTCCGCTGGGGCGGGCCTGGCGGCTTTCTGCGAGGGCCTTTACAGCGTCAATCTCGCTTGCGACCTGGCGTGCATGCTCGAGCAGTGCCTCGCCGAACTCGGTGACAGTCAGGCGTCGGGTCGTGCGCAGCAGCAGCCGTTCCCCTAGCTGCTCCTCGAGCATGGAGATGCGGCGCGAGACCGTGGACTTGGGCAGGCCGAGGCGGTCGGCAGCGGCGGTGAAGCTGCCACCCTCTGCCACGCGGGCGAAGATCAGCAGGTCGGCGGGGTCGTATTGTTCCAATTTTGAGACAATGTTGCTCTAAATGGGGGGTTAATCAATTAAATAGGCACGATTAGACTCTCATCACCGTGTTGCAACAAGACCCTGACCCCAAGCGTCCCAAGGAGAGAGAACATGAACATTCTGCAGATCAACGGCAGTGCCCGCACTGAAGGCGCCAACTCCACCCGTGTCGCCAGCGACATCGTTGCCCGTCTGAAGTCGACCCACCCCGAGGCGCTGATCGTGCTGCGTGACCTGGCGCGCGATCCTGCCCCGGTGATCGATGAAGGGGCGCTCGGTGCGCTGTTCACCCCCGCCGACCAGCGTACGCCGGAACAGGCGGTCCGCGTGGCCGAGAGCGACGCCTTGATTGCCGAGGTGCAGGCTGCCGACGTGATCGTGATCGGCGTACCGATGTACAACTTTGGCATCTCGACTCAGCTCAAGAACTGGATCGACGCGATCGCTCGCGCCGGTGTCACCTTCCGCTATACCGAGCGTGGGCCCGAGGGCCTGCTCAAGGGCAAGAAGGTGATCGTCGCCTTCGCTCGCGGTGGCCGCTACCGCGGTACGCCGGCCGACACCCAGACGCCCTTCCTGCAGACGGTGTTTGCTTTCCTGGGGATGACCGATGTGCGCTTCGTGTATGCGGAAGGGCTGAACATGGGTGACGAGTCGGCCCGGCAGGGCTTTGCCGAGGCTGAGGCGGATATCGCCGTCGCCTTGGGGTGAGTTTCGGCAACTGCGGCGGACCCGTCCGCCGCAGCATTGCCAGCGGTAGGACAGACATGAGGAGAGCAGACATGAGTGCAACGACAGCAGGTGCCAGTCCTGTGGTTACGGTGGTGCAGCCGCGCACGGTCGAACGTCTGGTTACCGGCGTACCGACCTCCGATGGTGCAGGCGTGAAGCTGACGCGCGTGCTGACACAGTCCCTGCAGCGCCGTCTCGATCCTTTCCTGATGCTCGATGCCTTCGGCAGCGATCGGGCCGAGGATTACATCGCCGGCTTCCCCGATCATCCACACCGCGGCTTCGAGACGGTGACCTACATGATCGCCGGCCGTCTGCTGCATCGCGATAGCGCCGGGAACGAGGGCTTGCTGGAAAGCGGTGGCGTGCAGTGGATGACGGCTGGCCGGGGGGTGATCCACTCGGAGATTCCGCAACAGGAAGACGGACTGATGGCGGGCTTCCAGCTGTGGTTGAACCTGCCGGCGAGCGACAAGATGAGCGCACCTTGGTACCGGGATTTCGCTGCCCACGAGCTGCCACGCGTGCGCACCGCAGCCGGGGTCGAGGTCACCGTGATCGCGGGCGAGAGCCATGGCGTGGGCGGTGCAGTGACGCGCACCGCCACGGCGCCGCTCTATCTGGACATTCACCTGCCTGCGGGGGCGCAGTTCGAGCAGCCGCTGGCGGTGGAGCACAACGCCTTCATCTACGCCTATCAGGGTCAGTTGACGGTTGCGGGGCAGGTGGTGCCCGAGCACACCATGGCCATCCTTGCCAATGAGGCTGCCAGCGATGGTGTGCGGCTGGAGGCCAGGGCCGATGCACGTGTGCTGCTCGTTGCCGGCCGCCCCCTGGGCGAGCCGATTGCCCAGTATGGCCCGTTCGTGATGAACACCGAGCAGGAGATCTATCAGGCGGTCGCCGATTACCGTGCGGGCCGGTTTGCGGCCTGATCGACAGGCGTGTTCAGTGCGGCAGCAGGGCGGCGAGTTCGCGCTCGAGCAGTGTGGCGTCGCCCTGGTTGAGTTCGATCAGGCGGCGCAGGTGGGTGATGCTGTCGAGGTCGATTGCAGTGCATGCGAGCCCTATCCGGCCCGCGCTGCAGTGCGCCACATGGCCGTCCATGCGCACCACGGCCTCGCCGTCATCGAGCACGAGCTCGAGGCTGCAGCTGGCGCCAGAAGTGATCGCCGCTCCGTCCTGCAACTGCAGCAGTGCGCCCTTGAGTGAAAGGTCGAGGATCTCGCAGGCCTCGGTGTGTCCGGCGACGCTGAAGCGGGCTCCGTGATGAAAGCCGATGCGGGCGAAGTGTCTGTGCTCGGGCGTGTCCATGTCGCGATCAGTCCTTGGGTTGGCTTGTGTGTTGCGCCCGCGCGGTGTTCAGTGCGCGAGCGCTCTCAGCGCCGCGACCTGCGCGGTGATCGGGGCGGGTATGGGGGCGTCGCCCGCGAGCATGGCGCGGATGAGTGCTGCGTTGTCGGTGACGCCTGGCAGGTCTGGCAGCCCGGGCAGCGGTGGGGCGCCGCCTTCTTCGCCCGCGACGGCCAGCCGCGTCTCACCGTCGACGTAGGCTTTCATTTCCGGGCAGCGGCGAGGATTGGCGTAGATCTCGCCCTCGGTGCCACGTAGCAGCATCGAGCGCCCACCGTCCAGGCGCAGGAAGGCATCCATGCGCTCGAGGTACTCGGGGTGGGTGACCGCCACCACGCGCACGCTGCGTCCGCGGCAGGGGTCGATCAGCTTGGCCATGGTGTGGCCGCTGGCGCGCACGCCCATGCGGGTACGCAGGGCAAGCAGGGGGTCGAGACCCGGCAGCAGGCGCTGGAGGCTGATGCACGCCAGGCGGCGGTCCGCGAGCTGCGCTGCGGCTTCGGCGGTGTCGGCCGCCGGGCGCAGGTCGAGCTCGTCAAGCAACTCGAACGGGCTGACCCGGGTGTCGAAGTCGTGACGACCCTGGATCAGCACCGGAACGCCCTCACGTGCCAGCAGCATCGCCACCAGCGGCATCAGATTGGCCTGGCGGCGTGCGCCGTTGTAGGTCGGCAGGACGACGCAGCGGGGGCCCGCCGGTACCTGGACCTGGGCGCTGCGCGCGTCCATCGCCTGCTTGAAGCCGAGCAGTTCGGGCAGGGCCTCGCTCTTGATGCGGAAGGCGATCAGGATGGCGCCGAGCTCGAGTTCGGGAATGCGACCGTCGAGCATGTCGCCGAACAGCGCGGCCGCCGTGTCCGTGTCGAGGTCGCGTGCGCCCTTGGCGCCCCGCCCGATTTCCTTGATGATTGCGCCGTAGTTCATGGCCCGGATTATGGCGGGCTTCCTGCCGCCCTGCCAGCGGCAACGGCGGTGTGCGCGTGCAGGCCTCGCTCGGCTTCCGGTGCATGCCGTGCCGAACCTATCCCCCACGGAGATCTATCGAATGGAAGTTGGATTCATCGGACTCGGCCTGATGGGCCGGCCCATGGCGCTCAACCTGATCAAGGCAGGTCATCGCGTGCATGTCTGGAGCCGCCGTCGCGCGTCGATGGAGCCGCTGCTGGCGGCTGGCGCGGGTGATTGCGAGAGCGCGGCCGATGTCGCCAGACGGGCGGCAGTGACGATCAGCATGGTGGCCGATGCGCCCGACGTGGAGCAGGTGACGCTCGGCCCGGCAGGCGTGGCCGAGGCGGCAGGGGCGGGTCACATTCATATCGACATGAGTACCATCGCACCGGCCGCAGCGCAGTCGATCGCAGCGCGTCTGGCGGCGCGCGGCGTGACGGCGCTCGATGCGCCGGTGTCGGGAGGAGAGGTCGGCGCCATTGCTGGCTCGCTCACCATCATGGCCGGCGGTGATGCCGATGCCTTTGCGCGCGTGCTGCCCCTGCTCGAGGCCATGGGGCGCTCGATCACCCGCATCGGTGACGCCGGTGCCGGCCAGGTCGCCAAGGCCTGCAATCAGATCCTTACCGGCGTCGGTGTGGCGGCAGTGGCCGAAGCGCTCAATTTCGCCGCGCGCAGTGGGGTCGACGCTGGGCGCGTGCGCGAGGCTTTGCTGGGCGGCTTCGCGTATTCGCGCATCCTGGAGAACCACGGTCAGCGCATGCTGGAGCGCAACTTCAAACCTGGCTTCAAGGCCTGGATGCACCAGAAGGACATGCGCATCGTCATGGAGGAGGCGCACCGGCTCGGGCTCGCCCTGCCATCGGCTGCGGCGACGACGCAGCTGTTCAATGCCATGGTCGGCAGCGGCCTGGGCGAGGACGATTCGGTTGCCGTGCTCAAGCTGCTCGAGCGCATGAGCGGCGCTGCGGCCGAGTGAAACAGGAGGGCATGGGCATGAGGATCGGTTTCATCGGCCTGGGCGCAATGGGCGAGTCGATGGCACGCCATTTGCGCGCTGCCGGGCACCCCCTTGCGGTGTGGGCGCGGCGGCCGGAGTCCGCGGCTGGCCTGGTCGCCGAGGGGGTGCCCTTGTGTGCCACCCCGGCCGAACTGGCGGCACGCAGCGAGGTGGTGGTGACCATCGTCACCGCGAGCGCGGACGTGGAGGCGCTCGCCTTCGGCGGGGACGGACTCGCCGAGGGTTTTGCCAAAGGCGCCATCCATCTCGACATGAGCACCATCGCCCCTGATACGGCGCGTCGCCTGGCCGAGCGCTACGCGCGCCAGGGCGTCGACTGGGTGGATGCGCCCGTCTCCGGTGGGCCCCAGGGCGCGCGCGATGCAACGCTGGCGATCATGGCCGGCGCCCATCCCGAGGTGCTGGAGCGCGTACGTCCGCTGCTCGAGGTGCTTGGCAAGCGCATCGTGCACATCGGTCCGCCGGGCGCCGGCCAGGTGGCCAAGGCCTGCAACCAGATGATCATGGTGTCAGTCGTCCAGGCCTGCGCCGAGGCCATGCGCCTGGCTGCAGCCCACGGCGTCGATCTGGCGGCGGTGCGCACGGCGCTGTTGGGGGGCTCGGCGTCCTCACGCATGCTGGAGATCATGGGCGACAAGATGGTGCGCCGGGACTTTTCGGCCGGGATCGAGGCACGGCTCCACCATAAGGACTTCGGCATCCTGATGAACGAGGCAGCGACGGCAGCTGTGCCGCTGCCGATCGCGGCTCAGGTCTGGCAGCAACTCAACGCGCTGATGGCGCAGGGGATGGGGCGCGACGACATCTCCAGCCTGCTGCGGGTGCTGGAGGCCACGCAGGCTCAGGGCCGATTGCGGACTTGAGTTCCGAGTCGCGGCCGAGGCCTTGTGCAGGCGTGGTTGCGCTGCAACATCTGCTTGCGCAACAGCCTGTCTGCATGACCGCGATAGCCAGGGCGTCACGGGGGTGCGTGCTAAAATGCCTGATCAAAAAGGACAATAGACATGATCAGGCAACGTACCCTCAAATCCATCGTCAAGGCCACGGGTGTCGGCCTGCACGGCGGACGCAAGGTGAACCTGACCCTGCGCCCGGCGGCGCCCGACACGGGCATCGTGTTTCATCGCGTGGATCTCGAGCCGCCGCTCACGCTGCCGGCCGACCCGTATGCGGTGTGCGACACCCGCATGTGCTCGGGCCTGGAGCAGGGTGGCCACAAGGTCGGTACGGTCGAGCACCTGATGTCGGCGCTCGCCGGCCTGGGTGTCGACAACCTGCATGTCGACGTCGATGCGCCCGAGATCCCGATCCTCGACGGCAGTTCGGCGCCCTTCGTCTTTCTGTTGCAGTCGGCGGGCATCGAGGAGCAGAAGGCGCCCAAGAAGTTCATGCGCGTCAAGAAGGCGGTCGAATATGTCGAAGGCGACAAATGGGTCAGGCTCGAGCCGTATGACGGCTTCAGCCTGTCGTTCTCGATCGTGTTCAACCACCCGGCCATCGACAGCACCTCCACTCGCGTGAAGGTCGACTTCGCCGAGCAGTCCTACGTGCGCGACGTCGCGCGCGCGCGCACCTTCGGCTTCATGCAGGATGTCGAGTTCATGCGCGCCAATGGCCTGGCGCTGGGCGGCAGTCTGGAAAACGCGATCGTCATGGATGAGTATCGCGTGCTCAACGCCGAGGGGCTGCGCTACGCGGACGAATTCGTCAAGCACAAGGTGCTCGACGCGATCGGTGATCTCTACCTGTGCGGCCATCCGCTGCTGGCCGCCTACTCGGCGCACAAGGCCGGCCATGCGCTCAACAACCAGATCCTGCGCGTGCTGCTCGAAGATCAGGAGGCCTGGGAGATCGTCACCTTCGAGAAGGATGCGAGCACACCGGCCGCCGTCTCCCACCAGTTTGCGCCGTTGGCGCAGGCTTTCGCCTGAGCGTCCGCAGATGAAGGTCGCGACCCCATGCTGATCATGCGCCTGCTGCTGCTGCTCGCCGTGCTGGCGATCGGCGGCTCGGTGATTCTGTGGCAGCTTACCGGCAATCCGCGCTACAAGGCCTGGGCGTGGAAATCCTTTCGCGCTGCGGTCGTGGTGATATTCGTCTTCTTCGCCCTGTTCGCGATCGAGCGCGTGCTCGCGCCGATGGTCTGATCCTGTCGTCGCGGCGCTGCGGCCCGCGGCGCTCGTCTACTGGCGGCTGCGGCGCACCAGGCGCTCGAGCGATTCGCGCAGCGGCGAATCGGGCGGCAGGCTTTGCGCGAACTTGCTCAGATTGTCCTTCGCGTCGTTCGACAGGTGGCGCTCGGCAGGTGGCGGGCGCCATTGCACCTGCTCCGGCGTACCCACCTTGACCTTGATGGCCTGCACCGCATGTCCTGCTCGGACCAGGTGCTCGACGAGGCTGGGCAGCATCTGCCGCAGGCGCACGGCCGCCGCGCCGCCGCGCGCGCTGACCGTGAGCGTGCCGTCCTTCAGGTTCGCCACCTGGCATTGGCCGACAAGCTGAGGCGGCAGGCCGCGTTCGAGCGCCCCCTGCAGGCGGCGCAGGCGGGCGGCATGGTCCTGCAGGCGGGCGAGGGCGTCGCCCTGGCCGAGGAAGCGGTGCAGCAGTTGGGACATCGTGCGCGGGCTCGACAAGCGTCATCAGGTGATCGAGTCCGACATGATAAACTGCCGCCTTTGCCGAATTGACGTCGACCCCCAAACATGATCTCCGGCCTGCTCAAGAAAATCTTCGGTAGTCGCAACGACCGCCTCGTCCGCCAGTACTTTCAGACCGTGCGCAGGATCAACGCACTCGAGCCAGAGATCTCCGCGCTGTCCGATGAGGCCTTGCGGGGCAAGACCGCGGAGTTCAAGCAGCGCGTGGCCAACGGCGAAACGCTCGATGCCCTGCTGCCCGAGGCCTTCGCGGTGGTGCGCGAGGCCGGCAAGCGCGTGCATGGCATGCGCCACTTCGACGTCCAGCTCGTCGGCGGCATGGTGCTGCACAACGGCAAGATCGCCGAGATGCGCACCGGCGAGGGCAAGACCCTGGTCGCGACCCTGCCGGCCTACCTCAATGCGCTGTCGGGCAAGGGCGTGCACGTCATCACGGTGAATGACTACCTGGCCAGCCGCGACGCCGAGTGGATGGGGCGGATCTACGGTTTCCTCGGGCTCACCACCGGCTGCAACATGTCACGCATGTCGCACGACCAGAAGCAGGCCGCCTACGCTGCCGACATCACCTACGGCACCAACAACGAGTTCGGCTTCGACTACCTGCGCGACAACATGGTGTATTCGCTCGGCGAGCGCGTGCAGCGCGGTCTGAACTTCGCCATCGTCGATGAGGTGGACTCCATCCTGATCGACGAAGCGCGCACCCCGCTGATCATCTCCGGCCAGGCCGAGGATCACACCGAGCTCTACCTCAAGATGAACCAGGTCGCGCCGCTGCTGAAGAAGCAGGAGGGTGGCCTCAACGACAAGGACGAGGTCATCGAGGCCGGCGACTACACGGTCGACCTCAAGGCCCACCAGGTGCTGCTCACCGAGCAAGGCCACGAGACCGCCGAGCAGATCCTCGTGCGCATGGGCCTGCTCGCCGAGGGTGGTGGGCTTTACGACCCCGCCAACATCCTGCTGGTGCACCATCTCTATGCTGCGCTGCGCGCACATGCGCTGTACCACAAGGACCAGCAGTACGTGGTGCAGAACGGCGAGGTGGTCATCGTCGACGAGTTCACCGGCCGCCTGATGCCGGGCCGGCGCTGGTCGGACGGCCTGCACCAGGCGGTCGAGGCCAAGGAGGGCGTGCGCATCCAGGCCGAGAACCAGACGCTGGCCTCGATCACCTTCCAGAACTACTTCCGCATGTACGGCAAGCTCGCCGGCATGACCGGTACGGCCGACACCGAAGCCTTCGAGTTCCACTCCATCTACAGCCTCGAGACCGTGGTCATTCCGACCAACCGGCCGATGCAGCGCAAGGACGAGAACGACAAGGTCTATCGCACCGCGAAGGAGAAGTGGGATGCGGTGATCGAGGACATCCGCGGCTGCGTCGAGCGTGGCCAGCCGGTGTTGGTCGGTACCACCTCGATCGAGACCAACGAGTTCCTCTCCGGTCTGCTCAAGAAGGCGAAGATCGATCACCAGCTGCTCAACGCCAAGCAGCACGATAGCGAGGCGCAGATCGTCTCCCAGGCCGGTCGTCCCGGCGTGGTCACGATCGCCACCAACATGGCGGGCCGCGGCACCGACATCGTGCTCGGCGGCAACATCGAGAAGCCGGTGGCCGCGCTGCGCGAGGACTCGAGTGTCCCGCCCGATGAGCTCGAGGCCCGCGTCAGTGCCCTGCGTGCCGAGTGGGCCAAGGTGCATGAGCAGGTGCTCGCCGCCGGCGGCCTGCACATCATCGGCACCGAGCGCCACGAGTCGCGCCGCATCGACAACCAGCTGCGTGGCCGCTCCGGCCGCCAGGGCGATCCTGGCTCGAGCCGCTTCTACCTGTCGCTTGAAGATCCGCTGATGAAGATCTTCGCCGGCGAGCGCCTCAACGCCATCATGGTGCGCCTGAAGATGCCCGAGGGTGAGGCGATCGAGCACGCGATGGTCACGCGCTCGCTCGAGTCCGCGCAGCGCAAGGTCGAGCAGCGCAACTTCGATATCCGCAAGCAGCTGCTCGAATACGACGACGTTTCCAACGACCAGCGCAAGGTGGTCTATCAGCAGCGCAACGAACTGCTCGAGAGCGAGGACATCTCCGACACCATCCGCGCCATGCGACAAGGCGTGCTGCACGACATCTTCCGTCGCTATGTGCCGGCCGAGAGCGTCGAGGAGCAGTGGGAGATCCCGGCGCTGGAGCAGGCCCTGCTCGCCGAGTGCCAGCTCAAGCTGCCGGTGGGCGAGTGGGTGAAGGCCGAGCCCAGCCTGGACGACGAGGCCATCCTCGAACGTATCGTGCAGGCGGGCGAGGAGGCCTATGCGGCCAAGACCGCGGTCGTCGATCCGGCGGCGTGGCACCAGTTCGAGCGCAACGTCATGCTGCAGAGCCTGGATACCCACTGGCGCGAGCATCTGGCGGCGCTTGACCACCTGCGCCAGGGTATCCACCTGCGCGGCTATGCGCAGAAAAACCCCAAGCAGGAGTACAAGCGCGAGTCCTTCGAGCTGTTCGAGGGGCTGCTCGACACCGTACGTGCCGACGTCACCAAGATCCTGATGACGGTGCAGATCCGCACCGAATCTCAGCTCGAACAGGCCGAGCCGCCGCAACAGGTCGAGAACGTGAAGTACCAGCACGCCGATTACGACGAGGCGCTTGGCAACACCGAGGCGGGGCAGGGCGGCGCGCAGCCGCAGGTCAATGCCGCGCCCAAGGTCGGGCGCAACGACCCCTGCCCCTGCGGCTCGGGCAAGAAGTACAAGCACTGCCACGGCAAACTCAACTGATCTGCACCGGAGACACGCATGGCCGTCAATCTCGCCACCCCGAACCGTGCCGAACTCCTGCCCGTCCAGGGCGTGCGCCTGGGCGTCGCCGAGGCCGGCATTCGCAAGGCCAACCGTCGTGACCTGACGGTGATCGAGCTCGCCCCTGGCAGCCGTGCCGCGGGCGTGTTCACCCGCAACCGCTTCTGCGCTGCGCCGGTCCAGGTCTGCAAGGCGCATCTGCCTGGCGGAGCCGTCCGTGCCTTGGTGATCAACACCGGGGTGGCCAATGCCGGTACCGGCGAATCCGGCGTCGCCAATGCCCAGGCCACCTGCGCTGCGCTGGCTGCGGAGATGGGTATCGACGCCAGTCAGGTGCTGCCTTTCTCCACGGGCGTGATTCTCGAGCCGCTGCCGATGGACCGCCTGGTCGCCGGTCTGCCCAAGGCGCTCGCCGACCTGCGCGCGGACGGCTGGTTCGATGCCGCGCACGCCATCATGACGACGGACACGCTCGCCAAGGCGGTGTCGCGGCAGGTGCAGCTCGGTGGCAAGACCGTGACCCTCACAGGCATCAGCAAGGGCGCGGGCATGATCCGGCCCAACATGGCGACCATGCTTGGCTTCCTGGCCTGCGACGCGGCTGTTTCTCAGCCGCTGCTCGACGCTCTGGTCAGGGAGGCCGCCGACCTGTCCTTCAACAGCATCACCGTCGATGGCGACACGTCCACCAACGACTCCTTCGTGCTCGTCGCTACCGGTGCCGCCGGTAACGATGAGGTCGTCGATGCTGCGAGTGCCGAGTTCGCGGCCCTGCGTGCCGCGATCATCGACGTGTCGATCGCGCTCGCCCAGGCCATCGTGCGTGACGGCGAGGGTGCGACCAAATTCATGAGCATTGCAGTCGAGGGCGGTGCGGATCGCGACGAGTGCCGCAAGGTCGCCTATGCGGTCGCGCATTCACCCCTGGTCAAGACCGCTTTCTTCGCCTCCGACCCCAACCTCGGCCGTATCCTGGCAGCTATCGGCTACGCCGGCATTGACGATCTCGATGTGTCGAAGTTGCGCGTGTGGCTGGGCAACCCCGACGAGGCCGTGCTGGTCGCCGAACACGGTGGGCGCGCAGCCAGCTACGTCGAGGAGGCCGGCTCGCGGATCATGAAGCACGCCGAACTGACGATCCGCATCGATCTCGCGCGTGGCAGCGCAGCGGCCACGGTGTGGACCTGCGATTTTTCCTATGACTATGTCAAGATAAACGCGGACTACCGGAGCTGAATCCCTGCTGCGTGCCCCGACCCGCGTGTGTGCGCCGTGACCTGTGTCACTCGCAGTGGCGCAAGGCGTAGCGGTCGGGCAGGACATCGGGGCACAATCGGGTCCTTGGCGTTCGGCGATGTGGCCTGGACGCTGAAGCAATATGTGCTGTGAGGACCTGCATGCGGGCGTATAGGTTACCGGGTGAAGTAGGTGTGAACGCCGTACGCGTACTGGCTGCGCTCGCCGTGGCGCTGCCCCTCGCCGTTCAGGCCAGCAGTGACCCTTTCTTCGACGATATTCCGCTTGTCCTGACGGCTACGCGGCTTGCGCAGTCGCCGCTCGATGCGCCAGCCGCGGTCACGGTGATCGATCGCGAGATGATCGAGGCTTCGGGCTTCACGCGTATTCATGACCTGTTGCGCCTGGTGCCGGGCTTTCTGGTCGCCGATGTGGCGAGTGGCTCGCCTACGGTGGCCAGCCATGGTCTGGGCGACGCCTACGATCGCCGCGTCAAGGTGATGATCGATGGCCGCACGATCAACAGCCCCTTGTGGGGTGACACCAAGTGGGACGGATTGCCCCTGCGGGTCGATGACATCGAGCGCCTGGAGGTGGTGCGTGGCCCCAACGGCGCTGCCTATGGCGTCAACGCCTTCCAGGGCGTGATCAATATCATCAGCCGTTCGCCGGCAACCGAGGTGGGCAAGGCGGTCATCCTGCGTGCCGGCAAGGACGGATTCCACGACTACGGCGTTCGCATCAACGGCAACGGTGCCGGCGTGCTGGACTGGCGGTTGTCGGCTTCGCGCCGCTCGGCGGTGAACTTCGAGCCGCATCTGGAGAGCCGCCCTGGGTTCCAGCGCTGGCACGATGCCGAGAAGATCACCCGGACGGTTGCCAACTTCAGTGCGACCCTGCATGCCACGGGTCGCGATCAACTGGCCTTGCAGTTCGGCGTGAGCGAGGGGCCCAGTTGGCGCGGCAGTCCCGATTACGTCGACTTCCCCTCGCATGTCGAGCGCGACCGTTCGCTGTATCTGCAGGCAGGCTGGGTACGGCAGCTCGACGCCGAGCGCTCGTTGAGTCTGCAGTACTACCATCAGAGCGAGCGCGAGCAGGGTCGGTGGACGGTTGGGCCGTTCGTGTACGACGGTGTTTCCTATCGCTTCGATGCCGACCGTGACAGCGAGGTTCGCCGCGATGATGTCGAACTCCAGTACAGCACGCGGCTGTCGTCTTCGCTCAGCGGCATGCTCGGGCTCGGCGTGCGTGCCGAGCGCGCGCGTTCCTTCAGCCTGCTGGGCAGGCGAGATTGGCTCGACGCCACGCACGGGCAGCTCTTCGGAAACCTGGAGTGGCAGCCGCTCGCAGCCCTGCGGATCAATCTGGGAGGGACGCTCGAGCATCACGACTACAGTGGTCGCCTGTTCTCGCCCCGTTTCGCGGCCAACTATGCACTCGACGATTTCTCTGCGCTCAGGCTTTCCGCGGGGAGGGCCTACCGTGCCCCCAGCCTGATGGAGTCGCGCGCCTTCCAGACCTACCGTGAAGGCGATGTGATCCGCCGCATCCTGTATCGCGCGCAGGGCTCGTTGCAGAGCGAGCGCATGCGCTTCATCGATCTGGGCTACGTCGCGCAGTATGCGCCTCTGGGGATCACGCTCGATACGCGGGTGTTCCGCGAGTATCACGAGCGTTTCATCGATGACCGCAGCTGCAGGACCTTCATCGATGGTTTCGATTTCGACGAATTGCCGGCCGAGTATCGCGAGTTCTGGCGTGCCGAGACCTGTGCAGGAGCTGAAGGACCGGATTTCCAGCCCATTGTCCCCGGACAGAAGGCCTTCTACTTTTTCAATGGCAACGATTTCCGCATGACCGGCGCCGAGTTCACGGTGGACTGGCGTCGTGCGGGCTGGGGGCGGATCGTGCTCTCCCAGGCCTTCGTCCGCATCGACAAGGGCGAGCCTTATACCGATCGGGACATCCCGGATAGTGCGCCGCATGCGACGACCTCGGTGCTGCTCATCAAGGATCTGCCCGACCGCTGGCGGGCCAGCATCGGGTACTACCGCAACGGTGAGTACTACTGGATGAACGGTGGCGATTACATTCCGCGTGGCGACCGTTTCGACCTCAAGCTCGCACGCCGTTTCGGTGCCCCCGGTAGCGAGAGCGAGTTCTCCGTGACTGCCCTCAGCGCGACCGGGAAGTACCCCGATTTCCACAACGGCAAGTACCGCCATCAGCCGTTCCTGTTTGCCACCCTGAGGCTTGGTTGGTGAACACCGAGGACGATCGGGCGCCGCCGCTGCCGGGCCGTCGCCGGCAACACGCGAGGACGGCCGATGCTGTCCGCTGCGCCTTCGTCCGCATGTTCGCCTGCGTGCTGCTGATGCTGTCCCCGATGGCGCATGCGCTCGATCTGGTGCTGCTGGCGCCGGGGGACAAGGGGCCTGCGCAGCAGTTCGTCGAGACGCTGCGCAAGGCGACCAAGCCGGGCGTGCATCGCGTGCGTGAGGTCACCGCGCTCGATGAGGTGGCGCGAGACGGCGTGCTCGAGCGCACGGATGTCGTGATCGCAGCGGGCCGGCAGGCGGTGGAGGCGGCCTTGCGACAGTCCGACCGACCGGTGTTTGCCGTCCTCGTCGGTCAGCGCGACGTCGAACGCTTCAGGCGCGAGTTTCCGCAGCGCAGCCTGGGCGCGATCGTGCTCGACCAGCCGGTGGCGCGACACCTCGCCCTGGTGCGCGCGATCCTGCCTCAGGCGTCGCAGCTTGGCGTCCTGCTTGGGCCCGACAGCCGTTTCGTGGAGCCGATGATCAATCAGGCCGCGACCGCTCAACAACTCGCCCTCGATATCGTGGGTATCGCCGATTCGACCGAGCTTGTCGGCGCGCTGCAGGTCCTGCTGGAGCGTAACGCCGCACTGCTGCCCTTGCCGGACAGCCTGGTGTCCAGCCCGGCGGCGGCACGTGCCATCCTGCTTACCAGTTATCGCCACCGCCGTCCGGTGTTCGCTTTCTCGTCGGCCTACGTCAGCGCGGGCGCGCTTGCGGCGGTGTTCAGCTCACCGGAGCATATCGCCTACGACCTCGCCGACCTGCTCAATGCCGGCCTGCACTCTGCCGAGGGGCTGGGCGGGATTCACCACCCTGAGCGCTTCGAGGTGGAGGTGAATCGGACGGTGGCCAAGGCGCTTGGCATCACCGTGCCCGACGAACAGATCCTGCGTGAGCGCATTGCCGGGGGAGGGGCGCGGCGATGAGCTGGATGCGCAAGATTTCGCTCGGCGTCAGGATGGCCCTGATCCTGTTCGTGCCCAGCCTGGCCTTCGTCGTGGTACTTGGCAGCCTGTTTGTCCACCAGAGCCATCGCGAGCTCGACGAGGCCAGCCTGGCACGGGGGCGGGCGATCGTGAGTTTTCTCGGGCCTGCCGCCGAGTACGTCCTCGTGTCGGGCAATCCGGTGGCCCTCGACAGCCTGATGGCACGCGCGCTTGCACAGGCGGAGGTCGCTGCGGTTGCCTTCTACGACGCTGACGGCGAGTTGCTTGGAGTGGCCGGTCAGGGGCTGGTCGGCTTGCCGTCGGCGGCGCGCATGGTCGAGGCCGACGAGGTGGTGGTCGAAGCTCGTGGCGGGCGGCTGCAGTTCGCCACCGCGGTACTGAGCCTGGCGCCGCAGGTGGATGACTATTCGACGCCGCAGCAGGTGTTGCGGACGGAGCGGCTTGGCTGGGTGCAGGTTGATCTGGATGTCACGGCACGTGAAGGGGCCAAGCGGCGCCTGCTGTTGGTTGTCGTCGCGGCCGTTCTGGTGGTGCTCGTGGGGGCGTTGGCTATGGCGTGGCGTCTGGCACGCTCGGTCGGCCTGCCGGTGGCGGCCCTCGTCAAGGCTGTTCGCCGGATGGCGTCGGGTGATCTCGATGTGCGCGTGTCGGCGCAGTCGACGAGCGAGGAGCTGAGGGCGCTCGAGGCCGGCTTCAACGCCATGGCGGATTCGATTGCGCACAGCCAGCAGACGCTGCAGGCACGCATCGAGGAAGCGACGGCCCAGTTGGCACACCAGGCACGCCATGACCCGCTCACCGGACTGCCCAACCGGCGCGCTTTCGAGGAATCGATCGAGCAGGCGGTGTCGATTCACAGGCGCGCAGGCGATGTAGTGACGCTGCTGTATATCGATCTCGATCGCTTCAAGCCGGTCAATGATACTTGCGGCCATGCGGCCGGAGACCGCCTGCTGAGGGAGCTGGCTGGCTTGTTGCGTGCGCGCCTGCGTGCGCAGGATCATGTGTTCCGCATCGGTGGCGACGAGTTCGCGGTGATTTTGCGCGGTTGCGGTCGTGAGGATGCCCACCATATCGCAACTGCGTTGTGCGATGCGGTCGCCGCCTACGAGTTCGTGTGTGCGGGGCGGAGCTTCAAGGTGGGGGCGAGCATCGGCATGGCGCGTATGGAAGGCATGATCAATGACGTATCCGCGGTGATGCAGGCAGCCGACCAGGCGTGCTACGAGGCAAAGCATGCCGGCCGTAGCCGTGTCATCGAGTACCAGCGCTCTTCGGACTGAGCGCGTTCTGCATGTGCGTGCTTGCCGGAGCAGTGCGGGGGAGTACATTGGGGGAGACGACATGAAGCATATTGGTCGATCCAAGATCGGGACCCTGGGCATGGCCATGTGCGGCCACGCCGTGTGCGGCCGACGTTTCTCCCAAAGCGCTCGCGTGGTCCGGCGCGCGTGGAGCCTGCTGCTGGCGGCAGGAATGGCGACACCCTTGGTCGGCACTGCGGATGACGGCGTGTTCTTCAGCGCACTTCCGATCGTGGCCTCGGTCAGCCGCTTGCCGCAGCGCCTGGAGGACGCCCCTGGCGCGGTAACGGTGATCGATCGCGCGATGATCCGTGCCTCGGGTGCACGTTCTCTGCATGAGGTGTTTCGCCTGGTGCCCGGCTTCCAGACCTTCACGCCCAGCGACAAGCCGGCGCGGGTCAATTACCACGGCATTACCGACGACACGGACTACTCGCCCCGCGTGCAGGTGCTGGTGGATGGCCGTTCTTTGCATTCGCCGCTCTTTCGCGGCGGTATGAACTGGGAGCTGGTTCCAGTGGCGCTCGAGGACATCGAGCGCATCGAGGTGGTGCGGGGCTCCAATACCGTCTCTTACGGCACCAATGCCTTCCTGGGGGTCATCAACATCGTTACGGTCGAGCCTGCTTTTGCCCAGGGGCTCTCGGTCAGCACACAGCGGGGTAGCGGCGGCGTGCGTGATTACAGCGTGCGGGGCGGCGGCGGTCTGGGTGAAGGCGGCGCCTTCAGGCTGAGCGTTCAGGAGCGTGCCGACGATGGACTGGACCATCGCGACGTGCTGCCAGCCGATCGTGACTGGCGCGACAGCAACCGCAGCAGGCTGTTCGATTTCCGGGCTGATCTGCAGCTCGATGCACGCAGCTTGCTCGAGTTGCAGATCGGTCGCGTCGAGGCGCGCCAGCTTGTCGGGCGGCTCAGCATCGCTGCAGACGGCACTGCGATCGGCCCCCGAGCCTCCGACCCGCTGCGGCGTGCGGATCAGTCATCGACCTGGGTGCAGGCGCGCTGGCTGCACGCGCTGTCAGAGTCCGCCGATCTATCCTTACGCTACACCCATCATGTCGATCGGCTCGACGCTGGCTTCGATGTTGCGGGCCGGCCGGAGTTGGGGCGTATCAACCCCAACGGTGGCCGCGGCGTCAGCCATGAATTCGAGGCGCTCCATACCTTCCTCCCCGTGGATTCGTTACGCATGGCCTGGGGGGGGAGTTGGCGCCGTGACACGCTCGAGTCGGCGACCATGCTGCATGGAGTTGGTCGTGTCAGCCGCGATGTCGGGCGTCTGTTCGCCAACCTGGAGTGGAAACCGTTGGGTTGGTTCACCGGCAACCTTGGCCTGTCGCACGAGTACGACTCGCTGGCCGGTGCGCATGTGGCGCCACGCGCGAGTGCAAGCTTCCATATCGACGAGCAGAACACCGTTCGCGTTGGTTATGCCAGGGCCTGGCGCACGCCGGGGACGCTGGACCATAAGGCCAGCCAGCTTGCCAGCAACGGGAGTATCGAATGGGCGGGTACCCCGGGCTTGCCAGCCGAGGGGCTGGACAGCTGGGAACTGGGCTACCTCGGCGATTGGCGCGCTGTGCGCATGAGCCTGGACCTGCGTGTCTTCCACGAGCGCGTGTCGGATCGTATCCACCGCATCCGTACGGTGGCGGGGGGGCCGCTGACGGCGCAGGCCGTGCATGAGCTGAAGATCAGGGGCCAGGAGCTGCAGTGGAAGTGGCAGCCCGTAGATGCGACACGGATTGTTGTGGGGCATGCCCACATCGACATCGATGCCGACTTCAGCACGCTCGGCAGAACACTGCATGCAGCTGCCGGCAGCCACTTGTTCGGATCTGGCGCCGAGCGCTATTTCGCCCTCTCCGAGCGCTCCGCGCCGCGACGGGCTACCTCGCTGCTGTGGATGCAGCGCCTTCCGATGGGGGTGAGCCTGGCGGTGGCGCGCTACTGGGTGCACGACATCAAGTGGACCCGCAATACCGACACCGACAGCTATCAGCGTACCGACCTGCGCCTGTCCTACCCGTTTTCAGGTTTCGCCCGCGGCGGCGAGATCGCCTATACGGTGCAGTCCCTCAACGGTGCGCATGCCGAGGAACGCATGCAGCGCATCGTCGACCGGCGCCACTGGGTATCCCTGCGCCTGGACTTCTGAGCCGCGCCCGGCGCGGTCTCAGTGCAGGGCGCGTGGCATGGCCAGCATGAATGGCGGAATTTCAGCCTCGAAGCGGTGCTCGTCCTCGGCAAGCATCTGATAGCGCCCGTGCATGGTGCCGACCGGGGTTTCCAGTACGCAGCCGCTGGTGTACTCGAAATGCTCCCCAGGTGCGAGCAAGGGTTGTTCGCCGATCACGCCCTGGCCATGAACCTCCTGCACCTTGCCGTTGCCATCGGTGATGACCCAGTGGCGGGCAAGCAGCTGTGCCGGCACGGTGCCAAGGTTGCGGATGGTGACGTGGTAGGCGAAGACGAAGTGGTCGTCCTCGGGGCGGGACTGTGCGGTGACGTACTCGGCAACGGCAGTCACCTCGATCTTGTAGCGCTCCGGCGTGCTCACGGTGGTTTGTTCTCTTCTGGGAAGGGGGAGGCGTTAAAATAGCACTTTTGTCCGGAAGCTCCGTCATGTCGAATGCCTCGCCGTCCCCGCTCACCGCTCTGTCCCCGCTCGATGGCCGTTACCACGGCAAGGTGGCCGGGCTGCGCGACCATTTCTCCGAACACGGTCTCATCCGCAACCGCGTCAAGGTCGAGGTTGAGTGGCTCAAGGCGCTTGCAGCCGATGCCGCGCTGGCGGAGATCGCGCCCTTCTCGGTGGCAACCGTGGCTGAGCTCGACGCCGTGGTCGCAGACTTCTCGACCGCTGACGGCGAAGCGGTGAAGGCGATCGAGGCCACCACCAACCATGACGTCAAGGCCATGGAGTACTGGCTCAAGAAGCGCCTGGGACATAACGCCGAGGTGATGAAGGTGTCGGAGTTCATCCACTTTGCGTGTACCTCCGAGGACATCAACAACACCTCGCATGCGCTGATGCTGGCCGAAGGCCGCGACCGTGTGCTGCTGCCCGCGCTCGATGCCGTAATCGCCCGTTTCCGCGAGCTCGCCCATGCCCTGGCCGACCTCCCGATGCTGTCGCGCACCCATGGCCAACCTGCCAGCCCGACCACGCTCGGCAAGGAGATGGCGAATATCGCCGCGCGCCTGATGCGCGTCCGCGCCGCGATTGCCGGCGTCGCGATGACTGCCAAGTTCAACGGTGCGGTCGGTAACTACAACGCCCACCTGTCGGCCTGGCCCGAGTTCGACTGGGAAGGCTTCAACCGCCGCTTCATCGAGTCCCTGGGGCTGACATTCAACGAGTACACCATCCAGATCGAGCCGCACGACGCGATGGCCGAACTCTTCGACGCCATCGCCCGTAGCAACACCATACTGATCGATGCCTGCCGCGACATCTGGATGTACATCTCGCTCGGCTACTTCAAGCAGAAGCTCAAGGAAGGCGAGGTCGGCTCCTCGACCATGCCGCACAAGGTCAACCCGATCGACTTCGAGAACGCCGAGGGCAACTTCGGTCTCGCCAATGCGGTGCTCAAGCACTTCTCCGAGAAGTTGCCGATCTCGCGCATGCAGCGCGACCTCACCGATTCCACCGTGCTGCGCAACATGGGCGTGGGTTTCGGCCACACCGTTCTCGCGCTCGACAGCTGCCTGCGCGGCCTGGGCAAGCTCGAGGCCGACCCGGCGCGCCTGGCGGCCGACCTGGACGAGTGCTGGGAGGTGCTCGCCGAGCCGGTGCAGACGGTGATGCGCCGCTACGGCATCGAGAACCCCTACGAGCAACTCAAGGCCATGACCCGCGGCAAGGGCATCACCCGCGAGGCGCTGCAGGACTTCGTTCGCACGCTGGCCATCCCCGCCGAGGCGCGCGAGCACCTGCTGGCAATGACGCCGGCGAGCTACGTCGGCAAGGCCGCGGAGCTGGCGCGGCGCATCTGAGAACCCCCCTTGCGTGACGTGGGCGTAGCGCCTGCAAAAGCTCGCGGCAGGCGCCGCTCCAACAGCAACGCACCGCGCGCACCAGCCCCCGTGGGAGCGGCGCTAGCCGCGAGGGGTTGAAGGCGATGCTGCGAGACTGCAGAAAGCTCGTGGCTGGCGCCGCTCCCACAACACCTTGCTCACCGTGCCTGCGGCCAGGCCCCTGCATTGAGCGCCCTCACAAAGGAAGGAACACTGAATGGCTTTCGCCGACAACCTGAAAACACTGCCCGGCATTTCTCACCTCGCCGCGCTCAACCTCATCGATACCGCTGCTGCGGTCGTCGCCACCATCGAGAACAAGCCCGGTCAGGCCGGCTCGCTGGTGGTGTACAACCACCTCGCCCAGCTCTACGGCGCGATCAGCCCGGAAGCGGCCAGGAAAGGACTGGAGCTCTACGCCGAGCACACTGAAGACGCCCGCATCCACCCAGGCAAGCACCCCAACATCGACCGCCTGATCGGTCTCATCGAGCGCGGCGAGACGCTCACGGTCAAGCAGGTTTTTGCAGTTTGAGGGCTGGGGTTACAAGTCGGCACGCGAAGCGCTCTGCTTGTGGCGATCCAGGCGGCCGATCTTGTTCAAGCTCGCGGCCGCGGGGGGCGCCGCGGTAGCCCTTGCTGTAGGAGCGGCGCCCGCCGCGAGTCTTTCATCGCACCCGCCCAACGCATTTCGCCTTCAACCCCTCGCGGCTGGCGCCGCTCCCACGCGGTCTTCCGGATACGAGAAAGGCGCCCGCAGGCGCCTTTCTCGTATCCGGAAGACCGTGGGCTCAGACCACCGCCTCTTCCTTTTCCTTCTTCGGCTTGATGAACTGCTCGCGCGACACCCCCAGCCACATCACCAGCGGGCTGGCGACGAAGATCGACGAATAGATGCCGAAGCAGATGCCGATGGTCAGCGCCAGCGCGAAGTAATACAGCGTCTCGCCGCCGAAGATCAGCATCGACACCACCATCATCAAGGTACTGCCGTGGGTGATCACGGTGCGCGAGATCATCGCCGTGATCGCATGGTCCAGCACCGCCGGCGTGTCCATGGCACGCTTCTTCTTGAAGGTCTCGCGCACGCGGTCGAACACCACCACCGATTCGTTTACCGAATAGCCCAGCACCGCCAGCACCGCTGCCAGCACCGGCAGCGAGAACTCCCACTGGAAGAAGGCGAAGAAGCCGACGATGATGATCACGTCGTGAAGGTTGGCGATGATCGCGGACACGGCGAAGCGCCACTCGAAGCGCATCGCCAGGTAGATCACGATGCCGATGATCACCAGCAGCAGCGCCATTGCGCCATCGGTGGCCAGTTCCTTGCCGACCTGCGGGCCGACGAACTCCACCCGGCGCAGTTCGGGCTGGGGGCCTTCGGTGGCTTGCAGCGTGGCCATGACCCGCTCGGAGATGCGGCTGGTGTCGAGGTCCTCGCGGTTGGGCATGCGGATCAGGATCTCGCGCGCACTGCCGAAGTTCTGCACCTGCGCATCGGGGTAGCCGTCGCGCGCGAGCGCCTGGCGGATGTCCTCGATGCGCGGCGGCTCGGCGTAGCCGACCTCGATCAGCGTGCCGCCGGTAAATTCCACCGACAGGTTGAGCCCGCGCAGCACGATGAAGAACACCGCGAGCACGAAGGCGAGGCTGGAGAAAAGGTTGAACTTCAGCGCATGGCGCATGAAGGGGATGTCGGTTCGCTGACGGAAGAATTCCATGGTCTTGTCTGCCCTTGTCCCTTAGTTCGCCGACTGGCCCAGATGCAGCTTGGCGATCTTGCGCTGGCGGCCGTAGATGAAGTTGATGATCATGCGCGACACCAGGATGGCGCTGAACATCGAGGTCAGGATGCCCAGGCAGTGCACCACGGCGAAGCCGCGCACCGGGCCGGAGCCGAACACCAGCAGTGCGATACCTGCGATCAGGGTGGTGATGTTGGCGTCCAGGATGGTGTCGAAGGCGCGGTCGTAGCCGGCCGAGATCGCCGCTTGCGGGCTGGCACCGTTGCGCAGTTCCTCGCGGATGCGTTCGTTGATCAGCACGTTGGCGTCGATCGCCATGCCCAGGGTCAGCGCCATGGCGGCGATGCCGGGCAGGGTCAGCGTAGCCTGAAGCAGCGACAGCAGCGCGATCAGCAGCACGAGGTTGAAGGTGAGCGCGATTACCGACACCAGGCCGAACAGGGTGTAGTACGCGATCATGAACACGGCGATGGCGAGGAAGCCCCAGATCACCGAGTTGGAGCCCTTGGTGATGTTCTCGGCGCCCAGGCTGGGGCCGACGGTGCGCTCCTCGATGATCTCCATCGGCGCTGCCAGACTGCCGGCGCGCAGCAGCAGGGCGACGTCGTTGGCTTCGGCCGTGGTCATGCGGCCCGAGATCTGTACGCGCCCTCCGCCGATCTCGCTGCGGATCACCGGCGCAGTGACGACCTCGCCCTTGCCCTTCTCGAACAGCAGGATGGCCATGCGCTTGCCGACGCTCTCGCGCGTGACGTCGCGGAAGATGCGGGCGCCAGCGGCGTCCAGCGTCAGGTGCACCGCAGGCTCGTTGGTCTGGCCGTCGAAGCCGGGCTGGGCGTCGGTGAGGCGGTCGCCGGTCAGCACCACCTGGCGGCTGACCAGCAGCGGGGCGCCGCCGCGCTCGGTGTAGAGTTCGGTGCCGAAGGGCACGTTGCCCGCCAGGGCCTGCTCGACGGCGCCCGGGGTGTCATCGACCATGCGCACCTCGAGCGTGGCGGTGCGGCCGAGGATGTCCTTGGCCTTGGCCACGTCCTGCACGCCGGGCAGCTGTACCACGATGCGCTCGGCGCCCTGTTGCTGGATCACTGGCTCGGCGACGCCGAGCTCGTTGATGCGGTTGTGCAGGGTGGTGATGTTCTGCTTGATGGCGAAGTCGCGCATCGTCTGCTGCGCCTGCGCGGTCAGCGTGGCGACGAGCTTGAGGTCGTCGGCGGCGTCGTCGCGGTCGGCGAGCTGCAGGTCGTTGGTGGCGTCCTGGATGGCGCGGCGGCCCGCCTCGCGCTGTTCGGCGTCACGGAAACGGATGACGACGGTGTTGCCCTCGCGGGTGATGCCGGCGTGGCGCACGCTCTTGTCGCGCATCAGGGTGCGCAGGTCGCCCGTGGTCGAGTCCAGGCGCTTGACGAGCGCACCCGGCATGTCCACCTCGAGCAGGAAGTGCACCCCGCCGCGCAGGTCGAGGCCGAGGTACATCGGCAGGGCCTTGATCGAGGTCAGCCAGTTGGGCGAGGCCGACAGCAGGTTGAGCGCGACGACATAGGCGGGGTCGGCCGGGTCGGGGTTGAAGACCTGCTCGATCACGTCCTTGGCGCGCAGCTGCTGCTCGGTGTCGGCAAAGCGGGCACGCACGCTGGTGGCGTCCGAGAAGATCCCGGTGTGGGCCAGACCGGCCTCGCGCAGGGCGCTGTTGAGGCGGTCGGTGGTGCTTGCCGGGTCGAGCTTGAGCGTGGCCTTGGCGCTCGAGACCTGCACCGCCGGAACTTCACCATAGAAGTTGGGCAGGGTGTAGAGCAGGCCCCAGAGCAGCACGAGGACGATCAGGGCGTTCTTCCAGAGGGGGTAGCGGTTCATCGTCGTCGGGAGAGGTGTGGGGGGCGTTGCGGTTGTTCGCGGTGCGGGGCACCGGCGGGGCCGCGAAGCGGGCTGCACATCGTGCAGCGGGTGGGGTGATGCGAAACGCGCCGGCGGGCTGGGTGCCGGCCGGCGCGTGCAAGGCTTACAGCGACTTCAGCGTGCCCTTGGGCAGCACGGTGGCGACGGCCTGCTTCTGCACGGCGACCACGGTGTTGTTGGCGATCTCGAGCTGCACGAAGCTGTCGCCGACTTCGGTCACGCGCCCGGCGATGCCGCCGCCGGTCACCACCTCGTCGCCCTTGGCGAGGGCTTCGACCATGGCCTTGTGTTCCTTCGCGCGCTTCATCTGCGGGCGGATCATCAGGAACCACAGCACCACGAACATCAGGATCAGGGGCAGCAGGCCCATCAGGCCGCCGCTGGGGTCGCCGCCCGCAGCTTGGGCATAGGCATTGGAAATCAGCACGTTGATAACTCCAGATTGGCAAAAAAGCGCTCGATTATAACAGCAGCGGGGCGAGCGCCCGGGTGGATCAGATGCCTCCGCAGGGCGGGTGGTTCCTTCACTGCGTACCGGTGGCGCGTTCGGCGCGGAAGCGTCGCACGTAGGCGTCCAGCTCGCCCGCAGCGATCGAATCGCGCAACTCGGCGGTCAGGGTCTGGTAGTAGCGCAGGTTGTGTACCGTGTTGAGCATGCTGCCGAGGATCTCGCCGGTGCGGTGCAGATGGTGCAGGTAGGCGCGGCTGAAGTTGCGGCAGGTGTAGCAATCGCACGAGGGGTCGAGCGGCCGGGTGTCGGCCTTGTGAACGGCGTTCTTGATCTTGATGTCGCCGTAGCGGGTGAACAGCCAGCCGTTGCGGGCGTTGCGGGTGGGCATCACGCAGTCGAACATGTCGATGCCGGCGATCACGCCGTCGACGATGTCCTCGGGCGTGCCCACGCCCATGAGGTAGCGCGGCTTGCCCTGCGGCAGGCGCGGTGCGGTGTGGGCGAGGATGCGCGCCATGTCGTCCTTGGGTTCGCCCACCGACAGGCCACCGATGGCGAAGCCGTGAAAGCCGATGTCTTCGAGTGCGCCCTGCGACTCGTCGCGGAGGTCTTCGTACATGCCGCCCTGGACGATGCCGAACAACGCGTTGGTGTTGCCCAGGCGGTCGAACTCGTCGCGCGAGCGCTTCGCCCAGCGCTGCGACAGGCGCATCGACTTCGCCGCCTCGTCGCGAGTGGCGGGGTAGGGCGTGCATTCGTCGAAGATCATCACGATGTCCGAGTTGAGCACGGTCTGGATCTGCATCGAGATCTCGGGTGTCAGGAACAGCTTTGCGCCGTCGATCGGGCTGGCGAACTTGACCCCTTCCTCGGTGATCTTGCGCAGCGCGCCCAGGCTGAACACCTGGAAGCCGCCCGAGTCGGTGAGGATGGGCTTGTCCCAGGCCATGAAGCGCTGCAGGCCTTGGTGCGCGGCGATGATGTCCAGGCCCGGGCGCAGCCAGAGGTGGAAGGTGTTGCCCAGGCAGATCTGCGCGCCGATGTCAGCGAGCATGGCCGGCGTCATCGCCTTGACCGTGCCGTAAGTGCCGACGGGCATGAAGACCGGTGTCTCGACCGTGCCGTGGGCAAGGGTAAGGCGGCCGCGGCGGGCGCCGCCGTCGGTGGTGAGGAGTTCAAATTGCATTGTTGAGCTTGTCGTTCTCGGCTTCGTTGCGGCGGGTGATGAACATCGCGTCGCCGTAGCTGAAGAAGCGGTAGCGCTGGGCGACGGCGTGGGCGTAGGCGCGGCGGATGCTGTCCATGCCGGCGAAGGCCGACACCAGCATCATCAGGGTGGACTTGGGCAGGTGGAAGTTGGTGATGAGCGCATCGATCACCTGGAAGCGAAAGCCGGGCAGGATGAAGATTTCGGTCTCGCCGCTGCCGGCCTCGAGGGCGCCTTCCTGTGCAGCGGCCTCGAGTGCGCGCATGCTGGTGGTGCCGACCGCGATGACGCGTCCGCCGGCGGCGCGGGTTGCGGCGATGGCGTCCACGGTTTCCTGAGGGATCACGTAGCGCTCGCGGTGCATACGGTGCTCGCCGAGGTCGTCGACACGAACCGGCTGGAAGGTGCCGGCGCCGACGTGCAGGGTCAGCCAGGCGCAGCGCACGCCGCGCTCGACAAGGCGGTCGAGCAAGGCCTGATCGAAATGGAGTCCGGCCGTGGGTGCGGCGACTGACCCCGGGTCGCGCGCATAGACCGTCTGGTAGCGGCTTTCATCGGCGTCGCCGGCGGCGCGCTGGATGTAGGGCGGCAAGGGGAGCTTGCCATGGCGCTCGAGTAATTCGAAGAGGTCTTCGCCGGCGGGAAAGCGCAGGTGGAAGAATTCGCCGACACGACCAAGTACCTCGACATCGAAGGCGTCGGCGAGATACAGCCGGGCGCCTGTCTTGGGCGACTTGCTTGCACGCACCTGCGCGAGTGCTTCGTGCTGGCCGACCGCGCGTTCGATCAGGACCTCGACCTGCCCGCCGCTGTCCTTGACCCCGTGCAGGCGAGCGTGGATGACGCGGGTGTCGTTGAAGACGAGCAGGTCGCCAGGGCGAACGAGGTCCGGCAGGTCGGTGAAGCAGGCGTCGGCGAGCACCGGCGCCGAGCCTGCCTCGGGGGTGAGCACAAGCAGGCGGCTGGCGCTGCGCTCTGCAAGGGGAGCTTGCGCGATCAGTTCCGCGGGAAGGATGTAATCGAAATCGCTGAGAGTCAGGGGCATGATGGATTCTTGAAGCCAGGATCTGTTGCGGTTGGTGCCACGTCGTCGGCTTTCACTTGCCGTGTTGCCGTCGTCGCGTGATGCACCGGTCAGCAGCGTGCTTGCCGGGGTGAGGATTGTTCGGACATAATGCGCGTCCCTGGCCGGGATGGCGGAATCGGTAGACGCAGCGGATTCAAAATCCGCCGCCGCAAGGTGTGTGGGTTCGAGTCCCACTCCCGGCACCATGACGATCGGCGTCAGCGTTTCAAGACGCCCGATCCGCGGCGGCCATGCCCTGCCGGCCACTTGTCGGCCCACCCGGCCACAAGCGCGCCATTCCTACGATTCCCTCATTCCGTTCCATCGCCAACGCCGTCCGGAAGCCTTGGCAAGCCCGCGATTCTGTACGGGCTGCGAGCGAAAATCAAATCAGTCCGCGGTGGAGCCGCCGAGCTGATGACGCGCGGCTCCTTCGCTGATCGCGCGCACGGCGGGGTGTGTCAGCCTGCGTTCGACCGAGATCGCGTAATAGGTTTCGGTCACACCCCTTGCGTCTCCCAGATGCACCATGCCCGCCTGCCGACACAACTGCTCGCCGACCAGCGATGCGCTCGGGAACAGTCCGGCGCCTGCTTCCGCGAATGCACGCATCAGGGCGCTGTCGTCGAATTCGCCGACGATGCGCGGCCTTAGCCGTTCGGTTTCCAGCCAGCGCAGCAGCGGCGTGCGCACGCTCGCTTCGGCCCCCGGGAGCAGGAGCGGGGCGCCGTCGAGGCATGCCGGGAAGCTGCCTTGCAGTGCGTCTGCCAGTGTGGGGGTGGCGTACAGGCCGATGGTCGAGGTGCCGAGCGCGTGGCTGTAGCCGCGTACGTCCATGCTTGGCGGTAGCGGGCTGTCGGCGAGGACGACGTCGAGCTTGTGGATGGCGAGTTCGCCGAGGAGGGCGTCGAACTTGCCTTCCCGGCACACGATGCGCATCGGCTCGGCCAGATCCATCGACGGCGCGAGCAGCAGCCAGGCGATGGCCTTCGGCACCACGTCGGCAACGCCCACCCTGAAGGGCATGGCGCGCCCGGCCGAGCGGCTGCGCAGTGCTTCCTCGAGCTCGCTGCCGAGGCGAAAGATCTCCTCTGCATAGTCGAGCACCATGCGTCCCGTCTCGGTCAGCGCCAGCTTGCGGCCCTGCCGCTTGAACAGATTGACCCCGAGTTCGGTCTCGAGTGCGGCGATCTGGCCGGATACGGTTTGTGGCGCCAGCCCGGAACGTTCTGCGCCGCGGACGATCCCACCGGCACGGGCAGCCGTCCAGAAGTGGTGTAGTTGCTTGTAGTTGAGCATGGATGGCTCCCGTGGGCACAGGATGAAGATACTTCGACAAAACCAGATAAAGATTCAGTTGAACCAGGATTTTATCGAAGAGTCTGAGCGTTAGTATCCGTCGAGGCGTGGTGCCCGACGGCAATCGCGCAACAAGAACGAAGGAGACTGCATATGCGTATCGATCTGCACTGCGACAATGTCGAGGCTGCTCCCGGGCTGCGTGACTATGTGACGCGACGGATGCAGTTCGCCATCGGGCGTTTCCGCGACCACATCCAGTGGGCGCGTGTGAAAGTGGCCGATGTGAATGGGCCGCGAGGCGGCACCGACAAACGATGCGTGGTACAACTGCGGCTGCGCAATCTGCCGGACGTGGTGTTCGCCATCACCCAGATCGAGGTGCGGGCGGCCGTCGACGAGGCTGCAGACCGTGTTTCGCGTGTGCTCGCGCAGCGTGTCCGGCGCAGTCAGCGGCCGGTGCGCAGCGTGGCGCCCCAACTTGACGCAGTACCTGCCTGATCGGCGTCGTTCAAAACAATTCAACAACTTCCCCTGGAGGAATGCTCGAAATGGAAAACCGCATGACGATGACGCGCTCCGAAGCGTCGGTCCTGTCGACCAACAAGGTCATCCGCAACACCTACATGCTGCTGTCGTTGACGCTGGCTTTTTCGGCGCTCACCGCGGGCTTGTCGATGGCGATGGGCTTGCCCCACCCGGGCCTGATCCTGACCCTGGTCGGTTACTTCGGCCTGCTTTTCCTGACGAGCAAGTTCCGTAACAGCAGCCTCGGCATCGTGTTCGTGTTCGCCCTGACCGGCTTCATGGGCTTCACCCTCGGCCCGATCATCTCGGCCTACCTGTCGCTGCCCAACGGCAGCAGTATCGTGATGCAGGCGATGGCGGGCACGGCGGCGATCTTCCTGGGCCTGTCCGCGTATGCGGTGACGACCAAGAAGGACTTCTCCTTCATGGGCGGTTTCCTGATGGTCGGCATCCTGGTCGCCTTCCTGGCCGGTCTTGGGGCGGTGTTCTTCTCGATCCCCGCGCTGTCGCTGACCGTATCCGCGGCCTTCGTGCTGCTGATGTCGGGCCTGATCCTGTATGAGACCAGCAACATCATCCATGGTGGCGAGACCAACTACATCATGGCCACGGTGACGCTGTTCGTCTCCATCTTCAATCTCTTCACCAGCCTGCTGCACCTGCTGGGCTTCGCCAACAACGACTGACCCCCTGGCGCCGACGGGCGCTCGGGGCAGGGCATCGGGGCGGCCGCCATCACGGGGCCGCCCCGATGCGTTCGGCGGCCTGAATGCGGCAGCGCAGCGAAGACGGTGCGCGTCGCCGTCCGGGCGGCGTTACAATGGCGGACATTTTTTGACTGGGAACGGCTGGATGAAAACCACCTTTCTGGATTTCGAAACGGCAATCGCCGAACTGGAAGCGAAGATCGACCAGCTTCGCTTCGTGCAGGATGACCCGGCTGTAGACATCTCCGAAGAGATCGGGCGCCTCGAGGCCAAGAGCCAGTCGCTGACCAAGGATCTCTATGGCAAGCTCACGCCGTGGCAGATTTCCCAGGTTGCGCGTCACCCCCAGCGCCCCTATACGCTGGACTACGCCGAGCTGATCTTTACCGATTTCAAGGAGTTGCACGGTGACCGCGCCTTCGCCGACGACAAGGCGATCGTCGGCGGCCTGGCGCGTTTCAACGGGCAGTCCTGCGTCGTCATCGGCCACCAGAAGGGGCGGGACACCAAGGAGAAGATCGCGCGCAACTTCGGCATGCCCCGTCCCGAGGGCTACCGCAAGGCGATGCGGCTGATGAAGCTGGCCGAGAAGTTCGGCCTGCCGGTGTTTACCTTCGTCGATACGCCGGGCGCCTACCCCGGCATCGGTGCCGAGGAGCGCGGCCAGTCCGAGGCGATCGGCCACAGCATCTACCTGATGGCCGAACTGCGTGTGCCGATCATCAGCACCATCATCGGTGAGGGCGGTTCGGGTGGGGCGCTGGCGATCGCGGTCGCAGATCAGGTACTGATGCTGCAGTATTCGACCTATTCGGTGATTTCTCCCGAGGGCTGCGCCTCCATCCTGTGGAAGAGTGCCGACAGGGCGCCTGATGCAGCCGAGACGATGGGTATCACCGCCGCGCGACTCAAGGCCTTGAACCTTGTCGACCGGGTCGTCAATGAGCCCGTTGGTGGCGCGCACCGCGATCCGCGCGCGATGGCCACCGCACTCAAGCGTGCGCTTGGCGATGCGCTGCGCGAACTCGAGGCGCTCACGCCCTCGGAGCTCGTGGCCCAGCGCTACGACAAGCTCATGAGCTACGGTCGTTTCAAGGACAAGGCGGCCTGAGCGCCGCCGTGTCGTCGCGTTCCAGCGCGGGGTGAGCGCTGGCCACCATGAAGCTCCGCCCGAGGTGAATGGGCCCATGCTTGCTGCCGTCGCGCAGTGCCTGCGCCGTGCCGGGGTCGGAGCGGGCGCGCGACTATGCTGCGCGTTGTCCGGCGGTGTCGATTCCGTTGTCCTGCTGGCGCTGCTGCATCGTCTTCGGCCCGAGGTGGGGTTCAGTCTCGAGGCCGCTCATGTCCACCATGGGTTGAGCCCCAATGCGAGCGCCTGGGCCGATGCGTGTGAGGCGCATTGCGCGAGGCTCGGCGTTCCCTTCCAAGTCCTCAGGGTCGCGGTCGATCCTGCGCACAGCGGTGGTCCGGAGGCGGCGGCGCGCGCAGCACGGCATGCCGCGCTCGATCGCGTACCGTGCGACTGGATGGTGTTCGGCCATCATCAGGATGATCAGGCCGAGACCCTGTTGTTCCGGCTGCTGCGCGGTGCGGGGGTTGCGGGCGCTGCGGCGATGGCGGTGTCCGTTGCGGCTGCGCCCGGGCGTCCCGGGCGTCTGCGGCCGCTGCTGGGTCAGCGCCGAGCCGGCATCCTGGAGTGGGCGCGGCGCGAGGCGCTCTCATGGGTAGAGGACGAGAGCAATGCCGACCTCCGCTTCGCCCGCAATATGCTGCGCCACCGCGTGCTGCCGAGCCTGGAAGCAGCATTCCCGTCCGCAGTGCCGATGCTGGCGCGCGCCTGCGCCAACTTTGCCGAGGCCGAAGGCCTGCTCGCCGACCTGGCCGAGCTCGACGCTCAAACGTGTGGGGGGCGGATCTGGCGGGCGAGCAGTGTGCTTGGGCTGAGCGTGCCACGGCAGGCGAACCTGCTGCGATGGCGCCTGCGCGAGTATGGCGCGCAGGCGCCATCGCGAGGGCGCCTGGAAGAGGCCCTGCGCCAGCTGGCGACGGCGACAGACGCACGGCCGCTGCGCGTGGCCTTGGGAAATGGCTGGGCGTGTTGCGTTTACCGCGGGGTGCTGTGGGTGGAGGGGGTCGAGGAGGTCTCTGTGCAGGCGCGGGAATGGCGCGGAGAGGCCGCGCTGCCGTGGGGCAGCGGCCTGGTGCGATTCGAGTGTGGCCTCGGGGTCGGCCTCAGCCGGGTACGCCTGCAGGAGGCGGAGCGACTTGTGCTGGCCGCGCGCGCGCCCGGTGTGCGGCTCCAGCTGGCACCCGGGCGTCCGCGCCAGCTGCTGCGCAAGCTCTGCCAGGCGGCGGGGGTGCCGGCCTGGCTGCGTGATCGCATGCCGGTGCTATGGGCCGATGACGCGCCGGTGTGGGTGGCCGGCATCGGCATCGCCTGCAGTCATGCCTGTGCGCCTGACGAGGCCGGCGTGATGCCGCGCTGGGAGCCGGGCGCGCGGGCCGGCGCCTGAGCCGGGGCTGGCTCAGCTGCGCAGGGTCGTGAGCATCTGAGCCAGTTCGACGGCTGAGCGGACGTCCATCTTGTCGAAAATGCGCGAGCGGTGGGCTTCCACGGTGCGCATCGAGATCGACAGCTCATCGGCGATGACCTTGTTGTACTTGCCCTCCAGGATCAGGTCCATGACCTCGCGTTCGCGGCAGGTCAGCGTTGCAAGTCGTGCTTCGATGGTCTCGCGGCTGGCTGCGGCGCGCTGGCGTTCTGCGTCAGCGGCGAGCGCCGTCTCCACGAGACTGACCAGGTCGTGGTCGTTGAAGGGCTTCTCGATGAAGTGGAACGCACCCTTCTTGAGCGCAGCGACCGCCATCGGCACGTCGCCATGGCCGGTGATGAAGATCACTGGCAGTTCGCAGCCGCGCGCAAGCAGGGTGTCGAAGCACTCCAGGCCGCTCATTCCTGCCATGCGGATGTCGAGCACAATGCATCCGCGCCACTGCGGACTCCACGCTTCGAGGAAGTCCTCGCCGCTTGCCCAGGTCCGGCAGGCGACGCCCCGTGTCTTGAACAGCCATTGCAGGGCGTCCCGGATGGCCTCGTCGTCATCGATGATGTGGGTGCAGGCAGTGCTCATGCTGGATCGGGTTCCACGGGAAGCGACAGGGTGAAGATGGTACCGCCCCCGGGGCGTGCTTCGAAAGTCAGGCGGCCGTGATGCAGTTCGGCGATCGAGCGGCAGATGTTGAGCCCCATGCCCATGCCGGCGTTCTTGGTGGTGAAGAAGGGCTCGAACAGCCGTGCCGCCGTCGCTGCGTCGATGCCGGTGCCGCGGTCGGCGACCGAGATGATGACCTGGCGGTCCTTGAGGGCCGTGCTGATCAGCGCCTGGCGCTGTACGGCGGGGGTGTCGTGCATGGCGTCCATGGCATTGCGTACGAGGTTGATGACGATCTGTTCGATCATCACCGCGTCGGCGGCCACCGGCGGGAGCTTGCGCGCAAGCGAGCTTGCAATCTGGGTGCCGCGTTTGCGCGCGTCGGCCTCGATCAGGGCGACCGCGTCGCGGATCACGGCGTTGAGATCAAGCGCTTCGAGCCGGGGTTCGGAGCGGCGCACGAAATCATGCACGCGGCGGATGATGTCGCCGGCTCGGCGTGCCTGGCGGGCGATGCGTTCGTGGATGTCGCGCAGTTCGTCGCGGTCCAGTTGGCCGCTTTCGAGGCGGTTGATACAGCCCGAGTTGTAGCTGGCGATGGCCGCCAGCGGCTGGTTGAGCTCGTGGGCAAGGGTCGAGGCCATTTCGCCCATGGTGATCAGGCGCGAACTCTGCTGCAGCCGCTCTTCCTGCTGGCGCGCATGCTCGAGTGTGCGCTTCTGCTCGGTGATGTCGAGCACCGAGCCCATCCAGCCTGCGTGGCGCCCCTGCGGGTCGATGAGCGGGGCCTCGAGTACCAGCGCATCGAGGATGTCCCCGTTCTTGCGTCGCAGGCGCACCTCGGTGCCCTGTGGTGAGCTCCCCCCGGACATGATCTCGCGGTGCAGCTCGAAGGTCTCCTCGAGGTGCTCCGGATCCCAATAGGGCATGGGGGGTTTCAGGCCGACCAGTTCGTCGGCTTCATAGCCGGTCATGCGGCAGAAGGCGGAGTTCACGTAGGTGAGGCGGCCGTCGAGGTCGCGGGCGCGCATGCCGGTGATCAGCGAGTCCTCCATGGCCTTGCGGAAGGCCGATTCGGCACGCAATGCGGCTTCGGCCTGCTGACGCCTTGCCAGCTCGCGCCGCAACTGGATCACGCTCCAGATGATGATGCCGGCCAGCAGGACCAGCGAGGCGCCGAGGAGCAGCGGGATCCAGCGCGTTTCGTACTTGTAGGCGGTGATCTGCAGGGTGAGGCCGTGGCCGGGCGGGTCGAAGGGCATGGTGTAGGCCAGCCATGCGGACACGGGTGCGACCTTCGACTTGGCCGCGATCTCACGGTCGTCGGCGTCGAGCACCGCGACGCGATAGCGTTCGGAGAACCACCAGGGCAGTTCGCGCACCACCAGATCGGAGAGCGAATATACTCCGACGACAACGCCCAGCAGCGCTTCGTTGGACCACACCGGTACATGAACCTCGAAATGGTGGGCGCCGTTCGTGGTGGGGTAGGTGGGGCCGTAGACCGGTCGGCCGAGTGCGCGCGCGAGCTTCAGGCTGGGCTCGCCGGGAACCCCGGCGGAGCCCTCGTCGCCAGCGTGAGGCCGCGGTGTGGGTGGCAGGGCGCCTGCGATACGTCCGTCGGCGCGCACCCAGATGATCTGCACCAGGCCGCGCTCCTGGTTCAGCAGGCTGGACAGGCGGGCTTCGGTGGGTGCTCCCAGTGTCTGTCCGGCAAACAGCTCGGGGCCGATCTGCTGCAGGTGGATTTCGTTGCGGTCGAGATGGAAGCGCAGGTTCTGTTCCATCCACAGCACGTCGTTGATCAGTGTGGTGCGCTGCTCGTCGGTGTCGTGGGCGCGGGTGAGCCAGACAAGCGCGGCGATCGCAACCACGAACAGGCCCAGCGTGAGGTAGGGCAGCTGCTGCATCCACCGCCTGCGTGCGACGGTTTCAATGCTGGGGGCGTGTCGAGTTGAGGGCGCTTGAGTCATCGGGCTGGATGCGGTGCAGCAGGAAAGGCGCGGCGGCGCGGTGTCAGGCTCCCACAATAGCAGGCGGCAAGGCGGTGCAAGAAGTGGATGTCCGGCACGAAGTGTCCACGCGGATCGGATCAGGTGCACGACCTGCTTGTACTGCTCGACGCGTCCGGGTGTGCGAATGGAGGAGGTGAGATGGGTTTGCGTGCAGTTTTGCTTGGCGTGCTTGCGTTCGGATTGTCGGCCGCAGTTTCGGCTGCGGATCCCGTCGTCATCCGCTTCAGCCACGTTGTGGCTGCGGACACGCCCAAGGGCAAGGCCGCTGAGAAGTTCAAGGAGCTCGCCGAGCGCTACACCGAGGGAGCGGTCATCGTTGAGGTCCATGCCAACAGCAGTCTGTACAAGGACAAGGAGGAAATGGAGGCGCTTCAGCTTGGCGCGGTCCAGCTGCTGGCGCCGTCGCTGGCGAAGTTCGGTCAGCTCGGAATGCGCGAATTCGAGGTGTTCGACCTGCCTTACATTTTTGACGGCTATGAGGCCTTGAACAAGGTCACTCAGGGGCCGCTGGGCCAGCAACTGCTGTCCCGGCTCGAGGCGCGGGGGATCAAGGGGCTGGCGTTCTGGGACAACGGCTTCAAGTCATTCTCCGCCAACTCGCCGATCCGCCGCCCTGAGGACCTGCGTGGCAAGACGATGCGGATCCAGTCGTCCAAGGTGCTCGACGAACAGATGCGTGCGCTCGGAGCACTACCGATGGCGATGGCTTTTTCGGAGGTCTATCCGGCCTTGCGTGCAGGCGTGGTGGATGGCACGGAGAATCCGCACTCGAATCTCTTCACCCAGAACATGCACGAAGTGCAGAAGCATGTGACCCTGACCGAGCATGGCTATCTGGGCTATGCGGTGATCGCCAACAAGCGCTTCTGGGACCGCCTGCCGGCCGATGTCCGGGTTCGGTTGGAGCGTGCCATGGCCGAATCGACCGCTTACGCCAACCGTATCGCCAAGGAAGAGAACGACAGGGCGCTCGAGGCTGTACGCGCCGCCGGCACGACCGAGATCTACGAGCCGAGCGCGCAGGAGAAGGCGGCGTTCAAGAGGGCGTTGATCCCTGTGCACAGGACGATGGAGGGGCGCATTGGCAGCGAGCTGATCCGTGCGATTCATCGTGAGACGGGCTTCGAGTCTTCGGGGCACTGATCCGCGGTGTCGATGGTGCTGTCTGCGCAGCCGCTGTCACCGCGGCACTCGCCGGACGCATCGGTGTCACACGAAACCTGCTAAAATCTTGCGCTTTTTCCAAACTTTCCGCTTTAACCAAGCACAGTCCCGGAGTTATCCATGGCAATCGAACGCACCCTGTCCATCATCAAGCCCGACGCCGTCGCCAAGAACGTGATCGGCCAGATCTACGCCCGCTTCGAAGCGGCCGGTCTCAAGATCATCGCCGCCAAGATGGTGCACCTGTCCGAGCAGGAAGCCGGCCAGTTCTACGCCGTGCACAAGGAGCGTCCCTTCTTCAAGGATCTGGTGTCCTTCATGACCTCCGGCCCGGTGATGATCCAGTGCCTCGAGGGTGAGAACGCCATCGCCAAGAACCGTGAGCTGATGGGCGCCACCGACCCGAAGAAGGCCGACAAGGGCACCATCCGCGCAGATTTCGCCGATTCGATCGACGCCAATGCCGTGCACGGCTCCGACGCCCCCGAGACGGCTGCCGTGGAAGTGGCTTTCTTCTTCCCGGGCATGAACGTTTACTCGCGCTGAGCGGTCCGTACCAACGGCCCGTCGCGCACGCTTCGCGGTGCGTCCCGCACCGCATGCGGCGTGTGCGGGCCGTTTGCATTACGGGCGGTCTGCGATTTGAGGCCGCTGCTGCCATAAGGTGTGGTTTCAGGCATGAGCACTTCCAAGCCGGTCAATCTGCTTGACTTCGATGTCGATGGCCTCGTCGCCTGGTTCGCCGGGCTGGGCGAGAAGCCTTTTCGCGCCCGCCAGGTGATGCGCTGGATGCATCGCGAGGGTTGCGACGACTTCGATGCGATGACCGACGTCGCCAAGTCCCTGCGCGCCAAGCTCAAGGAGATCGCTACGATCCGCCCGCCGGTACCGGTGCGCGATTCGATCTCGGCCGACGGCACGCGCAAGTGGCTGCTCGACGTTGGCAACGCCAATGCGGTCGAGACCGTGTTCATCCCCGAGACCAACCGCGGCACGCTGTGCGTGTCGTCGCAAGCGGGCTGCGCGCTCGATTGCGCGTTCTGCTCAACCGGCAAACAGGGATTCAACCGCAACCTGAGTGCGGCGGAAATCGTTGGCCAGCTGTGGCTGGCCAACAAGCTGCTGGGCGCCGCCAGGGCCGATGCGAGTGAGTCCGTGCAGGAGCTCGAAGCCGGTGACAAGGACAATGGTCGCATCATCAGCAATGTGGTGATGATGGGCATGGGCGAGCCGCTGGCCAACTTCGACAATGTCGTCACCGCGTTGCGCCTGATGCTCGACGATCACGCCTACGGCTTGTCGCGCCGCCGCGTTACGGTGTCGACATCGGGCATCGTGCCGGCCATGGACCGCTTGCGCGAGGAGTGCCCGGTGGCGCTCGCGGTGTCGCTGCACGCATCCAATGACGCATTGCGCGACCGTCTCGTCCCGATCAACCAGAAATACCCGTTGCGCGAGCTGATGGCTGCCTGTCAGCGCTACCTCGAGCGTGCGCCGCGCGACTTCGTGACCTTCGAGTACGTGATGCTCGACGGCGTCAATGACAGCGATGCGCATGCGCGCGAGCTGCTTGCACTCGTGCGTGACACACCGTGCAAGTTCAATTTGATTCCCTTCAATCCATTCCCGAACTCGGGCTTCGAGCGCTCGCCGGCGGAACGTATCCGCCGTTTTGCCGGTATCCTGATTGACGCTGGCATCGTCACCACCACGCGCAAGACGCGCGGCGACGATGTTGATGCGGCCTGTGGCCAGCTCGCAGGCCAGGTCCAGGACAGAACTCGGCGCACGGTGCGTCTGACGCAGATCACGGAGGAACGAAGATGAGACATCGTCCGCTGCTAACTGCCGCAGCAGTGGCGGCTGCGCTGCTGGCCGGGTGTGCGACGGTCCCTGGCGGCTCGGCGTTCGATTCCGCGGCCGCGAGCCGGCCGCTGTCGGACGTTACGCCGGCTACACCCGAGGAAGCGCGGGCTCATGTCCATGTCGAGTTGGGCATGGCGTACTTCGAGGTCGGGCGCTACGACGTTGCGCTCGACGAAGCCAGGATCGCACTTCAGGACAGCCCCAACTATGCCCCGGCCTTCCACCTGCTGGGCCTCGCCTACATGCTGGTCGATGAGCTGGCGGCGGCGCGGGACAACTTCGAGCGCGCCCTGCGCATAGCGCCGGGAGATCCGGATTTCAACAATAGCTATGGTTGGTTCCTGTGCCTGCAGGGCAAGGAAAGCGAGGGGCTCGAGCGGCTCGCGATGGCTGCGCGCAACCCGTATTACCGCTACCCCGGCCGGCCGCTGACGAACGCGGGCCTGTGCGAGCTGCGGCGCAAGGATGATGCCGGCGCCGAGCTGCAGTTCCAGCGTGCACTGCAGGTCGACCCACAGAACGGCCTCGCGCTTTTCCACCTCGCCGATATTGCCTATCGCGGCGGACGGCTGGAGCAGGCGCGTACGCATCTGATCCGACTGCACCAGCAGCAGGGGCCGACCGCCGCGTCGGCCTGGCTCGGTCTGCGCACCGAGCGCCGGCTCGGCAATCGAGATGCCGAGGCGAGCTATGCCTCGCAACTGGGCAGCCGCTTCGGCAATTCCAGTGAGTATCAACTGATGATCCAAGGACAGTACGAGTGAGCAGCCAGCAGCCAGATCAATCCGTTCGGCCCGATGCCGCAGCCGAGGCGGCAGCGTCTGCGGGCACGCGGCTGCGCCGTGCGCGCGAAGCACGGGGTGAGTCGGTGCACGAGGTCGCCTTTGCCCTCAAGCTGCGCCCGCGGCAGATCGAAGCCCTCGAACGTGACGACTTCGCTGCGCTGCCCGGCATGGCCTTCGTGCGCGGCTTCATCCGCAATTACGCGCGCTACGTGGGCGTGGATGCCGCGCCCCTGCTCGACAGCGTGCAGCACGCTTCGGTTGCCGGCTCGCCCGACCTTGCGCCCATTAGCAACGCCGATGGCGACCTGCCGAGTGGATCCGGTTCGCGGCGTGCGAGCTTTCCGCTTGGCGCTGTCGTGGTGGTGCTGGTCGCGCTCGTTCTGGCGGGCTGGTATTTCGACTGGTTCCAGACCGAGCCGGCGACCACCGCTGGCGACGACACCAGCGAGGCGGTCCCTGCATTTGTCCAGGCGCCGATGCAGCCAATCAGTCCGCCTGCGGTAGAGCCTCCGGCAGCCGAGGAGGCTGCGGCTGCCGAGGCGAATGGTGGCTCGGAGGATAGTGCGGCGCCTGCCGCCGTCAGCGAACCGACGGCAGGCACTGCCGCTGCGGGCGGTGATGGCAGCGTCCAGGCCGAGGCGGCGCCCGCGCCGTCAGCCGCGCCCGAGGCCGCAGCTGACGGCGCGGGCAGGCAACTGGTGTTCCGCTTCGGTGCGGACTCCTGGGTCGAGGTGCGTGACGCTTCCGGCAGCATCCTGCATTCGGGCACCAATCGTGCGGGCAGTTCGCGTACGGTCCAGGGTACGCCCCCGTTCGTCTTGGTCGTTGGCAATGCCAGCAGCGTCAATCTCGAGTTCGATGGTCAGCCGGTCGACCTCGCGAAGCATGTCCGTGGCTCGGTTGCCCGTCTGACCTTGCGTTGAGTGCTTTCCCAGTCATGAATCAAGAACAGATGCCCATTCCCGCCTGCCCGCTGGCTCGCCACAATACGCGCCAGGTCATTGTCGGTAAGGTCCGAGTCGGTGGCGACGCACCGGTCGTCGTGCAGTCGATGACCAATACCGATACTGCTGATGTGCTCGCCACGGCGATGCAGGTCGCCGAGCTCGCACGCGCGGGATCGGAGATCGTGCGTATCACGGTCAACAACGAGGCCGCCGCGAAGGCCGTGCCGCATATCCGCGACCGCCTGCTGGCGCTGAACATGGATGTGCCGCTCGTTGGCGACTTCCATTACAACGGTCACAAGCTCCTCACCGATTTTCCGGCTTGCGCCGAGGCGCTCGCGAAGTTCCGCATCAACCCCGGCAACGTGGGCGCGGGCAGCAAGCGTGACCCTCAGTTCGCTGCGATCGTGGAGCTCGCCTGCCGCTACGACAAGCCGGTACGCATCGGTGTCAACTGGGGCAGTCTCGACCAATCCGTGCTCGCGCGCATCATGGATGAGAATGCCAGTCGCGCCGAGCCGCGCGACGCGGGAGCCGTGATGCGCGAGGCGCTCGTGGTCTCCGCGCTGGAATCCGCTGCCAAGGCCGAGGAGTACGGCCTGGGGCGCGAGCGCATCATCCTGTCGGCCAAGGTTTCGAGCGTGCAGGATCTGATCGCGGTGTATCGCGAACTGGCGCGGCGCAGCGACTACGCCCTGCACCTGGGCCTGACCGAGGCCGGCATGGGCAGCAAGGGCATCGTGGGCTCCACGGCCGCGCTCGCGGTACTGCTGCAGGAGGGCATCGGCGACACCATCCGCATCTCGCTCACTCCCGAGCCAGGCGGCAGTCGCACGCAGGAGGTCGTGGTCGCGCAGGAGATCCTGCAGACCATGGGGCTGCGCGCGTTCACCCCCATGGTCACCGCGTGCCCGGGGTGCGGACGTACCACCAGCACGTTCTTCCAGGAACTCGCCTCGGGCATCCAGGACTACGTGCGTGCGCAGATGCCGGTCTGGCGCGAGCAGTACGACGGGGTCGAGAACATGACGCTGGCGGTGATGGGCTGCGTGGTGAATGGTCCGGGCGAGAGCAAGCATGCCAACATCGGCATTTCCCTGCCCGGCACGGGTGAAACCCCGGCTGCACCGGTGTATGTCGACGGCGAGAAGGTGGTGACCCTGCGCGGAGACAACATCGGTGCCGAGTTCAAGGCCATCGTCGACGAATACGTGGCCACGAAATACGTCAGGAAGGGCGGCTGAAAGGCGCCCGGCCGGGCCGCCAGCCTCAGCCGCAAACCATAACGAGCGCGCAAAAGCGCAACAACGCAATAACGCAAAGACCACGCATTCATGAGCCAGACCTTGCAGGCCGTGCGCGGGATGAACGACATCCTGCCCGACGACGCCGAAACCTGGGAGTACTTCGAGAACATCGTGCGCGACTGGCTGCAGAGCTACGGCTACCGGCCCATCCGCATGCCGCTGGTCGAGCCGACACCGCTGTTCAAGCGCGCGATCGGCGAGGTCACCGATATCGTCGAAAAGGAGATGTACTCCTTCGAGGACGCCCTGAACGGCGAGCACCTGACACTGCGCCCCGAGGGTACGGCGTCCTGCGTGCGTGCGGCCATCCAGCACAGCCTGATCGCCGCGGGCGGCCCGCAGCGTCTCTATTACTACGGCCCGATGTTCCGTCACGAGCGTCCGCAGAAGGGGCGCTACCGCCAGTTCCACCAGATCGGCGTCGAAGCGCTGGGTTTCGCCGGTGCCGACACCGATGCCGAGTTGATCCTGATGTGCGCTCGCCTGTGGGACGACCTCGGCCTCGAGGATGTCGCGCTCGAGATCAATTCGCTCGGCGCTCCCGAAGAGCGCGCGCAGCACCGCGCGGCACTCATTGCCTATCTCGAGCAGCATCAGGACAAGCTCGACGAGGATGGCAAGCGCCGCCTGCACACCAATCCGCTGCGCATCCTCGACACCAAGAACCCTGAACTGCAGGCCATCGTCGAGGGCGCGCCCAGGCTTGCCGACTACCTGGGTGATGAATCCAAGGCGCACTTCGAGGCTGTTCAGGTCTTCCTCAAGGATGCAGGTATCCCGTTCCGCATCAACCATCGCCTGGTGCGCGGGCTGGACTACTACAACCGCACCGTCTTCGAGTGGGTGACCACGCGGTTGGGCGCGCAGGGCACGATCTGCGCCGGCGGACGGTATGATGGTCTGTTTGCGCAACTCGGCGCCAAGCCGCAGCCTGCGGCTGGCTTCGCCATCGGCATCGAGCGCCTGTTGCTGCTATGGCAGGCCTGCGGTGGCGAGAGCGAGCGTGCTGCGCCCGACGCCTATGTCGTCAGTGTCGGCGAGGCTGCGCAGCGCCTGGCGATGCGGGCGGCCGAATCCTTGCGCGAGCATGGTTTTGCGGCGCTCATGCATTGTGGCGGCGGCAGCTTCAAGTCGCAGATGAAGAAGGCCGATGCCAGCGCAGCGCCGGTCGCGGTGGTCATCGGCGAAGAGGAGGCTGCCGCAGGCGAGGTTGGCCTCAAGCCGCTGCGCGGTGGTGGTGTGCAATTGCGTGTCAGCCTCGAGGCCCTGCCCGAGGCGATGGCGGCGCTGCTGTATTCCGACGAATCAGTACAAGAGGGTCAATGATGGCGGTATACGATCTCGAAGAGCAGGAGCAGATTTCCGAGCTCAAGGCGTGGTGGGCGCAGTACGGCAATCTGGTCGTCGCCCTTGCCGTGGCTGCCGCGGTGGCTTCGGTCGGCTGGCAGGGCTGGCAGTGGTACCAGAACCGCAGTGCAGTTGCCGCCGGCGGGCTTTACTACGCCGTGCAGCAGGCTGCCGAGCAGCAGGATGCGCACAAGGCGCGTGAGGCTGCGGGGCGCTTGATCGGCGAGTATCCGGGGACGGTGAGCGCGCAGCTGGGCGCCCTGTTGTCTGCCGCGCTGCAGTTCGAAGCGGGCGACCTGGTCAATGCCCGCGCGCCTCTCGAGTGGGCGGCGGACAAGGGCAAGGACCCTGCGCTGCGCGATCTCGCGCGCCTTCGACTGGCGGCCGTGCTGCTGCAACAGGGGGAACTGGACGCCGCGCTTGCCCGCCTGCAGCAGGCACCGTCAGCGGCCTACAAGGCCCGCTTCGATGACCTGCGCGGTGACATCCTGGCCGCGCAGGGCAAGCTGGTCGAGGCCCGTGCCGCCTATCAGGGCGCGATTGACGCACTTGCCGGCGACGGTGACGAAGCCGTCACGCTGCGCGAGGTCGTGCGTGTCAAGCTTGAATCCCTTGGAGTCTGATCGATGAAGCTGTCTTCGCTGCGTGTTGTTCCGCTCATCGCCGCAGTGGTCTTTGCCACCGGCTGCTCTTCGCTCAATCCCTTTGCGAGTTCGGCAGCAAAGCCCGCGCCGCTCGTCAGTCTCCAGCCGAGCGCGCAACTCGTCAGCCAGTGGCGTGCCGATATCGGTGATGCAGGCATCTACCGTTTCCAGCCTGCGGTCTGGAGCGACAGCGTCTATGCCGCAGCGCATCGTGGCGATGTCGCTCGTTTCCAGGGTGGCGCGGCGGTGTGGCGGGTGCAGGCGGACAAGCGCCTGTCTGCGGGTGTCGGTACCGATGGTCGCCAGGTTGTTGTGGTCGCGACCGACGGCACGGTGATCGCATTCGATGCTGCCAACGGCAGCGAGCGCTGGCGTGCGGCGGTTGGTGCCGAGGTGCTCGCGCCGCCGGCGGTGGGGTTCGAGATCGTTGTCGTGCGCGCTTCGGACAACCGCCTGATTGCGCTCGACGCGCGCGATGGCAGCCGGAGATGGGTGTACCAGCGTAGCAACCCGCCGCTGGCGCTGCGCAGCTTTTCCGGTGTGGTGCTCGAAGGGTCGGTGGTGCTCGCCGGCTTCCCCGGTGGCCGCCTGGTCGTCATCAATGCGGCCAACGGTGGTGCGATCACCGAGCTCAACGTTGCGATGCCGCGCGGCGCCACCGAGCTTGAACGTGTGGCCGACGTTGCCGGCACGCCCGTGGTCGGGCGGCGCGAGGTGTGCGCGGTGAGCTACCAGGGGCGCGCGGCCTGCTTCGACAGCACCAATGGCAACGCCCTGTGGGCGCGCGATTTCTCCAGCAGCGTGGGCATGGACCGCGACGCCCGCTTTGCCATGATCACCGACGACAACGACGCCGTGCATGCACTCGACGCCTACAGTGGCGCAAGCGTGTGGAAACAGGACGCGCTCGCTCGCCGCAAGGTGTCGCGTCCGCTCATCGTCGGCGACTATGTGGTCGTGGGCGACCTGGAGGGCTACGTCCATGCCCTCGAGCGCGAGAGCGGCCGCTTCGCCGCGCGCGAACGTGCCGGCAGCCGCCCGATCGAGGCCGATCCCGTTGCCTTTGGCCGGGGCTTCGTCGTCCAGGGCAGTGGCGGCGACATTACCGCGTACGAAGTACGCTGAGGCAAGGATTCAGTGAAACCCACCATCGTTCTGGTCGGCCGCCCCAATGTCGGCAAGTCGACCCTGTTCAACCGCCTGACGCGCACCCGCGATGCGCTGGTCGCCGACCAGCCCGGCCTGACCCGCGACCGCCATTACGGTATCGGCCGTGTCGGCGAGCGCGACTATCTTGTGGTCGATACCGCTGGCTTCGATCCTGTCGCCAAGGACGGCATCATGCACGAGATGGCGCGCCAGGCCGAGCAGGCGATTGCCGAAGCGGATGTGCTGCTGTTCCTGGTCGATGGCCGCGCCGGGCGCACGCCGCACGACGAGAACATCGCTGCGCGCCTGCGCCGCGCCGGGCGCCCGGTGCACCTGGTCGTCAATAAGGCCGAGGGGCTCGATCGCGCCATGGTCGCAGCCGATTTTCACGCGCTCGGCCTGGGCGACCCGCTGCCGGTATCCGCCGCTCATGGCGACGGCGTCAAGCAGCTGGTCGACATCGTGCTCGCCCCCTTCCCGGTGGATGAGGAAATCGAGGCGCGCGAGGATGAAGGGCCCAAGGTTGCCATCGTCGGTCGCCCCAATGTCGGCAAATCCACCCTGGTCAATACGCTGCTCGGCGAGGAGCGCGTGATCGCCTTCGATCTGCCGGGCACCACGCGCGACGCGATCGCGATCCCCTTCGAGCGCGCCGGCCGGCGCTACACCCTGATCGATACCGCAGGCCTGCGGCGCAAGGGCAGGGTGTTCGAGGCGATCGAGAAGTTCTCGGTGATCAAGACCCTGCAGGCCATCCAGGAGGCCAACGTCATCGTGCTGGTGCTCGATGCGGCGCAGGATATCTCCGACCAGGATGCGCACATCGCGGGTTTCGCTCTCGAGGCCGGGCGCGCGCTCGTGGTGGCGATCAACAAGTGGGATGCGGTCGATGAATACCGTCGCGACCGCCTCAAGGCCGATATCGCACGCAAGCTCGCCTTCCTGTCCTTTGCGCGTTTCCACCAGATTTCGGCGCTCAAGGCCGAAGGCATCAACGGCCTGTTGAAATCGGTCGATGCGGCCTATGCGGCGGCGACCGCCAACCTGGCGACGCCGCGCCTGACGCGTACCCTGCAGCAGGCCGTCGCCCGCCAGGCCCCGCCAAGGCATGGCATGGCGCGTCCAAAGATGCGCTACGCGCATCAGGGGGGCATGAACCCGCCGGTGATCGTCATTCACGGCAATGCACTCGATGACATTCCGGCGTCCTACGTGCGCTACCTCGAGCGCTGCTTCCTGGAGGCGTTCAAGCTTCAGGGCACGCCCTTGCGCATCCAGTTCCGCACCACGCACAATCCGTTCGCGACGCGGTCCTGAGCATTTTTTCGATGCACTTCTGCTTTCCACACCCGGATTTCGTTGCATACTGCAATGCCGCAGTGCAACAAGAATCCCGCATTCTTATAAACACAATATAAAGAGGTTCAACGATGAGCAACAAAGGGCAACTTCTACAAGACCCCTTCCTCAATACCCTGCGCCGCGAGCACATTCCGGTGTCGATCTATCTCGTCAATGGCATCAAGCTCCAGGGCCAGGTCGAGTCCTTCGACCAGTACGTCGTTCTGCTCAAGAATACCGTGACGCAGATGGTCTACAAGCACGCGATCTCTACCGTCGTGCCTGCCCGCCCCGTGGTCATCCAGCAGGACGAGGGCAGCAACTGAGAGCCGTGTCCAAGCGATGCGGCCGGCGCATGACGGTCGCGGGGAGCATGCATGTTTGAGCGTCCGGCATCGGGCGAGCGTGCCATACTCGTCCAGCTCGACCTTGGTCAGGGTGCGATCGAAGAGCGCCTGTCGGAGCTCAAGCTGCTGGTCGGCAGCGCGGGCGCCAGCGTCGAGGGCGTGGTGCAGGGCCGGCGCGCCTCGCCCGACTCCAAGCTCTTTGCCGGCAGCGGCAAGGTGCAGGAGATCGCCGAGGCCCTGCGTGCGAATGCAGGCGACATCGTGGTGTTCAATCACGCCTTGTCGCCCGCCCAGCAGCGCAATCTCGAGCGCGAACTGCAGTGCATGGTCATCGACCGTACGGCGTTGATCCTCGATATCTTCGCGCAACGCGCACGCAGCCATGAAGGCAAGCTCCAGGTCGAACTGGCTCAGCTCGAGCACCTGGCGACGCGGCTCGTGCGCGGCTGGACCCACCTCGAGCGCCAGAAGGGCGGCATCGGCCTGCGAGGCCCGGGCGAGAAACAGCTCGAGACCGACCGTCGCCTGCTCGGCAACCGCGTCAAGATGCTCAAGACGCGTCTTGCGCTGATCGAGAAGCAACGCAAGGTCAGGCGACGAGCCAGGGAACGCCGTGACGTTCTGTCTGTCTCTCTGGTCGGTTACACCAATGCGGGCAAGTCGACGCTGTTCAATGCGCTGACGAAGGCGGGGGCCTATGCGGCCGACCAGCTCTTCGCCACGCTGGATACCACGTCGCGCCGTCTCTACGTAGGCGGGGCAAATGTGGTGCTCTCGGACACCGTTGGGTTCATCCGCGACCTGCCTCATGCGCTGGTCGCGGCATTCCAGGCAACGCTCGAAGAGACTGCGCAGGCCGATCTGCTGCTTCACGTGGTGGATTCGGCCAGCGAGGATCGCGACGCCCAGATCGAGGCGGTGAACCAGGTCCTGGCCGAGATCGGTGCCGCCGAGGTGCCGCAGATCCTGGTCTGGAACAAGATCGACCTCACCCGAGCCGCTGCGGCGGTCGAGCGGGGCGACTGTGATAAACTCAGGCGCATTTTTTTGAGCGCCCGAACGGGGGAAGGTCTCGACCTGCTTCGCGATGCGCTCGCCGAAGTAGCCTCGCAGACCTTCGGTGACGACGCCGGCCGGGCAACCGGCGCGGCAGACGAACGGTCAGAACAATCGTGATAACAGGCATCCTCATGTCACTCAATGACCCACGCTGGGGTGGTCAGGGCGGAAGCGACGGCGATCGCGGCCGCGATGACGGCAACCGCAACGACGACAATCGCGGTGACCGCAACCGCGGCAACAATCAGGGACCGCCCGACCTCGAAGAGGTCTGGCGCGACTTCAATCAGCGCCTGACGGGCATGTTCGGTGGCAAGCGCCCGAGTCGTGGCAACGGCAATGGTGGTGGCAGCGGCGGCGGCAGTGGTCCGCAGATGCCGAGCTTGTCGCCGCGGCAGTTCGGCGGCGGCATGGTCGTGCTGCTCGTGCTGGTCGCCTTGGTGTGGCTGGCGAGCGGTTTCTACACTGTCGATGCGAACCAGCGCGGCGTCGTGCTGCGCCTGGGCAAGTACGTGGAGACCACCGAGCCCGGCTTGCGCTGGAGGTTGCCGGCGCCATTCGAGACGCACGAGATCGTCGACCTGACCGGGGTGCGTACCGTCGAGGTGGGCTACCGTGGCTCCGAGCGTAACAAGGTGCTGCGCGAGTCGCTGATGCTCACCGACGATGAGAACATCATCAACATCCAGTTTGCCGTGCAGTGGGTGCTGAATGCACCGGAGAACTACGTCTTCAACAACCGCTTCCCGGATGAAGCTGTCGCGCAGGCGGCCGAGACCGCGATGCGCGAGATCGTCGGCAAGAGCCGCATGGACTTCGTGCTGTACGAAGGGCGCGAGGAGATCGCCACCACGGCGCACGAGCTGATGCAGCGCATCCTCGATCGCTACCAGACCGGTATCCAGGTCAGCCGTGTGACCATGCAGAACGCCCAGCCGCCGGAGCAGGTGCAGGCCGCGTTCGACGACGCGGTCAAGGCCGGTCAGGACCGTGAGCGGCAGAAGAACGAGGGTGAGGCCTACGCCAACGACGTCGTGCCGCGTGCCCGTGGTACGGCCTCGCGACTGGTTGAGGAGGCGAATGCCTACCGCGACCGCGTCGTCGCCAACGCCGAGGGTGAAGCCAGTCGTTTCAGTCAGGTGCTGGCCGAGTACCAGCGTGCGCCCGGCGTGACCCGCGAGCGCCTGTATATCGACACCATGCAGCAGGTGTTTTCCAGCACCTCGAAGGTCATGATCGATGCCCAGGGCAATGGCAACCTGATGTTGCTGCCTCTCGACAAGCTGATGCAGCAGAGCGGTGGTCGTGCCCCTGCGGCGGCACTGCCCGATTCCCAGTCCGCGGCCGGTCTCAGTGCGAACGCACCGATGCCGTCGACGGATCCGCGCGCCCGTGGTGGCGTACTCACTCGTGAGCGGGGAGAGCGTTGATGCGTGACAAGATGTCCCTGATTGGCGGCGTGCTGCTGCTCGCCGTGATGATCGCCTCGATGTCGCTGTTTACCGTCGACCAGCGCCAGTATGCGATCGTGTTCCAGCTTGGTGAGGTCAAGGAGGTCATCTCCGAGCCCGGCCTCAACGTCAAGCTGCCCTTCATCCAGAACGTGCGCTACTTCGACAAGCGCATCCTCACCATGGATACGCCGGAGCCGGAGCGCTTCATCACGTCCGAGAAGAAGAACGTGCTGGTCGACCACTTCGTCAAGTGGCGTATCGTCGATCCGCGCCTCTACTACGAGTCGGTGGCGGGTGACGAAGCGCGGGCGCGTACGCGTCTGAATCAGACCGTGAATGCCGGGCTGCGCGAGGAGTTCGGTCGTCGCACCGTGCATGACGTCGTTTCCGGCGAACGCGACAACATCATGGAACAGATGCGCGAACGTGCCGACCGCGACGCCCGCACGATTGGCGTGCAGATCGTCGACGTACGCCTGAAGCGGGTCGACCTGCCCAACGAGGTTTCCGAGTCCGTGTATCGGCGGATGGAGGCCGAGCGCAAGCGCGTCGCCAACGAGCTGCGCTCCCTCGGTGCGGCAGAGGCCGAACGCATCCGCGCCGATGCCGACCGCCAGCGCGAGGTCATCGTCGCCGAAGCCTATCGCTCCGCGCAGGAGATCATGGGTGAGGGTGATGCTCGTGCAACGTCCATCTATGCCGAGGCCTTCGGGCGCAACCCCGACTTCTATTCCTTCTATCGCAGCCTGGAGGCCTATCGGGCCAGTTTCGCCGGTCGCGAGGACGTCATGGTCGTCGATCCGAGTTCGGACTTCTTCCGCTTCATGAAGGATTCGGGAGGCGCTTCGCGCAACTGATCCCGCATGGGTAGCTCGCTATTGATCGCCTTCGCGCTGATGCTCATCATCGAAGGCATCCTTCCGTTCATCGCGCCAGCCGCCTGGCGCGAAACTTTTTTGCGTCTCGCCAGCATGGGCGACGGTCAGATCCGCTTCATCGGGCTGACCTCCATGCTGGTCGGGGTGATCCTGCTATTCATCTTCCTCTGACACGCACATGCGCTGGGTACTCCCCGACCACATCCAGGACGCCCTGCCGTCCGACGCACACCAGCTCGAGACCTTGCGTCGCAGGCTGCTCGACGCTTTCCGCGTGCGCGGCTATCAGCTGGTCATGCCGCCGCTGCTCGAGTATCTGGATTCGTTGACCACGGGGGCCGGGCAGGATCTCAAGCTGCGCACCTTCAAGCTCGTCGACCAGCTCTCCGGGCGGACGATGGGCGTGCGTGCCGACATGACGCCGCAGGTCACGCGCATCGACGCGCATCTGCTCAACCGCCAGGGCGTTTCGCGCCTGTGCTATTGCGGCAGCGTGCTGCACACCCTGCCGTCCACGCTCACCGCCACGCGCGAGCCGCTGCAACTCGGTGCCGAACTCTACGGCCACGCCGGGATCGAGGCCGATGTCGAGATCCTGCGCCTGCTGGCTGAGGTGCTGCGCCTGGCCGAGGTGCCCGCCTCGCGTATCGACATCGGTCACGTGGGCATCTTCCACGCGCTGGCGTCGCGTGCGGGCCTGGTGCCCGGGCGGGAGGAAGAGCTCTTCGATCTGCTGCAGGCCAAGGATGTGCCCGAGCTGCAGAACATGCTTGCCGACGTTGCCGAGCCGGTGCGCGGGGCGCTGCTGGCCCTGCCAGCGCTTTACGGTGGCCCCGAGGTGCTTGCCGAGGCGCGTGCGCGCCTGCCGCAGGATGCGGGTATCGGCGCCTTGCTCGGCGAACTTCAGCAACTGGCCGACGCGCTTGCCGACCTGCCGATCAGCTTCGATCTCGGCGACCTGCGCGGCTATCACTATCACAGCGGTGTCGTCTTTGCCGCATACGGTGCGGATTCGCCGGCGGCGCTCGCGCTCGGCGGGCGCTACGACCGCGTGGGCGAGGCCTTTGGTCGCGCGCGGCCAGCGACCGGCTTCAGTCTTGACCTGCGCGAACTGGTGTGGCGGCTGCCGGCTGCGTCGGCGATGGCCGGCGGTGTGCTTGCGCCGTTGGAAGGCGATGCCGGGCTGGCGGAGGCAATCGCGCACTTGCGCGCGCGTGGCGAGATCGTCATGAGCGCCTTGCCTGGGCATGAAGGAACATGGAAAGAGGCCGGCTGCGACCGGCAACTGGTGAAGCGGGACGATCGCTGGGCGGTCGTGCCGTTACAGGGAGAGTAAGAAAATGGCAAAGAACGTCGTCGTCGTCGGCACCCAGTGGGGTGATGAAGGCAAGGGCAAGATCGTTGACTGGCTGACCGATCACGCCAAGGGCGTGGTCCGCTTCCAGGGTGGTCACAATGCGGGTCACACGCTGGTGATCGGTCAGAACGAGTACAAGCTCAATCTGGTGCCCTCGGGCATCGTACGGGAAGGCGTTGCCTGTTTCATCGGCAATGGCGTGGTGCTCGACGCGCATCATCTGCTGTCCGAGATCCGTACGCTCGAGGCGGGTGGCATCAAGGTTCGTGAGCGCCTGCGCATCAGCCCGGGCTGCCCGCTGATCCTGGGTTACCACAGCGCGCTCGATCGCGCGCGCGAGGCGGCCAAGTCCGCCGGCGACAAGATCGGGACCACCGGAAAGGGTATCGGCCCGACCTACGAGGACAAGGTCGCTCGCCGCGCGCTGCGGGTGTACGACCTGTTCGACCGTGAGCGTTTCGCGGCCAAGCTCAAGGCCAACCTCGAATACCACAACTTCGTCCTCACCCAGCACCTCGGTGCAGAGGCGGTGGACTTCCAGCCGGTGTACGACCAGGCCATGGCGGATGCCGAGGAGCTGTTGCCGATGGTGGCCGATGTGTCGGCCGAGCTTTACGCGATCAACAAGTCGGGTGGTTCGCTGCTGTTCGAGGGCGCGCAAGGCACGCTGCTCGACATCGACCACGGCACCTATCCCTTCGTGACCTCGAGCAACTGCGTGGCCGGCCAGGCTGCGGCAGGCTCGGGTGTGGGCCCCAGCCGCCTGCATTACGTGCTCGGCATCACCAAGGCCTACTGCACCCGCGTTGGCGGCGGCCCGTTCCCGACCGAGCTCGACATCGAGACCAAGGGCGTGCCCGGCGAGCAGATGTCGACCAAGGGGCGTGAGTTCGGTACCGTCACGGGCCGCAAGCGCCGTTGTGGCTGGCTGGATCTTGCCGCACTCAAGCGCTCGATCATCATCAATGGCGTCACTGGCTTGTGCATCACCAAGCTCGACGTCCTGGATGGCCTCGAGGAACTCAAGCTGTGCACCGGCTACATGCTCGACGGCAAGCGCATCGACCTGCTGCCGATGGGCTCGGAAGAGGTGACGCGCTGCGAGCCCATCTACGAGACCATGAAGGGGTGGAGCGGAACGACCTTCGGTGCGCAGAGCTGGGATGCGCTGCCGCAGGAGGCGCGTGCCTATCTGCACCGCATCGAGGAGATCTGCGAGATCCCGATCGATGTGATCTCGACCGGCCCCGAGCGCGACGAAACCATCTTGCGCCGTCATCCGTTTGGCGCCTGATTTCTGCGCTACCCGGCAGGGGGGCGAGCTGCGCCGTCCTGCCGGCATCCTGGCTGCACGTACTGTTCTGGTGCGCGACGGGGCGATGTTCCGAGCAGGCGGTGCTGGTGCCGTGAACGAAAAAAGCCGGCTGTCAGCCGGCTTTTCCCTGCAACTGGTGCCCAGAAGAGGACTCGAACCTCCACGCCTCGCAGCGCTAGTACCTGAAACTAGTGCGTCTACCAATTCCGCCATCTGGGCAGGGAGGCGCATAATAGCAAACAGTTCGCGGCAAGGCAAACGCAAAACACCTGCAGTCTCCTTGCGGCAAGCGTTGGGCTCTCGGGCGTGTCCTCTGTCTTTCGTTGCGCCGTGTCATCGCGAGCTGCGCGGACGGCAAAAACAAAAAAGCCGCTCCGAAGAGCGGCTTTCCTGTGAAACTGGTGCCCAGAAGAGGACTCGAACCTCCACGCCTCGCGGCGCTAGTACCTGAAACTAGTGCGTCTACCAATTCCGCCATCTGGGCAAGAAGACGCGCATTATAAGCATGAAAAGAAGATTGTCAATGACTCGTAAAACGAAAAAGACCGAAAAGAAGAAGACAGCCAAGGCTGTTCCGCAGAGCGGGATGTCCAGAGCCAGTGCTGCATCAAGCAAGACGAAGGTGGCGACGAAAGCGCCCCGGCAGGGTACGGAACCGGCTGCAGCGCCCCGCCACGACCCCGCTGGGGCGGGCAGCCCCGTCAAGGGGCCGGGGCGCAGCCGTGCGGCACGCAAGGCCGCCGCCGTGAACGCAAGTGCGGTCAGGCAGGCCGACCCCTTCTACGCCCGAGAGCTGGCGCAATACGAGCATCCGCTGCCCAGCCGTGAGTACGTGCTGCAGGTACTGGCCGAGCGAGGCGTGCCACTGTCCTTTGCCGATCTCGTCGCCGCACTTGATGTCGCGCCTCACGAGCTCGACTTCTTTGACCGTCGCCTGCGTGCGATGGAGCGCGATGGCCAGATCATCCGCAACCGCCGCGATGCCTACCTGCTGCCATCCAAGGTGGACCTTATCAAGGGCCGTGTGGAGGGCCATCCCGACGGCTTCGGTTTCCTGCGTCGTGACGACGGTGAGCCGGACATCTTCCTCGGTCCCAAGGAAATGCGCGAGCTGCTGCACGGCGACCGCGTCATCGTACGCATTGCCGGCCAGGATCGTCGTGGCCGGCCCGAGGGCAAGCTGGTCGAGGTGCTCGAGCGTGCCAACAAGCGCGTGGTGGGCCGTGTCATCAACGAGCATGGCGTGATGATCGTCGTGCCCGAGAACCGCCGCCTGGCGCAGGACATCCTGGTTGCGCCGGGTGGGCGCAAGAAGCCCGAGGCCGGGCAGATCGTCACCGTCGAACTGGTCGAGCAGCCCACGAAGTTCGCACAGCCGATCGGCCGCATCGTCGAGGTCCTTGGCAACTACGCCGATCCGGGGATGGAGATCGAGATCGCGCTGCGCAAGCACGACCTGCCCTTCGAGTTCTCGTCCGAGGCCAAGGCGCAGACGCGCAAGCTGCCTGATGTGGTGCGCAAGAAGGACTGGGCCGGGCGCGAGGACCTCACCAAGCTGCCGCTGGTCACCATCGACGGCGAGACCGCCAAGGACTTTGACGACGCGGTTTACTGCGAGCGCCAAGGCAAGGGCTATCGCCTGATCGTCGCCATTGCCGACGTCTCGCACTACGTCGATGCCGCCAGCGCACTCGACAAGGACGCCTTCGACCGCGGCAATTCGGTGTACTTCCCGCGTCGCGTCATCCCGATGCTGCCGGAGAAGCTCTCCAACGGCCTGTGCTCGCTCAACCCGCAGGTCGAGCGCCTGGCCATGGTGGCCGACATGAACATCTCGGCCACTGGCGAAATCAAGAACTACCGCTTCTATCGCGCGGTGATCTGGTCGCACGCGCGCCTGACCTACAACAAGGTCGCCGCCGCCCTGTACGACAAGGACCCGGCGGTGCGCGCCGAGCTGGCCGCGCTGCTGCCCCATCTCGAGAACCTCGACACGCTCTTCCGTGTGCTGCTCAAGGCGCGCGCCAAGCGCGGCGCGATCGACTTCGAGACCACCGAGACGCGGATGATCTTCGACGACAACGGCAAGATCGCCCAGATCGTGCCCGAGGTGCGCAACGATGCCCACCGCCTGATCGAGGAGTGCATGCTCGCTGCCAACGTGTGTGCGTCCGACTTCCTCGCCAGCCGTGAGCACCCGGCGCTGTACCGGGTGCACGACTCGCCCTCCGAGGACAAGCTTGCCAAGCTGCGCGAGTTCCTGAAGGAGTTCGGCCTCGGCCTGGGCGGCGGCGAAGAGCCGCGCGCGAGCGACTTCGCCAAGCTGCTTGAGCAGGTCAAGGACCGACCCGACGCCCAGTTGTTGCAGACCGTGATGCTGCGCTCGCTCAAGCAGGCGATGTACAGCCCCGACAACGTCGGCCACTTCGGTCTCGCCTATGAGTCCTACACCCACTTCACCTCGCCGATCCGGCGTTATCCCGACCTGCTGATCCACCGCGGCATCAAGGCCGCGCTGGCGGGCGAGCAATACCGCCCCGGAGACTGGGAACAGATCGGCCTGCACTGCTCGATGACCGAGCGTCGCGCCGACGATGCCACCCGCGATGTCGTCGCCTTCCTCAAGTGCTACTTCATGCAGGATCGCGTCGGCGAAGAGTTCACCGGCAGCGTGTCGGCAGTCGTGCCCTTTGGCCTCTTCGTCGCCCTCGACGACATCTTCATCGAGGGCCTGCTGCACATCTCCGACCTGGGCAGCGACTACTTCCACTACGACGAGATGCGCCACGCCCTGATGGGTGAGCGCTCCGGCAAGCAGTTCCGCCTCTCGGACCGGGTCAAGGTGCAGCTCGTGCGGGTCGACATGGCGACCAACAAGATCGACTTCCGCCTCATCGAAGGCCCGCTGCCGGTCGAGGTGAAGACGCCTGTCACGCCCGCCGATGTCGTGCCCGTCGCGGTCGGCGGTGAGGCAGGAAAGAGGGTGCGCAAGCCGCGCGCGAAGAAGGGCGAGGCGGCGTCTGCGCCTGCCATCGAGATGTCGGTCGTGGCTGCGGAGACCGTCGAACCCAAGGTCCGCAGCAAGCGTGCCAAGAAACCCGCCACCGAACCAGTTGTCGAGGCTGCGCCCGTGCAGGTCGGTGAAGCGCAACCTGCGGTGACCGATCCGGCTGCGCCAAAGTCGCGTACCACGCGCGCAAAGAAGGTGGCTCCCCGCCCGGAGCCCGAGCAGGTGCCCGAGGCCGCAGCCGTGCCTCCGGCCGGCGAACCCAAGCCCCGCAGCGCGCGTGCGAAGAAGACGGCCGTCACTCCGATTGTCGAAGCGCCTGTCACCGTGGCGGCGGTCGTCGCGCCCGCGCCCCGCAAGTCACGGGCAAGTAAGGCCGCCGCCGAGCCGGCCGCCGCCCCCGTGGCCGCGCCTGCAAGTCCGGAGCCCGTCGCACCGAAGCCGCGCAAGACGCGCGCGAAGAAGGCGGTCGCCGAACCCGCTGCCGCGCCTGCAGCCGAAGCGTTAGAATCCGCGCCCCCGACTGCGGCCCCGGCGCGACGTGCCGCCCGCAAGACCACCACCAAGGGCACCGACCGTGGCTAAAGCACCTGAGAACACCCCCACCAAGCTGATCTACGGCTTCCACGCCGTCTCCGCCAAGCTGCGCCACGCGCCCGATGCGGTGCTCGAGGTCTATCTGTCGGCCGACCGCAAGGATGCGCGTGTGCGTAAGTTCCTTGCCCAGGCCGAGGCCGCCGGCGTGCGCATCAGCCAGGCCGAGGGCGACAAGCTCGACGGCCTGGTCGGCACCCGCCGCCACCAGGGCGTGGTGGCCAAGGTGGACGCCACCCGGCGCGACATCAAGCTCGCCGACGTGCTCGACAGCCTGGAGGAGAACGCGCTCATCCTGGTGCTCGACGGTGTGCAGGACCCGCATAACCTCGGCGCCTGCCTGCGCGTGGCCGATGCTGCCGGGGCGCATGCGGTGGTGGCGCCCAAGGATCGCGCGGTGGGGCTGAACGCCACCGCGGTCAAGGTCGCCAGCGGTGCGGCCGACACCGTTCCCTACATCACCGTCACCAACCTCGCGCGTGCCCTGCGCGAGATGCAGGAGGCCGGCGTGTGGGTGGTCGGTGCCGCCGGCGAGGCCGACAAGACGCTCTACGACATCGACCAGAAGGTGCCGGTCGCCTGGGTGCTCGGCGCCGAAGGCGACGGCCTGCGCCGGCTCACCCGCGACACCTGCGACGAGCTCGCGCGCATCCCGATGCATGGCAGCGTCGAGAGCCTGAACGTCTCGGTGGCGAGCGGCATCTGTCTGTTCGAGGCCCGCCGCCAGCGCGGCTGAGGCCGCGTCAGGCGAGCGCGACCCACACCTCGTCGCCGCGCACCCTGACGTGGTGCGCGCGCACCGAGTGCTCGGGGGCCTCCAGGCATTCGCCGGTGCGCAGGTCGAAGTGGTTCTTGTACAGCGGCGAGGCGACGACGATGTGCTCGCCGAGGTTGCCGACCAGGCCGCGCGACAGCACGCTCGCGCCCGAGCGTGGGTCGATGTTGTCGATGGCATGGACGCCGCTGTCGCCGATGCGGAAAACGGCGACGTGGCGCTCATCGACGAGCGCGCACACGCCGGTGCCGGGCAGGATGTCGCCGAGCTTGCACACGGCGGTCCAGTTCAGTTCTTCGCTGCTCATGGGGGCTGTCCTCGCGGGGCTCATGCTTCCACCTCGGCGTTCTCGATTGCGGGGCGTTCCTCGGCGCGCGCCGGGCGGATCTGTCCGCGCTCCTCGACGAAGACGATGCGCTGATCGGCACGCGGATCGTTGACGAAGGTGCGGAAGCGCTTGCGAACAGCCGGGTCGGTGATCGCCGTCTTCCATTCGCACTGGTAGGTGTCGACCACGTGCTGCATCTGGCGCTCGAGCTCGTCGCCGATGCCCAGCGAGTCGTCGATCAGTACGGCCTTCAGGTAGTCGAGGCCACCCTCCAGGTTGTCGCGCCAGGTACTGGTGCGCTGCAGGCGGTCGGCCGTGCGCACGTAGAACATCAGGAAGCGGTCGATCAGGCGCACCAGGGCGGCCTTGTCGAGGTCGGAGGCGATCAGCTCGGCATGGCGCGGCTTCATGCCGCCGTTGCCGCACACGTAGAGGTTCCAGCCGCGCTCGGTGGCGATGATGCCGACGTCCTTGCCCTGGGCCTCGGCGCATTCGCGCGTGCAGCCCGAGACGCCGAACTTGATCTTGTGCGGTGCGCGCAGTCCCTTGTAGCGGTTCTCCAGTTCGATCGCCAGCCCCACGGAGTCATCCACGCCGTAGCGGCACCAGGTGCTGCCGACGCAGCTTTTCACCGTGCGCAGCGACTTGCCGTAGGCATGGCCGGACTCGAAGCCGGCGGCGATCAGTTCTTCCCAGATCGCCGGCAGCTGCTCGACGCGGGCGCCGAACAGATCCACCCGCTGGCCGCCGGTGATCTTGGTGTACAGGCCGTACTTCTTCGCCACCTGGCCGACTGCGATCAGCCCCTCCGGCGTGACCTCGCCACCGGGCATGCGCGGCACCACCGAATAGGTACCGTCCTTCTGGATGTTGCCGAGGAAGTAGTCGTTGCTGTCCTGCAGGCTGGCAAGCTCGCCCTTGAGCACGAAGTCGTTCCAGCACGAGGCGAAGATCGACGCCGCCGTCGGTTTGCAGATGTCGCAGCCCAGGCCCTGGCCGTGGCGCGCGAGCAGGTCCTCGAAACTCCTGATTTCGCCGACGCGGATCAGGTGGTAGAGCTCCTGGCGCGAGTAGGGGAAGTGCTCGCACAGGTGGTTGTTCACCGACAGGCCGAGGCGGGCCATCTCGGCCTTCATGACCTGGGTGACCAGTGGCACGCAGCCACCACAGGTGGCGCCGGCCTTGGTGCAGGCCTTGATCTCGCCGATGGTGGTTGCGCCTTCGCCGACCGCCGCGCAGATCTGGCCCTTGCTCACGTTGTTGCAGGAGCAGATCTGCGCGCTGTCGGGCAGGGCGTCGGCGCCGAGACCGGGTTTGGCCTTGCCGTCGCTGGCGGGCAGGATCAGAAACTCGGGGTCGGCCGGCAGCGCGATGCTGTTCAGTGCCATCTGCAGCAAGGTGCCGTACTCGTCGGCGTTGCCGACCAGCACTGCGCCGAGCAGGTGCTTGCCGTCGGCGCTGACGACGATCTTCTTGTAGACCTGCTTGCATTCGTCGGCGTAACGGAAGCTGCGGCAGCCCGGCGTCCTGCCGTGGGCGTCGCCGATGCTGGCCACATCCACGCCCATCAGCTTGAGCTTGGTGCTCATGTCCGCACCGCCGAAGGCGGCCTGGGCGTCACCTGCCAGCTGGCGGGCGGCGATGCGCGCCATCTCGTAGCCCGGGGCCACCAGGCCGAAGGTCTGGTCGCGCCAGGCCGCGCACTCGCCGATGGCGAGGATCGCCGCATCGCTGGTGCGGCAGTGGTCGTCGATCGCGATGCCGCCACGGGCGCCGACGGCCAGTGCGTTCTGGCGCGCGAGCTCGTCGCGCGGACGGATGCCGGCGGAGAACACGATCATGTCGGTCTCCAGGTGGGTACCGTCGGCAAACACCATGCGGTGGCGGGCGCTGCGGCCGTCGGTGATCTCGACCGTGTTGCGCTCGGTGTGCACCTGCACGCCCAGGGCCTCGATCTTGTTGCGCAGGATGCGGCCGCCTTCGTCGTCCACCTGCACCGCCATCAGGCGGGGCGCGAATTCGACGACGTGGGTCTCGAGGCCGAGGTCGCGCAGCGCCTTGGCGCACTCCAGGCCGAGCAGGCCGCCGCCCACCACGACGCCCTTGCGCGAGATCGCGCCAGCCGCCTTCATCGCCTCGAGGTCCTCGATGGTGCGATAGACGAAGCACTGGTCGCGCTCGCTGCCCTTGACCGGTGGCACGAAGGGATAGGACCCCGTGGCCAGCACCAGCTTGTCGTAGGGCAGGGTGACGCCGTCCTGCGTCGTCACCGTGCGTGCGCGGCGGTCGATCGCCGCCGCGCGGCTGCCCAGCCGAAGCGTGAAGCCTGCCTCGGCGAAGAAGCCGGGGGCGACCAGCGAGAGGTCTTCCGCCGTCTTGCCGGCGAAGAATTCGGAGAGGTGCACACGGTCGTAGGCGACCCGCGGCTCCTCGCACAGTACGGTGACTTCCGCACCGGGGATCTGCAGTTGCCGGAGTTCCTCGAGGAACTTGTGGCCGACCATGCCATGGCCAACGAGAACGATCTTCATGCTGGTATCACTCATTCGGCCCCGCGTTGGGCCTGGCGATACCTGGGCACGGGGTGAGTCCGGCTCAAGCATGACGGCCTCCGCGGGACGCGGTTCGACATCGGATGGAAATGGCCGACGACATACGTATTCGTATCCGCCGGCCCCCACCTGCGTTGGCGGAGGCAAGCCCTGTTCGCATCCTTGCGTGCTGGGCTGGTTTGCATTAAGCACGGACCGTGCCATGCACTTCAACGCCTTGAAAGCCCCGGATTGACTGGATCTGCCGCGATGGCAGATGCGCCGGGCGCACTGTGTTGGTGCGCCTGTCACCAAGCTGGTGCACCGTGCCGGGCGGCGAAGGGGGGAGTGAAGGGTGGAGTGAAGGGGCAGGCTCAATACCGCGGCACGAGCCAGCGCACAGGTGTCGCGAGATGGCGGGCATGTGGCTAGAATCTGGCCCTCTCGACTTCGAGGTGCCCGCGCTTTGCGCGGGAGAATCGGGAAGGCGGTGCCAATCCGCCGCGCGCCCAGCGCCGTGAAGGGGATTGTCCGGGCAAGGTTCGCCCAGCCACTGGTCGTCAGGATCGGGAAGGCGTCCGGACGAGATGATCCGCAGCCGGAAGACCGGCCTCGAAGTGTTTCCTGCAGCCGTCTGGTCGGCGGCTGCCCACTGCTCGTCGACAAGGGGACTACTTCATGAGCAGCCAGACCCAGGTGCATTGCGCACCGCCGCAGGACACCCGTTTCCAGGCCAACCCTCGGTTCAGCAGCGCCGAGCGCGACGCGGTGTATCGCGCCATCCACACCCGCCGTGACGTACGCGGCGAGTTCCTCCCTGACCCGATCCCGGACGATGTGCTGGCGCGCGTGCTCACGGCCGCCCATCACGCGCCCTCGGTGGGCTTCATGCAGCCGTGGGATTTCATCGTCGTGCGCGCGCGCGCGGTGCGCGCGAAGATCCATGCCGATTTCCTCGCCGCCCATGCCGAGGCCGAGCAGATGTTCGAGGAGGGCAAGCGCGCCACCTACCGCAATCTCAAGCTCGAGGGCATCCTCGAGTCGCCGGTCAATATCTGCATCACCTGCGATCGCAGCCGTCACGGCCCGGTGGTGATCGGCCGCACCCACATCGGCGCCATGGACGTCTACAGCGCCGTGTGTGCAGTGCAGAACCTGTGGCTCGCGGCACGGGCCGAGAACCTCGGCGTAGGCTGGGTGAGCATCCTGCACCCGCCGGCGCTGCGTGAGGCACTCGGCATTCCGCCCGAGATCGTGCCCATCGCCTACCTGTGCATCGGCTACGTCCGCGACTTCCATGCCCGCCCCGAACTGGAGGCGGCCGGCTGGCTCAGGCGCGTGCCCTTGCCCGAACTGCTGCATTTCGATGGCTGGCAGGGCAGGGCAGATGCCGCGGGTGAGCGCTTGGTCGAGGCGATTGACCAGGTCGTGCCGATTCTGCGTTGATCTGCATCAAAACCGGCGCCAGTGGCGGAAGAATCATGATATTCGCCAGTTCGCGCTGGTGATCGCGTCGATGGCGGGGTCGCGATCCTGCGGATCCCGCCGGCTGCTGTCACCGGGATGATGGCCCCTGAGCCGGCAAACAAGCCGGTTCAGCCACCATCATTCAAGAGGAGACACATCATGCAGTGGACCGACCCCGCTTATTGCGACATCCGTCTCGGCTTCGAAGTCACCGCCTACGTCTACGTACGCTGAAAGTCCGGCCGCCCGGCCTGCCTGCGGGCGGCCGGCCGGCGCCTGCCCGGAGCGGATGCCCGCATGAACGACTCAGCCGTCAGCCCGCCTGCCGCGGGCGAGCGCTACGCGCTCAACCCGATGTATCTCTTCCGCTGGGAGCCCACTCAGGACGCCCATGTCCTGCTCTACCCGGAAGGCATCGTCAAGCTCAACCAGACCGCCGGCGACATCATCGAGCGCTGCGACGGCAAACACACCGTCGCCGAAGTCGTCGCCGAGCTGCAGCAGCGCTACCCGGGCGACGAGGAACGCGTGGCCGAGGGCGTCTACAAATTCCTGGAGGTGTTCCGTGCCAAAGGATGGATCCGTCGTCAGGCTTGATGGGCAGGGCAAGCCCCTGTGGCTGGTGCTCGAGCTCACCTACCGCTGTCCGCTGAAGTGTCCGTGGTGCAGCAATCCGGTCGATTACGCCCGCGACGAGACCGCAGAGCTGTCCACCGCCGAGTGGAAGCGCGTGCTGCGCGAAGGCCGCGAACTGGGCGCGCTGCAGCTCGGTTTTACCGGTGGCGAGCCCCTGCTGCGCGACGACCTCGAGGAACTGGTCGCCGATGCGCGCGCACTGGGCTACTACACCAACCTGATCACCTCGGGTGTCGGCCTGAGCGAGGCGCGCCTCAGCGCGCTCAAGGCCGCCGGCCTCAACCAGATCCAGCTTTCGCTGCAGTCGAGCGAGCGCGAACTCACCGACACCCTGGTTGGTGCGCGGGCGCACGACCTCAAGGTGAAGGTCGCGCACATGATCAAGGCGCATGGCTTCCCGATGGTGCTCAATGTGCCGGTGTTCCGCCAGAACATCGGCCAGGTTGAGGACATCCTGCGCCTGGCCGAGGAAATCGGCGTCGATTACCTCGAGTTTGCCAACATCCAGTACTACAACTGGGCGATGGTCAATCGCGACGAACTGCTGCCGACGCGCGAGCAACTGCAGGCCGCCGAACGTGCGGTCCAGGCCGCGCGCGAACGTCTTGGCGACCGCATGACGATCTACTTCGTCATCCCCGACTATTACGAGGGCCGCCCCAAGGCGTGCATGAACGGCTGGGGCTCGATCCACCTCACCATTGCGCCCGACGGTGTTGCCATGCCCTGCCAGGAGGCGCGCGTCATCGAGGGGCTGGAATTTCCCAGCATCCGCGACAAGAGCCTGGCGTGGCTGTGGAACGAGTCGCCGACCTTCCGGAAATTTCGCGGCGACGAGTGGATGAGCACGACCTGCCGCAGCTGCGACGAGAAGGAGAAGGACTTCGGCGGCTGCCGCTGCCAGGCCTTCCTGCTCACCGGCGACGCAGCAAACACCGACCCCGCCTGTTCGCGCTCGCCGCACCACCACCTGATTGCCGAGGCGATCGCCAAGGCGCACGCACCCGGGCGCAGGATCCAGCCGCTCGTGCTGCGCAACGATCGCAACTCGCGCCTGCTCGGCGAAGGCGGCGGCACGGGCGGAGGTTGTGGCGCTGCCGGGCGCGCGGACCTTGCCGTTGCCGTCGTGGAGCCGTCCGATGTCTGACCTGCTGCTGCGTGTGTTTGACTCCTCGGTGGTGACGGTGGCGTATGGCGTCGTGCTCACTGCAGTGCTGACGCTACTGCTGCGCGTGTCGGGCTAGGCGGATGACGATGGAGATCCTGTTCGAGACGGTGGCGCGCTGGCTGCATGTGCTTGGCGCACTGGTGTGGGTCGGACACAACTACGCCACCGCGGTCACGCGCGCGCGCTACGTCCCGCTCACCGCCGCCGACCTGTCCGACCCGGACAGCCCGCGCCAGCGTGCGCTCATGCAGCGCGAGCACGGCACCTTCCGCCATGGCTCGCTGGTGGTGCTGGGAACCGGCCTGGCGATCCTGTGGGAGCGCGGCTGGTTGTTCGATGCACTCAGCCTGCAGGGCAGCCTGGCGCCGCTCGGGCTGGGCGTCTGGCTGGGGGTGATCATGGTGTGCAACCTGTGGTTCGTCTTGTGGCCGCACCAGAAGCGCGTACTCGGCTTCGTCCCCGCGCCGCTGGACGAGCGCTTGCGCTGCTCCCGCGTCACCTTCCTGTCGGCACGGGTCAACACCATGCTGTCGATCCCGGTGGTCTTCCTGATGGGGGCTGGAACGCATGGGATCGCGCTCTTCTCCTGACCCGCAGCTGTCGACATCAGCGTCCGGGCGCGTCCCCACCGGCCTTGCGGCCTGGCGTACGCGGCCCGGGTTCAGCTTTTCCGCGGCGGCGGGATCGCTGCCCACGGCGGTTGCGGACGAGGTGGCCGAGGCCTGCCGGCCGGGGCCGGGATCGATCCTGAGCCTGCCCTTCACCACATCGGCCTATCGCAGCCTGCAGGCCGAGACCGAAGCATGCCTGCGCCGGCTGCTGGCGATCCCGGATGAGTTCGTGGTCCTGTTCATGGCGGGCGGTGCGAGCACGCAGTTCGCCCTGGTGCCCATGAACCTGTACGGCGCAGACACTGGAGCGCGGGCAGTCTATATCGACAGTGGGCACTGGTCGCGGCGGGCCATTGCCGAGGCGCGGCGCCACTGCCCGGTGCATGTGTGCGCGTTGGCGGCGCTGACGGCGGCGTGGGGGTGCGGTGGCGTGCCTGAGACTGCAGCTGCGCAGGCGCGTGTCGGCATGTCCGTTCTGGAGGACGCGGTTGGCTACCGCCCCGCCTACGTCCATGTCACGCCCAACGAGACTGCCGACGGCCTGCAGTTCGCCCGGCTCCCGGTTACGCAGGCGCCGCTGGTGGCCGATCTCACGTCCGAACTGCTCACCCGCGCGATCGACTGGCAGCGGCTCGACGTCGGCTATGCAGGAACGCAGAAGACGATCGGCACACCGGGGCTCACCCTGGTGATCATCCGCCGTTCCCTGCTCGGACATGCCCGAGCAGGTACGCCGCGGGTCATGGACTACGGCGCCCAGGCCGAGGCGGAGTCCCGCCTGTGTACGCCGCCGGTGCTGCCGGTCTTCGTCGCCCACCGCATGTTGCACTGGATCGAGGCGGCCGGCGGCGTGGCGGCCATGGCGGTCCGGCTCGCGCACCGCCATGCCTTGGTGACCGCGGCCATGGCCGCCGGTGAGGATGTCGGTCTCTATCGCTGGAGCGCGCCCAGCGCCTGGCGCTCGCAGGTCAATCCCTGCTTCCAGCTGCCCGACGAGGAGACCGCCCGGCGCTTCTTCGCGGCTGCGGACGCGACGGATTTGCACGACCTGGGTGGCCATCCCGAACGCGGCGGTGTACGCCTGAGCCTCTATAACGGACTCGCCGACGACGCGGTGGCGGCGCTCGCAGGCCTGCTGAGCGGCTTCGCCTGCAGCGAGGCTGGCCGGTGCCACCAGGCACCTTGAGTGACGCGTGGATGACGCTTCCGGCCCTGAGTCCACGCGCTTTGCGCACACGCTGGTCGCTACTGCGGCTGGCGCGTCATGGGGTTGAGTCGGCCGAGTTGGTTGCGCGCGCCGACGGCGTCGTGCATGGCCGAGGCATGACTGCGTCCGTGGTCGAGGTGATGGGGTTGCGGTTCGGTTCGCCGCTGCTGCTCGCGGCCGGCTTCGACCGCCATGGCGTGCTGCTGGAGAATGCGTCGCGACTCGGTCTGGGCGCCGTCGAAACGGGGAGCCTGCGGACATCGTCAGCCTGTCCGTCGCCCCGTGTGCGGGTGGCTGCGGCGCGCCGGCATGTGGCAGCAGGCGGCGGCCGGATGGGTGTCTGCCTGCATGGTCTGAGTCTGCTCGTACCGCGTCTTGAAGGGAGGGGCGACACCAGGCGCGGAGGGTGCGCGCTGGAACGGCTGCAAGCCCTTTTTGCAGCCTGCCATGCCACGGCCGACTATGTCGTGCTGAACCCGGGGCGCAGTGGCGCCACCCCAGCCCAGTGCGTCGAGTTGCTGGCTGCACTGGCCGAGGTGCGCGACCGCCTGGCGCGTCCCATCCGCCTCGCCCTCGTGGCCAAGCTGCCTGCGCCCTGGCTGGCTGCTGCGGGGGGCGTGCGCTGGGCACACCAATTGATCGACGCGGGTGCGGATGGCCTTCTGCTGTCGGCTGAAGGGGATTCGATGCCAGCGGCGCTTCGCATCGCCAGGGTCGCTGCGGAAGTGGGCGAGCGCACGGCCCTGATCAGCGTGGGGGGTATCGGCTCTGTGCGCGAGGCGGCTGCGCGTCTGGCTGCGGGAGCCGACCTGGTGCAGGTGCATCGCGCCCTGATCGCTGCGCCGCGACGTGCGCTGTCCCTGAGCCTGGGCATCGCCGGGCTGGGTGTGCGGCGGGGGCGTTGGCAGGGCGCCTGTACGGGGTCTTGCGCGCAAGGCTGAGGTCGGCGGCGGCTGTCGCGTGCGGGTATGGCCGGGCGTGACGCGTGCATTGCACGGTTGTTGCTTGTAGTCTCTCCGCCTTCTGGCCTGCCAACAGCCCTTTGCTGGAACCGCTCATGAACTCGACGCTTGCCTTCCTCGCCGCTGCCCGACAGTGCGAGATCCACGACCTCGAACACCTTGCCCGCAGTTGCGACCTCGTCCAGGCCGTGAGCGAACTCGTGCATCGGCTGCAGGGCGAGCGTGGCGCTTCCAACCTGTTCCTGGCTTCCGGTGGCGAGGTGTTCGTCTCCCAGCGCGAAGCCTGCGTTGCCCTCAGCGCCCAAGCAGAGGCCGCACTGCGCAGCTGGCTCGCTCAGGTCGAGGGCGGACAGGATGCGCCCATCGTGGCAGTGCCCGGTGGTGCAAGGCTGTTCACGCGGATTGCGGTGGCGCTGCATGCGCTCGACGGCTTGGCCGAACTGCGTGCAGAGGTCGCTGCCCGGCGCTGCAAGGCCGCAGATGCCACGCTGCGTTTCAACCGCATGGTTGCAGCCTTGCTGGCGCTCGTGTTCGAGGCGGCCGATGTCGCGGCCGATCCGGCAGTGTCACGCTTGCTGGTGGCGCTGTTCAACCTCATGCAAGGCAAGGAGCATGCAGGTCAGGAGCGTGCGGCCGGCGCCGCGGCGTTCGCGGCGGGTGCGGCGGCTGCGAGCACGGCGGCCGCTGGCGGCCAGGACCTGCTCCACCTGATCGATGCCCAGGAGGCCTGCCTCGAGCGCTTCGAGGCCTTCTGTCCGACTGAACTGCTCGGCACCTGGGCTCAGGCCAAGGCCGCGATGCCGATGGGCGAACTCGAACGCATGCGGCGCAGGTTGCTGGCTGCCGCCCAGGGCGCGATGCTCGATCCCGCGCAGGCACAGGCCTGGTTCGCCTGCTGCTCGCAGCGCCTGGAGCTGATTCGTGACACCGAGGCGGCGCTTGCGCAGGGCTTGCGCGCCGCCTGCCTGCAGCGCATCGCCGCCTTGCAGGCCGATCCGGACGATCCGCAAAGCCTGTTGCGCGCACTCGCAGCACAGCCCGAGCCGGTGTCGCCGAGCGGTGTGCTGCCCACGGAGGATGGGGTGGAGGCCCTCGGGCCGCGCCTGCGGCGTTCGATTGTAGATGCCTTGCATGCGCAGGCGCAGCGTCTGCAAGCGATGAACGACGAGCTGGCTGCGGTACGCACTGCGCTCGACGAGCGCAAGCTCATCGAGCGCGCCAAGGGGGAGCTGATGCGGCACCAGGGCCTGGCCGAGGATGAGGCCTATCGCCTGCTGCGCCGGACCGCGATGAACCAGGGGCGGCGTCTGGTGGATGTGGCCCAGGCCGTGCTGGCGATGTCCGACCTGCTTCCGCCGCGTAGCTGAACCTGCGTGTTGCGTAAGGCGTCCGGCCTGCGGGGGTACTCGTGGTGCGCAACGCACTGCGGCTGTGCGCCATGTCCATCTGTTGCACTGCAGCAGTGCGTGGATGTATGACTCGGCACTCCATTAGTCTTGCTTCAAGTCCATGATTTAAAAAAGATAGGGGCCTTATTCCAGAGCTGGCACGAGTCCTGCAATAGCTTGATCGAGGCGAAACCAAAGGCGGTTCGAGACTCAAGGCGCAGCCCGGCGGCTGTCGCATCCCGGACAAAGGCGTCCATCCATTGCCAATACCAATTGGGCAGGGATGGGCGCCTTGTTGCTTTCAGTGGTTCATAGTCAGGAGTCGATCATGGGCAGCAAGACAATCAAGCAGGCAGCGGTCAGTCGTCGTCACTTCATCCGCGGTGCCATGGCGCTCGGCGGCGCAGCGATGATGGGCGGACTGTGGACAGGTACGGCGCGGGCTGCGGGGGGCGCGCTCGAGACAAAGAAGGCCAAGCTCGGCTTCATCGCGCTCACCGACGCCGCGCCGCTCTTCGTCGCCGACGAGAAGGGCTTCTTCGCCAAGCACGGCATGACCGAGGTCGAGGTGCTCAAGCAGTCGTCCTGGGGCACCACGCGCGACAACCTGGTGCTGGGCTCGCAGCGCAACGGCATCGACGGCGCCCACATCCTCACCCCCATGCCCTACCTGATCAGCAGCGGGGCGATGACGGCCAACAACGTGCAGGTGCCGATGTACATCCTTGCCCGCCTGAACCTGGCCGGGCAGTGCATCTCGGTGGGCAACGAGTACAAGGATCTCAAGGTCGGCACCGACACCACCGTGTTCAAGGACGCGCTCGCCGCCAAGCGCGCCAGCGGCAAGGCGGTCAATGCGGCGATGACCTTCCCCGGCGGCACCCACGACATGTGGATCCGCTACTGGCTGGCCGCCGGCGGCATCGACCCCACGCGCGACATCTCGACCATCGTCGTGCCGCCGGCGCAGATGGTGGCCAACATGAAGGTCGGCAGCATGGACACCTTCTGCGTGTGCGAGCCGTGGAACCGCCAGCTCATCAACCAGGGCATCGGCTACACCGCCAACACCACCGGCGAGTTGTGGCACAACCACCCCGAGAAGGCCTTCGCCATGCGCGCCGATTATGTCGACGCACATCCGAACTCGACCAAGGCGCTGATCAAGGCGGTGATGGAGGCGCAGATGTTCTGCGAAGACCCGGCCAACCGTGAGGAAGTGGCGCGCATCTGTGCCAAGCGGCGCTGGATCAACGCCCCCTTCGAGGACATCGTCGACCGCATGCGCGGCGACTTCGATTACGGCACCGGTCGCGTGGTCGAGAACAGCCCGCAGCAGATGCGTTACTGGAAGGACCAGGCCTCCTACCCCTTCCAGAGCCACGACCTGTGGTTCCTCACCGAGAACATCCGCTGGGGCTACCTGCCGCGCGACTTCGACATGAAGGCCTGGGTGGGCAAGGTGAACCGCGAGGACCTGTGGCGCCAGGCCGCGCAGGAGCTGGGCGTGGCGGCGAGCGACATTCCGGCATCGACCTCGCGCGGGCTGGAAACCTTCTTCGACGGCAAGGTGTTCGACCCCGAGAACCCGATGGCCTACCTCGACAGCCTCGCCATCAAGACCGTGCGCAGCTGAGACCGAACCGACCGGGCCTGGACACAGGCCTGACATCCACAGGAGCCCGTCATGGACAACACCCATTCCATCGCCGCCCCGGCGCAGGCCAGCGCGCCGCCCTCCATGCTGCGCGTGCGCGCCGGTGCGGCCTACAGCCACTTCATGAACCACGTCCTGCCACCGCTGGTCGTCATCGGCCTGCTGTGCGCGGTGTGGGAGCTGCTGTGCTCGCGTCCCGGCGCGGCGCTGCCTGCACCCAGCCAGGTGGTCAACGAGACCTGGGAACTCATCACCCAGCCCTTTTTCGACAACGGCGGCAATGATGTCGGCCTGGCCTGGCAGATCCTCGCCAGCCTCGAGCGCGTGGCCTATGGCTACCTGCTGGCGGTGGTGGCCGGGGTGAGTCTTGGCGTGCTGGTGGGGCAATCGACCTGGGCGCTGCGCGGGCTCGATCCGCTGTTCCAGGTGCTGCGCACGGTGCCGCCGCTGGCCTGGCTGCCGATCTCGCTGGCCGGCTTCCAGGACAGCAACCCGTCGGCCATCTTCGTGATCTTCATCACCGCGATCTGGCCGATCATCATCAACACCTCGGTGGGCATCAGGAACATCCCCGAGGACTACCGCAACGTCGCCCGCGTCATCCGCCTCAATGGCGTCGAGTACTTCTGGAAGATCATGCTGCCGGCGGCCGCGCCCTACATCTTTTCCGGGCTGCGCATCGGGGTCGGCCTGTCCTGGCTGGCGATCATCGCCGCCGAGATGCTGATCGGCGGCGTGGGCATCGGCTTCTTCATCTGGGATGCGTGGAACTCGTCGCTGGTCAGCGACATCATCCTCGCCCTCGTCTATGTCGGCATCGTCGGCTTCCTGCTCGACCGCATGGTCGCCTGGGTCGGCAAGCGCGTCACCCGTGGCACCAGTCCCGCTTAAGGAGCCTATGATCATGAGCCAGCCCTATCTCAGCATCTCCCGCGTCGACATGGACTTCAGCCGTGGCGGCGTCACCAACCCTGTCCTCCGGGACGTCAATCTCGACGTCCAGCGCGGCGAATACATTTCGCTGATCGGCCATTCCGGCTGCGGCAAGTCGACCGTGCTCAACATCGTCGCCGGCCTGCTGCGCGCCACCTCGGGCGGCGTCATCGTCGATGGCCGCGAGGTCAACTCGCCGGGGCCGGACCGCGCCCTGGTGTTCCAGAACCACTCGCTGCTGCCCTGGCTGACGGTGTATCAGAACGTCGAGATCGCGGTGCAGAAGATCTTCAAGGGCAAGCGCAGCGCGGCCGAGCAGCGCGACTGGATCCTGCACAACCTCGACATGGTGAGCATGAGCCACGCGCTCGACCGCCTGCCCGCGGAGATCTCCGGCGGCATGAAGCAGCGCGTGGGCATTGCCCGTGCGCTGGCGATGGAGCCCAAGGTGCTGCTGCTGGACGAACCTTTCGGCGCGCTTGATGCCCTCACCCGTGCCCACCTCCAGGACGAAGTCATGCGCATTCAGTCCGAGCTGCAGAACACGGTGATGATGATCACCCACGATGTGGACGAGGCGGTGCTGCTGTCCGACCGTATCGTGATGATGACCAACGGCCCCTCGGCCACCATCGGGCAGGTGCTCGACATCGACCTGCCGCGCCCGCGCGACCGCCTGGCGCTTGCCGATGATCCACGCTACACCCACTACCGCCACGAGGTGCTGAGCTTCCTCTACGAGAAGCAGCGCAAGGTCGAGCCCATTGCCAACGCCCGTGCGCGCGGGGCGGCGGGCACCCGCGAGGCGGCGGCCCTGCGGGCCTGAGCGGAGCAAGGCCATGGAGAAGATCAAGCTTGTCCTGGTTGGGAACGGCATGGCCGGGGTGCGCACGCTCGAGGAGTTGCTCAAGCTCGCCCCCGAGCTCTATGACATCACGGTGTTTGGCGCCGAGCCGCAGGGCAATTACAACCGCATCCTGTTGTCACCGGTGCTTGCAGGTGAGATGGACCTGCCCGAGATCATGCTCAACGACCTCGACTGGTACCGCGACCGGGGCGTGACGCTGCATGCGGGCAAGCGGGTGGTGAAGATCGACCGCGTCGGGCGCAAGGTGGTCGCCGAGGACGGCACCGAGGCGCGCTACGACCGCCTGCTGCTGGCCACCGGCTCGACGCCCTTCATTCCGCCGATTCCGGGCAGCGCGCTGCCGGGGGTGCTCGGCTACCGCGACATCGCCGATACCGAGGCGATGATCGCGGCGGCCGGCCGCTACCGCCATGCGGTGGTGATCGGTGCCGGCGTGCTTGGCCTCGAGGCCGCCAACGGCCTGATGCGGCGCGGCATGGCGGTGACCGTCGTGCACAAGGGCGACTGGATCATGGAGCGCCAACTCGACAAGGCCGCTGCCGACATGCTCCAGGCCGAGCTCGAGGCCCGCGGCATGAAGTTCCTGCTCGCATGCCAGACCGAGGCGCTGTTGCCTGCCGCCCAGGATGGCGGCGAGCGGGGGCGTGTCGGCGCGCTACGCCTTGCCGACGGGGCGGAGATCCCAGCCGACCTGGTCGTGATCGCAGCCGGCATCCGCCCCAATGTCGCGCTCGCCGAAGCTGCCGGCCTGTACTGCGGCAGCGGTCCGGTGCGTGGTATCCACGTGTCGGACACCTTGCAGACCGTCACCGACCCGCGCATCTACGCGGTGGGCGAGTGTGTCGCCCATCGTGGCGTGGCCTATGGCCTGGTTGCACCGCTGTTCGAGCAGGCTCGGGTGTGTGCCAGCCACCTCGCCAATGTGGGTGTCGGCCGTTACACCGGCTCGGTGACCTCCACCAAGCTCAAGGTGACCGGTATCGATGTGTTCTCCGCGGGCGACTTCAGCGGCGGCGAAGGGACCGAGGAGATCGTGCTGCGCGATCGCCAGGGGGGTGTCTACAAGCGAGTCGTGCTTCGCAACGACCGTATTGTCGGTTCGGTGCTGTATGGCGATACGGCGGATGGCGCCTGGCACTTCCAGCTCATGAAGGATGGTGAGGACGTCAGTGCGTTCCGCGATCATCTGCTGTTCGGACGTCCTGTTGCCGCTGCTATGGCGTAGCCCGGACCGCGGCGAATGCACCGTTGTTGTGCGCGATGACGCTTGGCGATGCCCCGAAGTCGTGCGCAAGCCGTGGTCAATGAAACCGTCAAGCTATTGAAAAGCATCTGTTTTATATTTGGCACGATGCTTGCTTTATGTGTTTGAAACAGCGTCTGGCCCGCCATCGAGGGCGGGCCTTCGGGCAACGGAGTCATGCGCTGGGGTTTATTGCGCCAAAGCGGCGCGTGATCAAGAACTCTGGAGCCCGAAATGGATAAGAAGTCCTTCCTGCAGGCCGGCCATACGCCGACCCTCATTGCCGCATTCCTGTACTTCGACCTCGCCTTCATGGTGTGGGTGTTGCTTGGCCCGCTGGCGGTGGGCATCTCGGCTGACCTTGGTTTGTCCCACTCCGAGAAGGGCCTGATGGTGGCGACGCCGGTGCTGGCCGGGGCGCTGCTGCGCATCGTCATGGGCGTGGCGGTTGATCGCCTGTCGCCGAAGAAGGCGGCGATCATCGGCCAGATCATCGTCATCGCCGCGCTTGCCTATGCCTGGGTCGCAGGCGTTCATTCCTTTGCCGAGGTGCTGGTGCTGGGCATCTTCCTCGGCGTCGCCGGAGCATCGTTTGCTGCCGCGCTGCCGCTGGCTTCGCGCTGGTATCCGCCCGAGCACCAGGGCACGGCGATGGGCATCGCCGGGGCGGGCAACTCCGGCACCGCCTTTGCTGCGCTGTTCGCCCCCGGCCTGGCGATGGCCTTCGGCTGGCACAACGTCTTCGGCATTGCGCTGATCCCGCTTGTGATCGTGCTCGTCGCCTTCTGCTTCATGGCCAAGGACGCGCCGGACGCGCCGCCGCCCAAGACCTTCGCCGAGTACCTGAAGGTGCTCAAGGACAAGGATGCGTGGTGGTTCATGTTCTTCTATGCCGTCACTTTCGGTGGTTTTGTCGGCCTCGCGTCCTCGCTGGTGATCTACTTCAATACCCAGTATGGGCTGGACCCGAAGATGGCGGGCTTCTTCACCGCAGGCTGCGTGTTTGCCGGTTCGCTGGTGCGACCGATTGGCGGCAACGTGGCGGATCGCATCGGCGGGGTCAAGTCGCTCAGCGTGATGTACGTGTTTGCGGCGGTCTTCCTTGCCATCGTCAGCATCGGCCTGCCCGAGGCATGGATGGCGCTGGTGGTGTTCGTGTGTGCGATGCTGGCGCTGGGCATGGGCAACGGTGCGGTGTTCCAGCTCGTGCCGCAGCGCTTCCGGCGCGAGATCGGCGTCATGACCGGCCTGGTCGGAATGGCGGGCGGTGTCGGCGGCTTCTACCTGGCGTCATCCCTCGGCTACTCGAAGCAGGTCACCGGCAGCTACCAGATCGGTTTCCTGGTGTTCGCCGCGCTTGCCGTGTTCGCACTGATCGGCCTGACTGCAGTGAAGACGCGCTGGCGCACCACCTGGGGTGCAGCGCACCTGACCTCGGCAAAGATCTGAGCCCGGCCCGTCCGCCAGATCCGTAACGGAGGCATCGTGCACACGCTCAATGCAATCACACAACCCGCCGTGGCGGGCAGCGTGTCGCCGCCGGCACGTGCTGCGTCCGCCCTGCGGGTCAGCCTGGGCCACGCCAGCGCGCAGGGGCCGCGCCCGCGCAACGAGGATTTCGTCGGCGCTGCCACGCCCGAAGGCGAGGAGCTCGAGGCCAAGGGCATGCTGCTGGCCGTGGCCGACGGCGTGGGCGGTCATGCCCACGGCCGCGAGGCCGCCGAGCAGACGGTGCGCAGCCTGCTCGCCGACTACTTTTCGACGCCGCAGACCTGGAGCGTCGACAAGTCGGTCGATACCGTGCTCGGTGCGGTCAATCGCTGGCTGCTCGGTCAGTCGGCGAAGGCGCGCGAGTATGCCGGCATGGCAACCACGCTGACGGCGGTGGTGCTGCGCGGTCGGCGTTATCACGTCGCCCACGTGGGCGATTCGCGCGCCTACCGCTGGCGGGCGGGCGAACTGCTGCGCCTGACCGAGGACCACACCTGGGCGCACCCCGAGTTCGACAACGTGCTGCGCCGTGCGATCGGTCTGGAGGCACGCCTGCTGGTCGACCACGACGATGGCGAGCTGGCTGCCGGCGACCGCTTCGTGCTGGCGACAGATGGCGTATGGACCACGCTCGGCGATGCCGGCATCGCCGCCGTACTGCAGGCGCAGCCGGATGCCCAACGGGCTGCCGATGCGCTTGCCCAGGGTGCGCTGCGCCGCGGTGCCACCGACAACGCCACTGCGCTGGTGGCCAATGTCGACGCGCTGCCTGCCGACAACCTGCGCGACCGCCTCGCCGACAGTCACCGCCTGCCCTTGCCGCCGCGGCTCAAGCCAGGGCAGGCGATCGACGGCCTGCGTGTGGAAGAGGTGCTGCACGAATCGCGCGTGACGCTGCTCTACCGGGTCACGCGCTTGAGCAGCGGTGAGGCCCTGGTACTGAAGACGCTGCGCCCGGAGGCGGACGACGACGAGGCGGTGAGCGCGCTGGTGCGCGAGGAGTGGCTGGCCCGCCGTGTCCCGGGCAAGGGCTTTCCGCGCGTGTGCGACCATGCGCGTGCGCACCTGTACTACCTGATGAGCTGGCATGAGGGCGAAACGCTGAAGGCCAGCCTTGCCCGTGGGCACCGCTATGAGGCGCATGAACTGGTCGGCATCGGCCGTGCCTTGCTGCGCAGGTTGGCGGTGCTGCACCGGCTCGGCATCGTGCACCGCGATATCAAACCCGACAATGTCCATATCGACCGCAGTGGCGAGTTGCGCCTGCTCGACCTCGGTGTGGCCGCGACCGACGCCGAGGACCTGGCCGAGATCAACAACCCGGGCACTCCGTCCTACATGGCGCCCGAACTGTTTGCCGGCGCTCAGGCAAGCGAGTCTTCCGATCTCTACGCCTGCGGTGTCACGCTCTACGAGCTGCTGACGCGAAAGTACCCCTACGGTGAGGTGGAGCCTTTCCAGCACCCGCGCTTTGCTGCCCCGGTGCCGCCGACGCGTTACCGCCCCGACACACCCGAGTGGCTCGAGAGCGTCTTGCTGAAGGCCTGCGCGCGCGAGGCGCAGGATCGCTTCGAGACCGCCGAGGAGTTTCTGCTCGCACTCGAACGCGGTGCGAGCCGTCCGCTTGCCACCCGCCGCCGCGTGCCCTTGCTCGAGCGCAACCCGCGCCTGGCGCTGAAGATCGTCGCCGCGCTATCGCTCGCACTCAACGTCGTGCTGCTGTACCTGCTCAGCCGCCACTAGAACACAAGGCTCCATCATGACTTCCGATCTGCCAGCGAACACCACAGCCCCGTCGCCATCCCCATCTCCGATGCAGACCCGCGCGACCTGTCCCTATTGTGGCGTCGGCTGCGGTGTGCTGATCGAGCACGACGGCGAACGCATCACCGGTGTGCGCGGGGACCCCGCGCATCCGGCCAACTTCGGCCGCCTGTGCACCAAGGGTTCGACCCTGCACCTCACTGCACGGCCGCAGACACGGCTGCTGTACCCGGAGCTGCGGCGCACGCGCGGCGAGCCACGCCAGCGCGTGGGCTGGGATGAGGCCATCGCCACCGCGGCGAACCGTTTCGCCGAGGTCATCAACACCCATGGCCCGGACGCAGTGGCCTTCTACATCTCCGGCCAGTTGCTGACCGAGGACTACTACGTCTTCAACAAGGCGATGAAGGGCCTGATCGGCAGCAACAACGTCGATACCAACTCGCGGCTGTGCATGTCGAGTGCGGTCGCTGCCTACAAGCAGACCCTGGGCGCGGATGCCCCGCCCTGCGCCTACGAGGACTTCGACCACGCCGACTGCATCCTGATCGCCGGCGCCAATCCGGCCTACGCCCATCCGGTCGCCTTCCGTCGCATCGAGGATGCGAGGAAGGCGCGCCCGCACATGAAGCTGATCGTGGTCGATCCGCGCCGCACCGACACCGCCGCCAGTGCCGACCTTCACCTCGCCATCCTGCCTGGCACCGACATCTGGCTGTACAACGCAATGCTGCATGTGCTGCTGCGCGAGGGCCTGGTCGACGCCGCTTTCATCGCCGCCCATACCGAGGGCTTCGATGCGCTGCGCACGCATGTGGACACGATCACGCCGGCTGTGGCGGCCGGCGCGTGCGGCGTCGCCGAGGCCGACATCGTCACCGCTGCGCGCTGGTGGGGGCAGTCGCCGGCGGCGCTGTCGCTGTGGTGCCAGGGCCTCAACCAGTCCACCCACGGTACCCACAACGGCGCGGCGCTGATCGCGCTGTCGCTCGCCACCGGCAAGATCGGCAAGCCGGGCTGCGGACCGTTCTCGCTCACCGGCCAGCCCAACGCGATGGGCGGGCGCGAGGTGGGCGGGCTGGCCAACCTGCTGTCCGCCCATCGCGACCTGGCCAACCCGGCCCATCGCGAGGAGGTCGCCCGCCTGTGGGGCGTCGACAGCGTGCCCGCCACGCCGGGGTTGACCGCGGTGGAGCTGTTCCAGGCCGTGCGCGAGGGCCGCATCAAGGCGCTGTGGATCGCCTGCACAAATCCGGCGCAGTCGATGCCCGAACTCGAGCGGGTGCGCGAGGCCTTGCAGTGCTGCGACTTCGTCGTGCTGCAGGAGGCGTTTCGCAGCACCGAGACCGCAGCCTTTGCCGATCTCATGCTGCCGGCGGCGACCTGGGGCGAGAAGGAGGGTACGGTGACCAATTCCGAACGCCGTGTAAGCCATGTGCGCCGTGCGCTGCCGCCGCCCGCCGAGGCGCGGCCCGACTGGCGCATCGTTTGCGACTTCGCACGTGCGCTCGGACCGTTGATCGGCAAGCCGCACGCGGCGCACATGTTCGCCTATGACGGCGTGGAGGCGATCTTTGCCGAGCACGTGGCGAGCACCGCCGGACGTGATCTCGACATCACCGGCCTCGACTATGCCCTGCTCGACAGCGCGGGGCCGCAGCAATGGCCGCTCACGGCCGCGATGCGCGCGGCAGGGGAGGTGGGCAGGGGGCGTCTGTATGCCGACGGGCATTTCCCGACCGCGAGCGGCCGTGCACGTTTCGTGGTGCCTGTGCAGGCGAGCACGGCGGAGCAGGTCGATGCCCGCTATCCGCTGCACCTCACCACCGGCCGCCTGCGCGATCAGTGGCACGGCATGAGCCGCACGGGCAAGGTCGCACGCCTGTACAGCCATGTGGACGAGGCCCGCATCGATCTCAACCCCGCCGACCTGCAGGCGTATGGCGTGCACAGTGGGGAACTGCTGCGGGTGTCGAGCCGGCGCGGCGAACTGGTGCTGCGTGCGCATGCGTCGGAGGAGGTCGGGCGCGGCCAGGCCTTCGTGGCCATGCACTGGGGGCGCAACGTACTCGACTCGGGCGGGATCAACGTACTGGTTGGTGGCGACGTGGACCCATTCTCCAGACAACCCGAGCTCAAGCACAGCGCGATTGCCATCGAGCGCGCCGAGCTGCCCTGGCAGATGCTGTTGATGCGTGTCGAGCGTGACGAATGCGCAGCCATCGAGCAAGCCGAGTCCCTGGTGCCGTGGCTCGAACGTTTCGCCTATGCCTCGCTCGCGCTTGCCGGTCGCGATACCGCTGCAGTCGTGATGCGGGTCGCGCATGACCAGCCGATCCCGCCGGCCTGGCTGGCTGAGCTCGATGCCCTGCTCGGGTTGGACGACGACTGCGTGCTGAGCTTCGAGGATCGGCGGCGGGGCATCAGCAAGCGCGCGCGGATCGAGAACGAATGCCTGGTCGGCGTGCGCCTGGCTGGAGACACGGTGGCGGGCGCCTGGCTGCGCGAACTGATGGTGGAGGCGCAGTCCACCGCCGAGCTGCGGCGCTGGCTGCTGGCGCCGCTGTCGGTGCCGCCCGCGGCGGCGGCGGGACGGGGCCGGATCGTGTGCAACTGCCTGAACGTGTCCGAGAACGAGATCGCCGCCGCCATCGGCGCCGGCGCCGATCTCGATGCCTTGCAGGCGAAGTTGGGCTGCGGCACGTCTTGTGGGTCCTGTGTGCCTGAGATCAGGCGCATGCTCACAGCACCGGTGCGGTGAGATGGGCAGCGCGCGAGGCGGCGCGGAACCACCACGGCTGGTCGAGCACCTCGGCCAGCGTCATCTCGCGCGAGCGCGCGAAGTCCGCCTCGAACATGGCCGCCACGTCGCGGCCGAAGCCCTCGTCCAGCACCCAGGCGGTGATCTCGAAGTTGAGGCGGAAGGAGCGGTTGTCGAGGTTGACCGTGCCCACTGCCGCGGCGCCGTCGTCGATGAGCATGGTCTTGCCATGCAGGAAGCCCGCCTGGTAGCGATGGATGTGCACGCCGGCCTCGAGCAGCGGCCCGACGAAAGCGTAGGCCGCGAGCCAGGTGAGGATGTTATCCGGACGCTCAGGGATGAGGATGCGAACGTCCACCCCGCGCAGCGCGGCGAGCTTGAGCGCGTTGAGCACCGATTCGTCAGGTACGAAGTAGGGGCTGGCGATCCAGGCGCGGTGGCGCGCCGATGCGAGCGCATGCTGCACCATCAGGCTGGCGGTCTCGAAGCGGTCGGCGGGGCCGCTCGGCAGCATCAGGACCGGCATGCCACCGTTTGCCGCCGTGGCTGGTTGCCAGTCGAAGTCCAGGATTTCGCCGCTCGCCCAGTGCCAGTCCTCGAGGAAGGACAGCTGCAGGCTGAACACGGCCGGGCCGATGAGCTTCATGTGGGTGTCGCGCCAGGGACCGATGCGGCGGTCGCGACCCAAGTACTCGTCACCGACGTTGAAGCCGCCTACCCAGCCCACGCGGCCGTCGGCGACGATGATCTTGAGGTGGTTGCGGAAGTTGAGCTGAAAGCGATTGCCTGAGCCCTGGGTGGAGTGGAAGGGGCGCACCTCGACACCCGCGGCCCGCAACTCCTGCACATAGCGCCGCGGCAGCCGGTAGCTGCCGATCTCGTCATACAGGAAATGCACCTTCACTCCCGCACGCGCTCGGGCTTCGAGGCAGCGCTTGAGTTCGCGGCCGAGGGCGTCGTCGCGCACGATGTAGAACTGCACCAGCAGATAACGCTCGGCTGCATCGATGCCGGCGAACATGCTGGCGAACGCGGCCTCTCCGTCGATCAGCAACTCGGCTTCGTTGCCGCCGAGCAGTGGCAGCTTGGCCAGACGCTCCATGGCCTGCAGTTGCTGCTGGGCGTCGGGCGGCGTGATTGCGTACTGTCCCACGTGTGACATCTTCTGCGCGAGCTCACGGTAGAGCAGGCTGTCGTCCTCGCGACGGCCGATCACGTAGCCGTTGAAACGGTTCCGCCCGAAAACCCAGTAGGCCGGCACGGTGACGTAAGGGAAGGTGCTCAGCGACACGATCCAGGCCACAGCGCCGGGTGCGGTACGGGTGGACATCAGTGCGTCGATGGAGGACAAGACGCCGAGCGTGTGGGCGACGAAGACCGCCGCAAACACGGCGCGCTTGCGGGTGATCGGCATGATGTGCTCTGCAAGGGTGGGCGCGCTTGGACTCTACTAGCGCGTGGGCCGGCATGCAAAGGTCGCCGGACCCGACCTCCTCCCCTCCCTCAGGAACGATGGATGACACTGCACCTGAGGTTCACGAATTGGCCTGGACTCTTTTCACAAACTCGATCGGACCGGTTGAGTTTCTACCACCATGTAGCCGTGACCTGTGTCCGGCTGCCGAGGGTCAGCCGTGCAGTGGCCAGAAGAGCATGAGCAGGGGGATGGCGATCGCCACGACGAGAAGCTCGAGGGGTAGCCCGAGGCGCCAGTAGTCCCCGAAGCGAAAGCCGCCTGGGCCAAGGATCAGCGTGTTGTTCTGGTGCCCTATGGGGGTTAGGAAGGCGCAAGAGGCGCCGATCGCGACTGCCATCAGGAAAGGGTCGGCGCTTACCCCCAGCGCGGCTGCGGTGCCGATCGCAATCGGGCACATCACCGCCGCGGTCGCGGCGTTGTTCATGAGGTCGGACAGGAACATGGTGACCACCATCACGAGAGTGAGGCCGACGATCGCGTCGCCGCGCGCCACACCCTCGAGCAAGGCGCGCGCGATGAGGTTGGCGCTGCCGGTCGACTCCATCGCCCCCGCGACCGGGATCAGCGCGCCCAGGAGCACGATCACCGACCAGTCGATGCTTTCGTACACCGCGCGCAGCGGCACGGTGCGCAGGGCCATCGAGGCAAGCACGCCGAGCGCGAAGGAGATTGCCGCCGGCAACAGGCCGAGGGCGGCGCCGCCGACCGCGAAGGCCATGACGAGCCCGGCGACCCAGGCCTTGCCGCGGTCGGGGATGCGCAAATCGCGCCGCGCCAGTGGCACGCAGCCCGAGTCGGCGGCGAACTCGCTCAAGGCTTCAAGCGGGCCCTGCATCAGCAGCAGGTCGCCAGCCTGGATCTTCAGGGTCCTCAGCCGGGCCTTGGAGCGCGCGCCCTCGCGCGACACGGCAAGCAGGTTGAGGCCGTAGCGGGTGCGCAGCAGCAGGTCCTTGGCCGAGCGGCCGATGAGGCCGGCCTCGGGGCGGACGACGAGCTCCATCAGGGTGATCTCGTCGTCCTGGGGTGATCTGTCCGCTTCGGCTTCGGCGTCCTCGCCCTCGCTCCCGGCCTTGTGTCCGGCCTTCTCGCCGCCTTTGTCCTGACCGTGGTTCTTTTCGCCCTTGTCCTCCTGCCCGGTCTCGTCCTCCGCGCTCGACGAGCCGGCCTCCTCCAGTTTCAGCCCCAGCGTGGACAGGACCTCGGGCAGGGCGTCCGCCTCGGCCTCGATGACGAGGATGTCGCCCGCGAGCACCTTGCGCCCGGACTGGGGGGCGTTCATGCGAACCTCGTTGCGCACCAGGCCGATGACCTGCGCGTCGGCCCCGTCCAGCGTGCGCTCGATCTCGCGCAGGAGCAGGCCCGCCGCCTTGCTGTCGGGCAGCACGCGCACCTCGGTGACGTAGGCGCCGGTCTCGAAGCCTTCGGTGCTCGCCTTCTCGCGCGCGGGCACGAGGCGCCAGCCGAGCAGCACGATGAACAGGATGCCGCCGAGGGCGACGGCCAGGCCGATCGGGGTGAAGTCGAACATGGCGAAGCCGCCCGTGCCCTGCTGGGCACGGAAGCCGGACACGATCAGGTTGGGCGGGGTGCCGATCATCGTGGTCATGCCGCCGAGAATGGTGCCGAAGGCCAGCGGCATCAGCACCCGCCCGGGCGGCAGCGACAGGCGCCCGGCGAGTTGCATCGCCACCGGCATCAGCAGGGCCATCGCCCCCACGTTGTTCATGAAGCCCGAAAGCAGCGCCCCTAGGCCGACGAGCGCGGCCAGGCTCGCGGCCATGCCCGCCTTGGCGGGCAGCACGCGGGCGGCGAGCACATCGACTGCGCCCGAACTCTGCAGCCCCCGGCTGAGCACCAGCACGCAGGCCACGGTGACCACCGCCGGGTGGCCGAAGCCGGAGAAGGCCTCGGCGGGTGCGACCAGCCCGGCGAGTACGCAGGCGAGCAGGGCACCCGCCGCGACCATGTCGTGGCGCCAGCGCCCCCACAGGAACATGCCAACGGTGGCGGCGAGGATGAGCAGGATCAGGGACTGGTCGTGGGTCATCGCGTTTTCGGAAGAGGCACTACGCAGGCCGGTTCGCCCTCCGAAGGCGGCTTAACCCTGGGCGTTGAGCCGCCTGACCCAGGCCTTCTCCGCCTCGATGAGCAGGAACACCACCAGACCGATGCCCAGCGGCACCAGCCAGTGGCGCAGTTCGAGCGGCGCGGTGCCGAACCAGGTGTTCATGAACGGCAGGTACACGAAGCCCAGTTGCAGCAGCACCAGCACGCCCACCGCGATGAGCGCGGCGCGGTTGGTGAATAGCAACTCGGCGCGCAGGCTCGAGGCGACCAGGAAACGGCTGTTGAAGAGGTAGAAGGCCTGCGCGATGACCAGGGTGTTGACCGCCATGGTGCGCGCCACGCCGAGCTCCATGTCGAGCATCAGCTCGACCTCGAACATGGCGATGGTGGCGCCGCCGATCAGAATCGACACGATCGCCACCCGCCACAGCATCACCCGGCCCATGATCGGTGCTCCCGGCTTGCGCGGCGGGCGCTGCATGACGCCGGGCTCGGCCGGCTCGAAGGCGAGCGCGAGCGCCAGGGTGACCGCCACCACCATGTTCACCCACAGGATCTGCACCGGAGTGAGCGGCAGCGTGAGGCCAAGCACCACCGCGGCGAGCATGACCAGGCCCTGGGCGCCGTTGGTGGGCAGGATGAAGAGGATGGCCTTGCGCAGGTTGTCGTAGATGGTGCGGCCTTCCTCGACTGCGCGCTCGATGGTGGAGAAGTTGTCGTCGGCGAGCACGATCTCGGCGGCCTCCTTGGTGGCCTCGGTGCCCTTGATGCCCATCGCCACGCCGACGTCGGCACGCTTGAGTGCGGGCGCGTCGTTGACGCCGTCGCCGGTCATCGCCACCACCTCGCCGCGCGCCTGCAGGGCCTTGACCAGGCGCAGCTTGTGCTCCGGGCTGGTGCGGGCAAAGATGTCGCAGTCATGGGCGATGGCCTTGAGCGCTTCGTCGCTGGCAGCCTCGATCTCGGCGCCGGTGATCACCTTGAGGCTGTCGGCCGTGCCCAGGCCCATTTCGATGCCGATCGCGCGTGCGGTGCCGGCATGGTCGCCGGTGATCATCTTTACGCGGATGCCGGCCTCGTGGCAGGACTTGATGGCGGTGATCGCCTCCGGGCGCGGCGGGTCGATGATGCCGATGAGGCCGAGGAAGACCATGTCCTCCTCCAGGTCCTCGATCTCCAGCGCGAGCTTGCTGTCGGGAATGTCGCGCGCGGCAGCGGCCAGCACGCGCAGGCCTTCGGCGCTGAGCGCATCGATCTGTGCCTCCCAGAAGCTGCGGTCGAGCGGTTCGAGCTCTCCGCTGGCGCCCAGTTCGTGGTGGCAGCGCTCGAGCAGGCGGTCGGGTGCGCCCTTGAGCAGGATTCGGCGCTGGCCAGCGGGGGTGGTGTTGAGCGTGGCCATGAACTTGTTGGCCGACTCGAAGGGGATGCTGGCGTGGCGCTCGTGGGTGTCGGCGTCGAAGCCGGCCTTGTGCGAAAGCGTGCGCAGCGCGCCTTCGGTCGGTTCGCCGGTAACCCGCCACTGGCCGTCTTCCTCGGCGACGTGGGTGTCGTTGGCCACTGCGACGACCTCGATCACGGCGTGCAGGTGACCGTGGCTGTCGATACTGGCGGCGCGGCCCTCGAGGGTGATCTCGCCCTCGGGGCGGTAGCCGGTGCCGCTGACGTCGTAGAAGCCGCCGCGGGTGACGACGTGGCGGGCGGTCATCTCGTTCTTGGTCAGCGTGCCGGTCTTGTCCGAGCAGATCACGGTGACCGAGCCCAGGGTCTCGACCGCGGTGAGTTTGCGCGTGATGGCGTTGCGCTGTGCCATGCGCTGCACGCCGAGGGCGAGCGTGATGGTGAGGATGGCGGGCAGGCCCTCGGGAATGGCCGCCACCGCGAAGCCGATCGCGGCCAGGAAGACCTCGGCCAGCGGGAAGTCGTGCAGGCTGACCCCGATCACCAGCATCAGCAACGCAAGGGCGACGATGACCACGGACAGGACCTTGCTGAACTGCGCCATCTGCCGGGTGAGTGGCGTCTGCAGGGTCTGCACTTCGGCAATCATGCGGTTGATGCGGCCGAGTTCGGTGTTGGGGCCGGTGGCGGTGACCACGCCGATACCGCGTCCGGCGGCCACCAGGGTGCCTGAGTAAGCCATGCCGAAACGGTCGCCGACGCCGGCATCGGCGGCCACCGGCGCGGTATTCTTGTCTGCTGGCACGGACTCGCCGGTGAGGGCGGACTCCTCGATACGCAGATTGGTGGCCTCGATCAGGCGCAGGTCGGCGGGTACGCGGTCGCCCGAGCGCAGGCGCACGATGTCGCCCGGCACCAGGCCGTCGGCCTCGACCTCGGACCATTGGTCGTCACGCCGCGCGTGGGCATGCACCGACAGCATCTTGCGGATGCCTTCGAGGGCTTCCTCGGCCTTGCCTTCCTGGATGAAGCCGATGATGGCGTTGATGACCACCACGCCGAGGATGACGCCGGTGTCGATCCAGTGCCCGAGCAGCGCGGTGATGCCGGCTGCGGCGATCAGGATGTAGATGAGGATGTCGTGGAAGTGCTTGAAGAAGCGCTTGAGCAGCCCGTCCTTGGGTGGCTGGGGCAGGCGGTTGGGACCGACCTCGGCGAGGCGGCGGGCCGCCTCCGCGTTGCTCAGGCCCTTGCCTCTGGCGCCGAGCTGGTCGAGGACGGCATCGGCTTCGAGGGCGTGGGGGCGGTCGATCTGCAGTTGGACGGGGTGATTGAGGCTCATGCGCTTGCTCGCGAGTTAGCCCGTTGGGGCGCGGTGTTGATGTTGCGGCGCAATAAAGAGCATGCCGTTGTCGCGAAAGTTCCGCAAGCGCGCAGCGCGGTTGGCGTGCGCGCGGCCGCCGGGCTATTCGGTGTCGTAGCCCAGCAGTCGCGATTCGATGATGCGTTTTGCAACGCCCTCGGGTACGTCGGCCTCCCACTCGCCGCGGCCGCGGCGCAGGCCGGCGAGTACCTCGGCGACGTCGATGTGCAGATGGCTGTCGTCCTGCGGCTGCACCGCCACTAGCTTGTCGTTGTCCTTGAGGTGGGCGAGCAGGTGGTGCAGGTTGGCCGGCACCTGCACGTTGTCGAGCGTGACCATGGCCGAGGCGTCGGTGCCGCGCGGACGCGAGGGGTAAACGTACACGTGGGTGTTGTCAGGGAAGAGCTTGCCGAAGGCCTCCAGGATGCCGCCCTCGAGACCTTCGTAGTACTTCTCATCGAACAGGAACTGGAAGTCGCGCACCGACAGCACGATGCCGATCGGCTTCTGCGTGTAGCGTCGCAGGTAGGCGCGCAGGCGGAAGAAGCGCACGTAGTCGGAGATCATCACCGTGTAGCCCTGCGAGGCGAGCAGGTCGATACGGGCGAGGAAGTCGGCACCGTCAACGTTGTCGCCGCTGATCAGCGAGTTCATCGTCACTTCCGCCAGCGACAGGATCTCGTTCTCGTCCACCGCGGCGAGCTGGCTGAACTGGCGCAGGCCGGCGCTCATCATGTCCACGTTGACGTAGGTCACCGGCTTGAAGCTGCCGCGCATCACCATCACGGGCTTGCGGTAGAAGAGCTCGCCCGGCACCACCACCTCGCCCTGCGGGTTGAACACCACCGCCCGCGTGAGCCAGCTGCGGATCAGGTGCAGGTTCATCAGGCGGTTCTCGACCTCCTCGAAGTAGGGGCCGGAGAAGTGGATGAGGTCGACCTCGATGCGCTCGGAGCCGAGCCCGTCGGCCAGACCCTCGACGATCCACTCTGGATTCTGGTGGTGGAAGAAGGCGCCGTGGATGAGATTGACGCCAAGGATGCCGAGCGCTTCCGACTGCAGCGCGTTGTCGTTGTCGAGCATGCGCACGTGCATGATCACGTCGCTCGGCTCGGCGCCCGGGTGCAGCTGAAGGCGGATGCCGACCCAGCCGTGGCATTCGTTCTTCTGCTTGAAGCTGCGCGCGGTGACGGTGGCCGCATAAGCGAAGAAGGTGGTGTTCTTGGCGCGCACGTGGGCGAGGCGGGCGACGACCTGGGTGAACTCCTTGTCCAGCATCTGCAGCAGGCGAGCGCGGCTCACGTAGCGGTCGACATGGCCGTAGATGTCGTCGCTCACCGCCATGTCGTAGGCCGACATGGTCTTGGCGATGGTGCCCGCAGCCGCGCCGACCTGGAAGAAGCGGCGCGCCACCTCCTGGCCGGCGCCGATCTCGACGATCGAGCCGTACTTGTACTTGTCGAGGTTGACTGCGAGGGCCTTCTGGTCGGTGGTCAGGGAAGTGTTGCGGCTGCGCATGGCGGTCTCCGGCGAATGCGGGCGGGGGATTACTTGAGCTTGAAGCCGAGTGCGTGCAGGGCCTCGACCAGGCGGTCGCGCCCGGAGAGGCTCTCTGGTCCGGCGATGCGCTTGGCGGAATGGACGTCCCAGGTGCCATGCACCTTCATCTGTTGTGCTTCGTAGAACCGCGCCATCGCCTGGTTGTAGGCTTCGACCCCGGCGTCCAGCGGGTCCTGGCAATAGCGTTCGTGATGCAGCACCACCGACTGCGCGGGGCGGGGCTTGACCGCTGCAGGCTTGGTGGGGTCGGGCCTGCCGACGCACATGCCGAACACTGCGAACGCTTCGCTCGGTAGCCCGAGCAGCGTTGCAACCTGCTCGGGCTGGTTGCGCATGCCGCCGATATAGACGGTGCCCAGACCGAGCGACTCGGCAGCAGCCGCCGCGTTTTGCGCGGCCAGCGCGGCGTCGATCACCGCGGTCAGGAACAGCTCGGTGTAGTCGAGTCCTGCCGAGGGGCGTCCGAGCTGGGCGGCAACGTGTCTCAGGCGGGCGAGGTCCGCCAGCCACACCAGTTGCAGTGGGGCCTCGCGGACATGAACCTGGTCGCCGGCACAGTGCGCCAGCTGCGCGCGGGTGTCGGCGTCACGCACCGCCACCACCGACCACAGGTTGAGGTTGGACGAACTCGCGGCCGATTGCGCCGCGGCGATGATGGCGGCAAGTTCCGCCTCGCTGACCGGGTCGGGCAGATAGGCGCGCACCGACCGATGCGACAGGAGCTGCTCGATGAATGGGTTCAGCGCGTCGGCGGCAGGGCATGCTGTGCTGCCATAGCGCGCCTCCAGGCCTGGATGAGGTGCGCGATGGGGGCCAGGTGTGACGGACATGGGCGCTCCGCTCGAGTGGGCAAACCATGCGAGTATAGCGACTCTGCTGCGGCAGCCGAAGATAACTCGGCTCTCGTGCGCGTGCCGTGGATACGGCCGCTTGCGGTGGAGGGCAGAAATCCGGGCGCGATTTGATCTCGGTCGTTGCATTACGTTAACGTCAACGTAAAATTCCGGCCCTGGAGGCCGGCGTGACGACAGTGGATGCCCCTGGCGCAGGGGGTGACGCCGCCCCGGTCACGCAATATCGATTTCAATGACGTCCTGGAGAGGAGAGCACATGAGCGCTGTTACCGAGTTCCTGGCTGCACGCGACTTCCTGCTGCAGCATCGCAGCGACTACGCCACCGCCTATGCCGGCTTCAAGTGGCCGCAACTCAAGGAGTTCAACTGGGCGCTGGACTACTTCGACACCATGGCCAAGGGTAACGACAGCCCGGCACTGTGGATCATCGAAGAGGACGGCAGCGAGGCCAGGCTGTCGTTTGCCGAGATGTCGGCGCGCTCGAACCGCGTCGCCAACTGGCTGCGCAAGCAGGGCGTCAAGCGCGGCGAGCGCATCCTCATCATGCTCGGCAACGAAGTGCCGCTGTGGGAAACCATGCTCGCCGCGATCAAGCTCGGGGCAGTGGTGATCCCGGCGACCACGCTGCTGACCCCGGATGACCTGGTGGACCGCGTCGAGCGCGGCCAGGTCAAGCATGTGGTGATCGGCAAGGCGCACACCGACAAGTTCGAGAATCTCCCTGGCGCCTTTGGCCGCATCGCAGTGGGCGGCGCGCCCGCTGGCTGGAAGGCCTTCGAAGAGGCCGCGGCCGAATCCGACCAGTTCACCCCGGACGGCGTGACCCGCGTCGACGACCCGCTGCTGCTTTACTTCACCTCGGGTACCACCTCCAAGCCCAAGCTGGTGCTGCATACCCACCAGTCCTACCCGGTCGGCCACCTGTCGACGATGTACTGGATCGGCCTGAAGCCCAACGACCGTCACATGAACATCTCCTCGCCGGGCTGGGCCAAGCACGCCTGGAGCTGCTTCTTCGCGCCCTGGAACGCTGGTGCCTGCGTGTTCCTGTACAACTACAACCGCTTCAACGCCAAGGCCCTGCTCGACGTGCTGGTGAAGTACGAAGTCACCACCATGTGTGCGCCCCCGACCGTATGGCGCATGCTGATCCAGCAGGATCTGGCCGCGGTGAAGACCAAGCTGCGCGAACTCATCGGCGCCGGCGAGCCGCTCAACCCCGAAGTGATCGAGCAGGTGAAGAAGGCCTGGGGCATCACCATCCGCGACGGCTTCGGCCAGACCGAGACCACCGCGCAGATCGGCAACACGCCCGACCAGCCGCTCAAGCCTGGCTCCATGGGCCGCCCGCTGCCCGGCTACAGGATTGCCCTGCTCGACGCCGACAGCAAGCCTTCGGTCGAGGGCGAGGTCTCGCTGGTGATGGGCGAGCATCGTCCGGTCGGCCTGATGGTCGGCTACTCGGGTGATCCGGCCAAGACCGCCGAGGTCATGCGAGACGGCCACTACCGCACCGGCGACGTTGCCAGCATCGACGAGGAAGGCTACATCACCTACGTCGGTCGCGCAGACGATGTGTTCAAGGCCTCTGATTACCGCATCAGCCCCTTTGAACTCGAGAGCGTGCTCATCGAGCACCCGGCGGTGGCCGAAGCCGCAGTGGTGCCGAGCCCGGATCCGGTGCGCCTGGCTGTGCCCAAGGCCTTCGTGATCCTGGTCGCCGGCCAGGAGCCCAGCAAGGAGCTCGCCAAGGACATCTTCGCCTTCACCCGCGAACGCCTGGCCCCGTACAAGCGCATCCGCCGCCTGTCCTTCGCCGACCTGCCCAAGACCATCTCGGGCAAGATCCGCCGTGTGGAGTTGCGCAAGGCCGAAGAGGCGCGTGGCGAGGCGGCTCGCGGCGAGCTGGAGTTCTTCGAAGAGGACTTCCCCGAGCTCAAGGGCTGACGATGCCTGTGGCGAGCTTCCCCTAGCGCCCCCCGCGGCGCGTGCCGCCTTCAGACCCTCGCGGCTCGCGCCGCTCCCACCGGGGTAAGCGCGAGGCGAGGTGCTGTAGGAGCGGCGCGAGCCGCGAGCTGTTCAGCCGGGGAGAGTCTCGCTGCCGCGCATCGGAGGTCGCCCGGCGCGGCGTTGTGCTGCTACAATGCCGGTCGTGGCGGGTCTCCCCGCATTGCAGCGCGGTGAACCTGGTCAGGGCCGGAAGGCAGCAGCCACAGCCGTTTCCTGCAAGTGCCGGGGGTCAGGCTCGCCACCCTCATTCCTGAACGACGAAGGGCGCCCATTGCGGCGCCCTTCGTTTTTTCGTGCCCGTGCTCAGCCGAGCAGCGTGTCCATCACCATCATCAGCACGAAGCCCACCATCAGCCCGGCCGTGGCGAGTGTCTCATGGCCACGGCGGTGCGACTCCGGGATGATCTCGTGGCTGACCACGAACAGCATCGCACCTGCTGCGCCTGCCAGCCCCCAAGGCAGGATCATCGCCGACACCGACACCATCATCGAGCCGGCGATGGCAGCAATCGGCTCGATCAGCCCGGACATCGCGGCGACGCCGAAAGCCAGCCAGCGGCTGTAGCCGGCCGAGACCAGGGCGATTGCCACGATCAGACCTTCGGGGACGTTCTGCAACGAGATCCCTGCGGCCACTGCGTCGCCCGAACCGACTCCACTGCCATTGAGGCCTGCGGCCACGCCGATGGCCAAGCCCTCGGGGACGTTGTGCACCGCGATCGCGAACACGAACAGCCACACCGCGCCGGCGCTGCGGCGGCCTTCGGGGGCATGGGTGTGGGGCAGGGCGCGGTCCATCGCCAGCAGCCCGCCAGCGCCGAGCAGCACGCCGAACGCGACCAGGGTGATGGCGCTGAGCGCCGACCCGGTTTGCGCCTGGGCAGCCTCGAAGGCAGGCAGCAGCAACGAGAAGATACTGGCCGCAAGCATCACACCAGCCCCGAAGCCAAGCAGCATGCCCTGCACGCTGGCGCCGATGCGCCGCACCACCAGCAGCGGTGCGGCGCCGAGCGCAGTGGCGGCTGCGGCCATCGCGCCACCGGAGACGGCACCGGACACCGGGAGTTCGAACCCTTCGATGCTGCGCACGAACTGCGCGACGATCAGGGCAAGGCCGGTGAGGGCGATGAGCCAGCCACTGAGCGCGCGCAACGCGCCGGCCGGGCTGGCAGGCTGGAAATGCAGGCGGGCAACTTTGTCGACCATGATCGGGCTCCTTCACGAGGCGGTGAACGCCCCACACAGAATCAGTATGGAATTGCTGCGTTAATAGCTCCAATTAAATGATTTCAATTTGTCGATTACTTCAGAGTATGCGGAGGGGCGTGGCGACTCGATTTGTGCACTGCGGTTACGTGCTGCTTTCGGTTCGCACGGCGGGCCACTAGAATCCGGCTGTTCGCTCAAGGAGTTTCCCGATGACCCAGACCGCCCTCCAGCAAGACGTAACCCCCGCCCGCAAGGCCGAGATCCTGGCCGAGGCCCTGCCCTACATCAAGCGCTTCTTCGACAAGACCATCGTCATCAAGTACGGTGGCAACGCGATGACCGACCCTCACCTCAAGGACTGCTTCGCGCGCGACGTCGTGTTGCTCAAGCTGGTCGGTCTGAACCCGGTCGTGGTGCACGGGGGCGGCCCGCAGATCGAGAACCTGCTTGCCCGTGTCGGCAAGAAGGGCGAGTTCATCCAGGGCATGCGCGTGACCGATGCCGAGACCATGGAAGTGGTGGAGATGGTGTTGGGCGGTCAGGTCAACAAGGAGATCGTGAACCTGATCAACAAGCACGGTGGCAAGGCTGTGGGCCTGACTGGCAAGGACGCCGGCTTCATCCGTGCCAAGAAGCTGCTGATGCAGAAGAAGGATGCGCCCGAGGGAGACCTGATCGATGTAGGCCAGGTGGGTGAGATCACCGGCATCGATCCCAGCCTCATCGCCTTCCTGGACCAGGGCGACTTCATCCCCGTCATCGCGCCGATCGGTGTCGGTGAGGAGGGCGAGACCTACAACATCAACGCTGACGTGGTCGCGGGCAAGCTGGCCGAGATCCTCAAGGCGGAGAAGCTGGTGCTGCTCACCAACACCCCCGGCGTGCTCGACAAGGCGGGCAACTTGCTCACCGGGCTGACGCCGCGCCAGATCGACGATCTGGTGGCCGACGGCACGCTGTCGGGCGGCATGTTGCCAAAGATCGGTTCGGCGCTGGATGCGGCGCGCAACGGCGTGAAGTCGGTGCACATCATCGACGGCCGCGTGGAGCATTGCCTGTTGCTCGAGATCCTGACCGACCACGGCGTCGGCACGATGATCAAGAGCAAGTAAGCGCTCGCTTCCAGGTCAGCAAGAAAAACGGCGGCCTTGGCCGCCGTTACCTTACGCGAGACGCCGCGATACTCAGTCGATGGTCAGCCGCTTGGCCTGAGCCTCGGCCTTCTTCGGCAGCTTGAGTTCGAGCACACCATCGTTGAGCCGGGCCGAAGCCTTGGCTTCGTCGATCTCCTGGCCAAGCTGGAAGCTGCGCGAGACCTTGCCGAAGTAGCGTTCGGTGCGCAGCACCTTCTCGCCGTCCTTGACTTCCTTCTCCTGCTTGCGCTCGGCACTGATCGACACCACAGGGCCGTCGATATGAACGTGGATGTCTTCCTTCTTCATTCCCGGCAGTTCGGCATGGACCTCGTAGGCGTCGGTGTTCTCCCGGACGTCGACCCGCATCTGCGGGGCGTCGGCACTCACGTTGGCGACGTTGCTGCCGCCGAAGTCGACCGGGCGAACGAAGAAGCCACGGAAGAAGTCCTCCAGCGGGTCGGGACGGCGGGTGAGGTTGTTGCTCATGGCGCGATCTCCTGTGTTCGATGTTTGCCGGTCGATCCCGGCCTCAACACGAATATAGGTGCTCGCGATCGCATTTCAAGACCGGCGAGTCCCCCAGTTGCAAGCCACTATCCAAAGGCGCTTCGAGCATGAATTCAAAGCCTGCACTTTCGACCAACCGCTGTCCGCGCTGCGCTGCGACGTTCACCTGCGGCATGCAGGCGGGCGAGGCTGCATGCTGGTGCGCAGCCTTTCCGTCGGCATTCGCGGTGCCTTCTGTGGGCTCCGTTGATCCGGCCTTGGGGTGCTACTGCCCGCGTTGCCTCGCTGAGCTCATCGATCAGAAGCGGGCGCTGCAGGGTGGGGCGGCGGCGACTCCGGCGCAAGATCGCTGAACACCACTTCGAAGGTGATGCCTTCTTCGGCCCACCACGCGGCGGCGGTGTCGAGGACCTCCACCGCGGTCGCCAGCGTTTCGGGGTCGGCCGCACGCAGTGCCTCGGCGTGGGTGAGGATGATTCGATAGCCGGGTGCCGGCAACCATGAAAGGTCGGTCAGGCAATCTGCCAGTGCATCCCAGTTGTGACCGAACCAGTCCGGGAACTGCAGCGCGCTGGCGAGGCGTGCGAGCAGCGTTGCCTTGTCCCTGCAGTCGCTGAGGTCGATGCGGCATTCGAGGGCCGCATCGGCGGCGTTGAAGCGTGGGGCGTCGGCTGTCATGGCAGTGCTTCGATCTGGCGGAAACTGCGGTAGTGGTCGGCGGTGTAGTAGAACACTTCGGGTGGATCGCCGCCGGTGACGATGCGGCGTGCGCCGCGATCGCGTGCGCCGGGCGTGGGGACCGTGTATTCGCGATAGTAGCCGCGTGGCTTGATGGGCAGCAGGCGCTCGCGATTCTGGAAGGTGGTGCCATCCTTGCGATACGGGAAGGGGCCGCCGCGCTGAATCAGGGCAAGCGTCTCGATTGCCTCCGCTGGCAGTCCTGCGTGCGAGGGCAGGGTGCTGCGAGAGTCGGCGGGTGAGCAGGCGGTGAGCAGGCCGAGCAGGCCAAGCAGCAGGAGCAAGCGACGAATCAGCATCCGGGTTACCTGATGGGGCAGCAAAAGGGGTAAGAAAAGGGGGTCAGGCGGTGCGCGTCTTCTGCATCACGCGCTCGGGGCGGATGCCGTAGCGCTTGATCAGTTCGTGCATGAAGGCGGTGATGGCCGCCAGGCGCGGATTCGCGGGGGACAGGCGCTGGGCACGCTGAATGAGGTTGCGGGCCTGGACGGCGAATGCATCATTCCAGCCGCGGTGCTCGATGTGGCGCAGTAGCGCGAGGGCGGCATTGAACAGCACATGCGGATTGCCCGGCATCTTGCGGGCGGCGTTCATCATCTCGCTCACCGCGCCTTCGTAATCACCCGCGTGGGCTTTTTCTGCGCCCGTGGTGACAAGCGACTTCACCTCGGCCTGGATCTGAGCCTCGATTTCACGGGAGAGCTGGTCGAGGCCACGTGCCTTCAAGGCTGCGCGCGTCGTCTCGAGCGTGCGATCGTCGGCCGAGGTGCGCATCAGGTCGGCGAGCAGGGCGCTGCCCTGGTCGTCGAGCTGCTGGTCGAGGCAGGAACTGATCAGGTCCTGGCGCAATCCGACCGACAGCTCGCGAATACGGTCGCCGTGGCGCAGGGCGCTGACCATCGCCTGGCGGGCGGCGGCCTTGTCCTGCTGATGCGCGTGCAGCAGGGCGTTGCCAACGGCGGCGCACAGCTCGCCCTTGGCCTGCCTGCCCATGTTGCGTTCGAGGTCGCTCAGCGTGCTGCGAGCAGCATCCACCTTCTGCTGTGCGAGCTGGGCCTGGAGCAGGCGGATGTGATCCTCGGGGTCGCGGAACTCAGAGTACTTGCCGCGCTGAACGACCTCGGCCAGGTTGCGCTCCGCGCTTGCCGCATCACCGGTCGATAGTGCAAGGGTACCCAACTGGCGCAGGCGGCGGCTGCGGTAGGGCGACAGGCTGGTCGCCTTCTCGAGGGTCGTGCAGGCTTGTTCCGGACGGCCGGTTTCCTCGTAGAGGCGCGCGAGCAGTTCGTAGGCCTCGATGAAGCGCTCGTGACGGGCGAGAACCTCGTCGAGCACGTGCTCGGCCTCGATGTAGGCCTTCCTGAGCAGCAGCATGCGGGCGAGGCCGAGCACCGCCCAGGGGATGCTGCGTGCGGACAGGATCTCGCGGTAGCGCGATTCGGCCTCCGCGACCTGGCCGATGCTGGCGTGCAGTTCTGCCTCCAGCCGCATGAAATCCACCAGAAGCGTCGGATGTTCGTCGCGCGCGATGCGGCAGTATTCGATTGCGCCCACCGGGTCGCCGATACGCATCAGTTGCCACGCGGGCAGGAAGGCATCGCGTTTTTCGAGTGCGCGCAGCAGCCGCACGCGAAGCGTCTCCGCGGTCAGCGGCTTGAGGATGTAGTCGTTGGGTAGCAGCTCGCAGGCGCTTGTGACGCGCTCGTAGTTGCGCTCGCCGGTGATCATCACGAACAAGGTGTCGAGCGGGATGATCTCGTGCTGGCGCAGGTCTTCGAGCAGGTGCTGACCATCCTGGCCATCGCCCAGGTTGTACTCGCACAGGATGAGGTCGAAGCGCTGCTCGCGCAGCTTGCGCATCGCCATCGTCGCCGACACGGCGAACTGCGGTGATTCGACGCCAATGGAGTTCAGCATCGTGCGCAGCTGCGTGCGCATCGTCGCCTGGCTCTCGACAACGAGAACATCGATCTCGTGGGGCAGCAGCATGGGGTGCTCGGTCTCGCGGTCAAAGGCACGATTGAGCGTGCAATGACCATAGATTACGGCAGCCGACGCAAAGGCTGAAGCCCCTGCGGCGGGAAATCGGGGACTTCCTCGCCGCAGGGGCTTGCGGTGGTGCTGTTGCGGCCTGTCGTCTCAGTCGCGGCCGATCTCGACATCGGTCTGCACCTTCTGGCGCAGGCGGATGTGCAGTTCGCGCAGCTGCTTCTCGTCCACGCCGCTCGGCGCGTCGGTGAGCAGGCACTGGGCGCGCTGGGTCTTGGGGAAGGCGATCACGTCACGGATGGATTCGGCGCCGGTCATCATGGTAACGATGCGGTCGAGGCCGAAGGCCAGCCCGCCGTGCGGGGGCGCGCCGTACTTGAGCGCGTCGAGCAGAAAGCCGAATTTGGCCTGCTGCTCCTCGGCGCCGATGTTGAGCGCCTCGAACACGCGCGCCTGCACGTCGGCGCGGTGGATACGCACCGAGCCACCGCCGATTTCCCAGCCGTTCAACGCGAGGTCGTAGGCCTTGGCCAGGCACTCTCCAGGGTTGGACTCGAGCAGGTCGATGTGCTCGTCCTTCGGGCTGGTGAAGGGGTGGTGGCAGGCGGTCCAGCGCTTGTCGTCCTCGTCGTACTCGAACATCGGGAAGTCGACCACCCACAGCGGGCACCAGGCTTCGCCCGTCACATAAGCCTTCTCGTGGCCGAGCTTGATGCGCAGCGCACCCATGGCGTCGTTGACCACCTTGGTCTTGTCGGCGCCAAAGAAGATGAGGTCGCCCGACTGCGCACCGGTGCGCTCGAGGATGGTACGCAGCGCGGTCTCGTGCAGGTTCTTGACGATCGGCGACTGCAGGCCCTGCTCGTTGGGCTGGGTGACGTCGTTGACCTTGATGTAGGCCAGGCCGCGGGCGCCGTAGATGCCGACGAACTTGGTGTACTCGTCGATTTCGCCGCGGGTGAGGCTGTTGCCGCCGGGAACACGCATGGCCGCGACGCGGCCGCCCGAGGTGGCGGGGCCGCTGAAGACCTTGAAGGCGACGTCCTGCACCGCGTCGGTGACGTCGGTGAGTTCCAGCGTCACGCGCAGGTCGGGCTTGTCGGAGCCGTAACGGCGCATCGCCTCGGCATAGGTCATGCGCGGGAAGGGCGCGGGCAGCTCGACCGCCATCGCTTCCTTGAACACGAAGCGGATCATCTCTTCTACCAGGGCGGTGATCTCGTGCTCGTCCATGAAGGACGTCTCGAGGTCGACCTGGGTGAACTCGGGCTGGCGGTCGGCGCGCAGGTCCTCGTCGCGGAAGCACTTGACGATCTGGTAGTAGCGGTCGTAACCGGCCACCATCAGCAACTGCTTGAAGAGCTGCGGCGACTGCGGCAGGGCGAAGAACTGGCCCGGGTGCACCCGCGACGGTACCAGGTAGTCGCGTGCGCCTTCCGGCGTGCTCTTGGTGAGCATCGGCGTCTCGACGTCGATGAAGCCGGCTGCGTCGAGGAAGCGGCGGAAGGCCATCGTGGTCTTGTAGCGCAGCATCAGGTTCTTCTGCATCTGCGGGCGGCGCAGGTCGATGACGCGGTTGGTCAGGCGCACCGTTTCGGACAGGTTGTCGTCATCGACCTGGAAGGGCGGCGTGGCCGCGGCGTTGAGCACCTCGATGTCGTGGCACAGCACCTCGATCTCGCCCGAAGTGAGGTTGGCGTTCTCGGTGCCGGCCGGGCGGCGACGCACCTTGCCGCTCATCTTGAGGACGAACTCGCTGCGCACCGATTCGGCAGTCTTGAACATGTCGGCGCGGTCGGGGTCGCACACGACCTGAACCAGGCCCTCGCGGTCGCGCAGGTCGATGAAGATCACGCCGCCGTGGTCGCGGCGGCGATGCACCCAACCGCAGATGGTGACGATCTGGTCGAGTTCGGCAGCGGTGACTTTGCCGCAGTAGTGAGTTCGCATGTGAAGATTCCGGGCAGGTTGTGCGGCGCAGGGCGCCGCTTCGATTCAATGGCTTGTGTTCGCTTCGGGGGGTTCCGGGCCTATCCCGCGCTCATCATTCGTTGAGCAGGGCGGCACGCGCCTGCGGCCTGCGCGGCGGCGGTGCGACCACCCCCATGGAGATGATGTACTTGAGCGCTTCATCCACGCTCATGTCGAGCTCGATGACGTCGGCGCGCGGCATCATCAGGAAGAAGCCCGAAGTCGGGTTGGGCGTGGTTGGAACATAGACGCTGACGTAGTCTCCGACCAGGTGCCTGGCCGCATCGCCGCCGGGCTGGCCGGTCAGGAAGGCGATCGTCCATGCGCCCTGGCGCGGGTACTGCACCAGCAAGGCCTTGCGGAAGGCCTGGCCGCTGCTGGAAAACAGGGTATCGGAGACTTGTTTGACGCTGTAGTAGATCGACTTCACCACCGGGATGCGGGCGAGCAGCGCCTCCCACAGCTTGACCAGCTTCTGGCCGAGCACGTTGGCAGCCACCAGTCCGGTGAGGAACACGATCAGCAGGCTTGCGACCACGCCGACGCCGGGGACGTCGAAGCCCATGTAGTCGCGCGGCTGGAAGCCGTTGGGCAGCCAGAGCAGGATTGCGTCGAGGGTGCTGACGATCCAGGCCAGCACCATGAAGGTGATTGCTAGCGGGATCCAGATCAGCAGCCCGGTGATGAAGTATTTTTTCACGTCGTGACCGTATCGATCCCGCTGTCTTGAGCGCGTGCGCTCAGTGGCAGGCGCAGCCACCGCCGGCACAGGCCGGTGCGGCGGGGGTTTCGGTCGCGGATGTCGCTGCCGGGGCGGTGCTGCCGCCCTTGAAGTCGGTGGCGTACCAGCCCGAACCCTTGAGCTGGAAGCCGGCTGCGGAGAGCAGTTTGGCATAGCCCTGGCTGCCGCAGGACGGGCAGGTGCTCAGCGGTTGATCGCTCATTTTCTGCAGGTGTTCCTTCTGGAAACCACAGCTCGGACAACGGTATTCGTAGATGGGCATGACGAGCTCCCGAAAACAAGTGCGCAAGTCTAACGCAATGCAGCATAAGGAAAAAGCGCGCCGGGTAAGCCGCAGCGCGCTGGTGATATGGGGGTGCCCGCGGTGTCTTTCAAGCGCGCCGCGGGCGCCTCAGAGCAGACCCAGGTAGTGGCTGGTGAGCCGTTCGCCCCAGAACAGGGCGATCAGCCCTGCGGCTGCCAGGTAGGGGCCGAAAGGGATGGGGACGTTGCGGCCGTGGCGGGCGAACAGGATGAGCACGATACCTACCGCCGCACCGACCAGGGAGGACAGCAGGATGGTCAGAGGCAGTACCTGCCAGCCGAGCCAGGCACCGATCGCGCCGAGCAGCTTGAAGTCGCCATAGCCCATGCCCTCCTTGCCCGTGGCGAGCTTGAACAGCCAGAACACCGACCATAGCACCAGGTAGCCCGCCATGGCGCCCACCACGGCATCGGCAAGCTCGGTGTAGGTGCCGGCGAGGTTGAAGGCCAGGCCGAGCCAGAGCAGGGGCAGTGTGATGTCGTCGGGAAGAAGCTGGGTGTCGAGGTCGATGAAGGTGAGCGCGACCATTGCCCAGACGAAGAGCAGGGCGCCCAGCGCGGCGAGTCCGAATCCGAAGTGCCATGCCGCATAGCCCGACAGCAGCGCCGTACAGGCCTCCACGATGGGGTAGCGCTTGCTGATGCCGGCGCCGCAGTGTCGGCAGCGGCCACGCAGCAGGACGTAGCTGACCACGGGGATGTTCTCGAGTGCGCTGATCTGGTGGCCGCAATGAGGGCAGCGCGAGCGCGGCGTCGCGAGGTTGAAGCGCTCGCCTTCAGTGGCCGCCTCCCCGCGTAATTCCGCCGCCTGGGCATGCCAGTCGCGCTCCATCATCTTTGGCAGGCGGTGGATGACGACGTTGAGGAAGCTGCCCACGAACAGGCCCAGCAGTGCAGCGAGGCCTGCGAATACGAGCGGGTCTTGCAGCAGGGCCTCCATCTAGCCGACCACCGCGCCGATCTTGAAGATGGGCAGGTACATCGCGACGACCAGGCCGCCGATCACCGTGCCCAGGAATACCATGATCAACGGTTCGAGCAGTTGCGACAGGCCAGCGACGGCGTCGTCCACCTCCTGTTCGAAAAAGTCGGCGACCTTGCTCAGCATCGAATCGAGCTGGCCTGACTCTTCGCCGATCGACACCATCTGGACCACCATCGTTGGGAAGACCTCGGCGTTCTGCATGGCAATGGTCAGGCTGGTGCCGCTGCTGACCTCGGCTTGGATCTCGCGCGTCGCAACCAGATACACATGGTTGCCCGAGGCGCCGCCCACCGAATCGAGCGCCTCGACAAGCGGCACCCCCGCGGCGAACATGGTCGACAGCGTGCGCGTCCAGCGTGCGACCGTTGCCTTGCGGATGATGGGGCCGATCACCGGGAAGCGCAAAATGGCCTTGTCCAGTGCGATCTGCATGGCCGTCGAGCGTTTGTAGCTCCAGGCGATCGCCGCAATGGCTGCGAACAGGCCGCCAAAGATGAGATACCAGTAGGCAACGAAGGCATCCGAGATCGCGATCACCATCTCCGTTGGCGCCGGCAGGTCTGCACCGAAACCGGCGAACACGTTCTTGAACTCGGGAATGACGAACAGCATCATGATCGAGATCACCAGGCCGGCAACCACGACCACCGCAGCGGGGTAGAACAGCGCCGACTTGATCTTGCTCTTGATGGCGAGAATCTTTTCCTTGTAGGTCGCGATGCGGTCGAGCAGGGAGTCGAGGATGCCCGCCTGTTCGCCGGCGGCGACGAGATTGCAGAACAGCTTGTCGAAATGCTGAGGGTGCTTGGCAAAAGCCTGCGACAGGTTGGAGCCGGTCTCGACGTCGTTGCGGATATCGTTGAGCAGGCGCGAAAGCGCCGGGTTGGCCGAACCCTTCATGCCGATATCGAAGGCCTGCAGCAGCGGTACGCCGGACTTCATCATGGTGGCGAGCTGGCGGGTGAAGAGCGCGATGTCCTTGTCGCTGATGCGGCCACCACGAGACATCTTCTGCTTCTTGACCTTGCTGACCTGGATGCCCTGGCGGCGCAGCATCGCCTGGACCATGGCGTCGCCGTTGGCACGGATCTCGCCGCGAACGACCTTGCCAGTCTTGTCCTTGCCTTCCCAGGTGTACAGGTCTTCCTTGGGACCCTTGGCACGTGGTGCCCGGCTTGCTGTGGCCATGAGATCGGATGTCCTTGTTCTATTCGTTGGTCGTCGCCAGGACTTCTTCGAGCGAGGTTATACCTTGCTTGACCTTGAGAAGCCCGGACTTGCGCAGGTCGCGCACGCCTTCGCGTTCCGCCTGCGCCGCGATGTCCATCGAGTTGCCGCCGGTCATGATGATGTGGGCGATCTCCTCGCTGATCGGCATGACCTGGTAGATGCCCAGGCGCCCCTTGTAGCCGCTGCCCTTGCAGCGGTCGCAGCCGACCGGCCCCATGGGTTGCCAGCTGCCGTCCAGTTCCTCGGCGCTGAATCCCGCCTCGATGAGCGCCTCGAAGGGAATGTCCGCGGCCTTCTTGCACGAGCATAGCCGGCGCGCGAGGCGCTGTGCCGTGATGAGGATCACCGACGATGCAATGTTGAACGGCGCCACGCCCATGTTCTTGAGTCGCTCGAGCGTGGTGGGGGCGTCGTTCGTGTGCAGGGTCGACATCACCAGGTGGCCGGTCTGCGCCGCCTTGATCGAGATCTCCGCGGTCTCGAGGTCGCGAATTTCACCGACCATGATGATATCGGGATCCTGGCGCAGGAAGGCCCTGAGTGCGACCGAAAAGGTGAGCCCCGCCTTCTCGTTGACGTTGACCTGGTTGATGCCGGGCAGGTTGATTTCGGCCGGGTCCTCTGCCGTGGAGATATTCACGCCCGGCTTGTTGAGCAGGTTGAGGCAGGTGTAGAGCGACACGGTCTTGCCCGAGCCCGTCGGGCCGGTGACGAGGATCATGCCGTAGGGGCGTTCGACCGCTGCGAGCAGCGCCTTGCGCTGGTCGGGCTCGTAGCCGAGCGCATCGATGCCGAGCATCGCCGAGCTCGGGTCGAGGATGCGCATGACGATCTTCTCGCCATGCAGTGTCGGCAGGGTCGATACGCGAAAGTCGATGGCCTTGTTCTTTGACAAAACCAGCTTCATGCGGCCGTCCTGGGGGACGCGTCGCTCGGAGATGTCGAGGCGCGAGATCACCTTGATGCGGGCAGCGATCTTCTCCTTGAGTACCAATGGCGGCTGGGCGATGTCGCGCAGGATGCCATCGGTGCGTACGCGGATGCGATAGAACTTCTCGTAGGGCTCGAAGTGGATGTCGGAGGCACCCTCGTTGATTGCGTCGATCAGGACCTTCTGGATGAACTTGACGACGGGGGCGTCATCGACCTCTGAGGCCTCGTCCTCGTCGCGCTGCTGCTGCGCGGGCGTGTCCTGCTGCAGCAGGTCCATGTCGAAGGCTTCACCCGTGAGGTCGCGCAGCGTGTCCGCCGCGGATTCGACCAGCGCATCGATGACGCGCTTGAGCTTGTCGGCCTCGGCGATCACGAGGTCGAGCTGCATTCCGGTCTGGAAGCGGATCTCGTCAAGCGCCCGCATGTTCGACGGATCGGCGGTAGCCAGCGTGAGGCGATTCTGGCGTTTGGCCAGAGGTGCGATCTGGTGCTTCTGTATCAGCTTGCGATCGACTGCGTCACGTGCGTATGAGGAGGCGTCGACCGCTGCGATGTCGAGCAGGGGGTAACCGAAGGTCTCGGCCGCAAAACGCGCCATGTCGGCGCACTTCATCAGGCCGCGGCTGGCGACCTCGAGGATGAACGCGTTGCTGCCCTCGTTGGCATGGGAGGAACAGGTCTGCGCATCTGCTTCCTGCAGATGTCCGTGCTGTATCAGTGCCCTGGCGAACCCGCTCAGGGTCGGTTTTGTCGCTGCCGCCATGCCATGCTCTTGTCCGGAGTGCGGCGGATGTTGCACCGCGCACCCGCCCTTGTAAAGGTTTGCGAGGTGTCGAGCGTCATGGTCCGCTCCTTTCTGCCTGTGTCGGAGCGAGGGGGCGGAACAGTCGCGCCGTGCGGATCATGCGGTCCTGGGTCTGCACGACCTCGATCGGCGTGTCGGCAATCTTCATCGATACGCCGGCTTCCGGGATGTCCTGAAGGTACTCGATGATCAGCCCGTTGAGTGTCTTGGGACCGTCAGTGGGCAGCGCCAGGTCGAGGCGGCGGTTGAGCTCGCGCAGGTTCGCCGAGCCGTCCACCAGCACGTTGCCTTCCTCGCTCCAGGCCATGCGGTTGCCGGCATCAGGGATGCTGGTGGTGAATTTGCCGATGAGTTCCTCGATGATGTCCTCCAGGGTGATCAGGCCGAGGATCTCGCCATACTCATCGACAACGAAGGCCAGGCGCTGCTGGTTTTCCTGGAAGAACTGGATCTGTGAATAGAGTGGGGTGTCGGCGGGAACGAAGTAGGGGCGGGTGAGCAGCTCGCGGATGCGCTCCACCGAGAAGGTGTCCTGGAGTGTGTCGCTGAGCAACCGGCGCTGGTGGAGTACGCCGATCACGTGCTCGCTGTCACCGTCGTACACCGCGAGGCGGGTGTGGAAGCTGGTGGCAATCTGGCGGCGGAGCTGTTCCTCCGGGTCGGTGAGGTCGATCGCCTCGATGGCGCCGCGCGGCGTCATCACGTCCTCGACCGTGATGTTCTCGAGGTCGAACAGGTTAACCAGCATGCTGCGGTGCTTGTGCGGTATGTACTGGCCGGAGTCGATGACCATGGCGCGCAGTTCATCGATTGATAACGCACCGTTGTCGCCTTCCTTGGGCTGCAGGCGGATCGTCCATAGCAGACCGCGGGAGAACAGGTTGACGAACCACACCACGAAATAGAACGCGCGCAGCAGGCCGGCGAGCGGGTAGGCCACGATGGGTGCGAGGCGATCGGCGTAGGTTGCACCAATGACCTTGGGCGTGATCTCCGCGAAGACGAGGATGGCGAAGGTGACGAGCAGGGTGGCGACGCCGAGCGCCCAGCGCTCGTTGCCGAACAACTCGAGCGTGATCACGCTCACCAGTGTTGCGGCGGCGGTGTTCACCAGGTTGTTGAACAGCAGGATGACGCCTAGCAGGCGGTCCGTTTTCGCCAGCAGGTCAAGCGCCAGCGTGGCGCCGGTGTTGCCCTGGCTGGCCAGGGAGCGCAGCCGGTAGCGGTTGGCTGCCATCATGACCGTCTCGGACATCGAGAAGCAGCCGGAGAGAACGAGCAGCACGACCAGGGCTGCGGCCTGCAACGTCAGGGTGAGATCCGACACGGAGCGGTAAGGGAGTGGAAAGCGTCCGAGTATTGGTGCCGGCTAGGACGCTGTCAACCTGGGGCCGACCTTGACGCTCAGTACGGGCTCTTGAGTACGACCTCGATCACGAAGCGGCTGCCGACGTAGGCCAGCATGAGGGCCACGAAGCCGGCGAGCGTCCACCGCAGCGCGATCCGGCCACGCCAGCCCCACAGCCGGCGGCCGACCAGCAGGCTGCCGAACAGCAGCCAGGAGATGAACGCGAAGATGGTCTTGTGATCCACGCGCAGGGCCTGGCCGAACAGGGACTCGGAGAACAATACGCCGCTCGCCAGCGTCAGCGTCAGCAGCACGAAAGCGATGCTGATGAGCCTGAACAGCAGGGCCTCCATCGTGAGCAGCGGCGGCAAGCCCGACAGCAGGCGGCTGAAGCGTGCGTTGTGCAACTGGCGGCCGGCGACCGCCATCAGCATCGCGTGCAAGGCTGCAAGGGTAAACAGGCTGTAGGCCAGCATGGCGACGACGAAGTGTGCGCGGAATGCTGGCGATGCCGCGTTGGTGAGCACGTGCTCGCCGGGGAAGACTAGCGGCACCAGGCTGGCCACCGCGCCCGCCGGCATGACCACGGCGTGGAGCCCGTCGAGTCGCGTGTACAAGGTCTCGACCCAGTAGAAGCAGACGGCCAGCCACACCATCAGCGATAGTGCGACACCGAAACCGAAACGCATCTCGTTGCCCGGGAAGATCCCGACATGCAGGGCGAAGCCGTGTGCGAGCAGCGCGAGCAGCAGCAGGCCGCGTTCTCGGCCGCTCATGCATTCGCGACGGGTGCCGGGGGTGGCTTTGCCGAGCATGCACTGGCGCCAGAACAGGACGCCGATGCCGGCATAAAGCGAGGCGGGAAGCAGATGAAGTAGAATTGTGCGCATACGTAGCTGCAGTTTACTCCAAGTCACGCGCCCAAGGCCTGCCCCAGAATGCTCGACAATCTCACTCAACGCCTGTCCAAAGTCGTCAAGACGCTGCGCGGCCAGGCCCGCCTGACCGAAGACAACATCCAGGACGCGATGCGCGAGGTGCGCATGGCCCTGCTCGAGGCCGACGTCGCACTTCCCGTGGTCAAGGATTTCGTCGCCCGCGTCAAGGAAAAGGCCGTCGGCCAGGAGGTCGTCGGTTCGCTGACGCCCGGCCAGGCGCTGGTGGGCGTGGTCCACGACGAACTGAAGGCGCTGATGGGCGGGGCCCACGAGGGCCTGAACCTGTCGACCCAGCCGCCAGCCGTGGTGCTGATGGCCGGCCTGCAGGGCGCAGGCAAGACCACAACCACCGGCAAGCTTGCCAAGCTGTTGCACGAAGAGCACAAGAAGAAGGTGCTGGTGGTGTCGGCGGACGTCTATCGACCGGCGGCCATCGAGCAGCTGAAGACCGTGGCCGCGCAGGCCGGCGTGGGCTTCTTCCCGTCTTCGGTCGAGCAGAAGCCGGTGGATATTGCGCTTGCCGCGCTCGATCACGCGCGGAAGCACCACATGGACGTCCTCCTCGTCGACACCGCGGGCCGGCTGGCGGTCGATGAGGCGATGATGGCCGAGATCAAGGCCTTGCATGCGGCGGTGACGCCGATCGAGACCTTGTTCGTGGTCGACGCCATGCTGGGCCAGGATGCCGTCAATACCGCGCGTGCCTTCAACGAGGCCTTGCCCCTTACCGGCGTCGTGCTCACCAAGCTCGATGGCGATTCGCGCGGCGGTGCAGCCCTGTCGGTGCGCCACGTCACCGGCAAGCCGCTCAAGTTCGCTGGTGTCGGCGAGAAGCTTTCCGGGCTCGAGCCCTTCCACCCCGACCGTATGGCCAGCCGTATCCTCGGCATGGGCGACATTCTCGGGCTGGTCGAGGAAGCCCGGCGCGGGGTCGACGAGGAAAAGGCCCGTGCTTTCGCGCAAAAGCTCAAGACCGGGAAGGGCTTCGACCTCAACGACTTCAAGGAACAGATCGCCCAGATGCGCAAGATGGGTGGCCTGGCTTCGATGATGGACAAGCTGCCCGCGCAGTTTGCGGCGGCCGCCGACAAGCTTCAGGGCGGTGCAGAGGAAAAGGCGATCAGCCGCATCGAAGGCATCATCAACTCGATGACGCCGCTCGAACGCAGCAAGCCCGAACTGCTCAAGGCCAGCCGCAAGCGTCGCATCGCCGCGGGTGCGGGTGTGACGGTGCAGGAGGTCAACCGCCTGCTCAACCAGTTCGAACAGACGCAGAAGGTGATGAAGCAGTTCTCCAAGGGCGGCATGGGCAAGATGATGCGAGCCATGAAGGGCATGATGCCCGGCGGCTTCCCGGGGCTGCCGCGCTGAGTGGAGGCGCCATGAAGGACATCGTGCTTGCCTTCGGCCGCGCTGGCCGCAGCCTGCTGAGGCGGGACATCTTCTGGCACCTGGTATGGCCGGGCGTGCTGGCGACGGTGCTGTGGTCCGTACTTGCGGTGCTGCTGTGGACGCCGGTTACCGAGGGCGTGTTCGGCTGGGTCAGCGGCTGGGCCTTCGTCGGTAGCTGGCTGTCGGCATCCGAGGCAGCGGCGGCGGTGATGCTGGTCCTGATCAAGTTTGCGGTTGCGCTGCTCCTCGTACCCCTGATTTACGTGACAGCGGCGCTGCTGGTGGCCACGATTGCGCTGCCGCTGATGCTCGAGCGCATCGGCCGCAGCGACTATGCGGACATCGAGCAGCGTCGTGGCGGCTCGAACCTTGGCAGCGCCTGGAACTCGATCGTCGCCGGGGTGCTCTTTCTCGTGGCCTTGATCGTCTCCTTGCCGTTCTGGCTGATCCCCGGTGTCGGCCTGCTCGCCTCGGTGGTGCTGACCGGCTGGCTCAACCAGCGTGCGTTTGGCTACGACGCTCTCATGCTGCATGCCGACCGTGACGAGATGCAGCGCCTGCGCACCGACTGGCGGCCGCAGATGCTGCTGGTGGGCGGCGGCAGTGCGCTGCTGGCCTATGTGCCGGTGATCAACCTGGTGGCGCCGGCCTTTGCCGGCCTTGCCTTTGTCCATTACATGCTGGAAACCCTGCGTAAGCATCGGCTGCAGCACGGCGTGACCGTGCTCGATGCCGAGCCAGTTGCTCGGGGATCCGGTTCGCGGGAGCTGTCATGAACTTTGGCGCACTCATCATCGGTGACGAGATCCTGTCGGGGCGCCGCAGCGACAAGCACCTCGCCAAGCTCATCGAACTGCTCGGCGCGCGCGGGCTCAAGCTGTCGTGGGCACGTTACGCGGGAGATGACCTCGATCGCCTTGTCGACACCCTGCGCCAGACCTTCGCCACCGGCGATGTGGTTTTCAGCTTCGGCGGCATCGGCGCCACGCCGGACGACCGCACGCGGGAGGCCGCCGCTGCGGCGCTCGGGCTGGATCTCGCCCTCCATCCCGAGGCAGAGCGCGAGATTCGCGCCCGCTTCGGTGACGAGATCACCGCCGAGCGTCTGCAGATGGGTGTGTACCCCGTGGGAAGCGACATCATCCCCAACAGCTTCAACCGTATTCCCGGGTTCTCGATCCGCCGCCATTACTTCGCTCCGGGCTTTCCGGTGATGGCCTGGCCGATGGTCGAGTGGGTGCTGGACACGCACTATGGCCACCTGCATCACGCCGAGGACTATGTCGAGGCGGCCGTCACCGTGTGGGATGCCTATGAGGGCCAGCTCATCGGCCTGATGCGCAGGATCACCGCGGACTTCCCCGATGCGACGCTGTTCAGCCTGCCGACGATCGCCTCCGAGGGTCAGCGGCGATCGATCGAGCTCGGCATGAAGGGCACGGCGGCACGCGTGGCCGAGGCGATGGCCTGCATCAGGGCCGATCTCGATGCGCGTGGCGTGGAGTGGGAAGACAAGGCTTGAGCGGGGCATTGGCGGCGGTCGCGGCGCCTTCGTCGCAGCACCAGGCCTACCACCTGGTCATCGATGGCACACCGGTGGCCCTCGTGCTGCGACGTTCCGCGCGACGTTCGATGGCGCTGCAGGTCGACCACCGTGGTGCGCGTGTTGCCGTGCCATTGCAGATGCCCCTGGGCGAGGTCGAGCGCTTCGTGCGCGGCCATGGCCGCTGGTTGCTCGACCGGCTGCGGGCGCATGCCGGTGCACCAGCCCAAGTGCGCATCGAGATCGCAGACGGGGTGCAACTTCCCGTCCTCGGCAAGCCGCTGACCTTGCGGCTCGTGGCGGGGCGGGGCGTGCGCTGGCGTGTGGGCGAGGGCGGTGGCGAGGAGCTTTTGCTGCCGGCCGCCTGCAGCAGTACCCAGAAGGCACTTCTGCGAGCCCTTCAGGCACGGGCGCTGGGCTGGTATCGTGCCCGTGTCGAGGAGTACTGCCTGAGGCTCGGCCACGCCGTGCCTGCGGTGCGACTGTCCAATGCGCGCACGCGCTGGGGGAGCTGTAGCCAGCGCTCCGGCATCCGCCTGCATTGGCGACTGATACACCTCGTCCCCGAGCTGATCGACTATGTGGTCGCCCACGAGGTGGCCCACCTGGCCGAGATGAACCATTCGCCGCGCTTCTGGGCGGTCGTCGAACGGCTGTATCCGGACTGGCGCGAGGCGCGTGCCGCATTGCGGCGGGCCGCGGCGACCTTGCCCGTCATCGGTCCTGAGGCGCCGGCGGTGGGGGTGCCGCTCATGCAGGAAGACTGAACCCAACCCAAGCACAAGGACAACAAACCATGCGAATCCTTCACACCATGCTGCGCGTCGGCGATCTCGATCGCTCCCTTGCCTTCTACACCGAAGTGCTCGGCATGCGCCTGCTGCGCCGACAGGACTACCCGGACGGAAAGTTCACGCTCGCCTTCGTCGGCTATCAGGACGAAATGGACGGCGCGGTGCTCGAGCTGACGCACAACTGGGGCGTAGACCGCTACGAGCTCGGCAACGCCTATGGCCACATCGCGCTCGAGGTCGAAGATGCGCGCAAGGCCTGTGAGGACATTCGTGCGCGCGGCGGCAAGGTGGTTCGCGAGGCAGGGCCGATGAAGCATGGCACGACGGTCATCGCCTTCGTCGAGGATCCGGACGGCTACAAGGTCGAGCTGATCGAGCGCCGCAGCTGAGAGTGAGTGACTCTTGCGGGCCCGCTGGGGGTCAGGCAACCGCTGCGCTTTCGTGCTCGTCCTGGAAGCGCTGGCGGATGAGCTGGACTTCGTCCCATGACTGCAGGAAGACGTCGACGCAATTGGGATCGAAATGGCTGCCGCGACCCTCGCGCAACAGGCCGATCGCTCGTGCGAGCGGCCATGCGGGCTTGTAGGGGCGTTCCGAGGTGAGTGCGTCGAACACGTCGGCCACCGCGACGATGCGCCCTTCGAGGGGGATGCTGTCGCCTGCAAGGCCTCGCGGGTAGCCGCTGCCGTCGAACTTCTCGTGGTGAGTGAGCGCGATGGTGGCGCCCAGGCGCAAGATGCTGGAGGACGACTCCTTGAGAATGTCGTAGCCGATCTGCGGGTGGCGTTTCATGACTTCGAATTCATCGGTAGTCAGCCGCCCCGGCTTGAGCAGGATCGTGTCGGGGATCCCCAGTTTGCCGACGTCGTGCATCGGTGCTGCCATCAGCAGGTCCTGGGCAAATGCGTGGCCGTGCCCAAGGCGCTCGGCAATGAGCGCTGAGTAGTGCGACATGCGCTGGATGTGGGCGCCGGTTTCGGGGTCGCGGAACTCTGCGGCGCGTGACAGGCGGGTGATCGTCTCGCGTTCGCGGTCTACGATTTCGGCAGTGGCTTTGCGCACCTCCTCTGCCAGGGTCTCGGCGCGCTGGCGGGTGGCAAGATGCGCCTCGCGCAACTTGAGCATGTTGCGCACACGAGGCTCGAACTCGTGCCCGTCGATCGGCTTGGTGAGAAAGTCGTTGGCGCCGCATTCGAGCGCTTCGTAGCGCACGCTGCGCTCGTGGCTGGCGGTGACCATCAGGATCGGCAGGTCGTCGGCGCGGCGGTTGGCGCGGATGCGGCGGATGAATTCCACGCCGTCCATCGCCGGCATCATGTAGTCGACGATGATCAGGTCGGCCTCGTTCTCGAGGCACCAGGTCAGCGCCTCGATGGGGCGCTCGAAGGTGTGGGCCTGCGTGCCCGGCAGACGGTCGACGAGCTTGCCCATCAACACAAGGTTGAGCGGCGTGTCGTCGACGACGACGACTTTCATCGGAGCGGATTCGCGACTGTCCATGGTGGCAGTATTGGTCTCCACAGCCGTCCCGCCGAGGAATTAGTTCGCACCGCGGGCATCGTCGAGGCGACTGCCCGCGCGTACGCTCAGTCCGGCAGCGCGATCCTGTTGTCAGTGCTGTAGAGATAGTCGTTGAAGACGTGCTCGGCACTGAGCAGGCGGTAGTCTCCATTGTCGTCCAGCGAGGACGTGTCCTTGAGCCTGTAGGTGTAATGACCACAGGTCCAGCAGTCGAAGTTTCGCATGTGGGTGCACAGACAGGTCTTGTCGAACACCTTGACCTTCTTCGCGTCCGGGTGAGCAGCCACCTCGCGGTTGTAGGCCTCGATGTACTGGCAGTTGCCGCTGGAGTCGAGCAGGTAGCCGTAAGCCTCGCAGTTGGGGCGGATCCCGGAGCCGATTGCCGGACTACTCTTGAGCATACGCATCGGATAGCCGGTGGGCGAGATCTGGTTGACCTCGATCTCGTCTTCCTTGGCCTTGAAGTAGTCCTGCTTGACCTCGTCGGGCAGGCCGCACTCCTTGGTTACGGTGAAGCGAGTCGCGACCTGGACCGCGCTCGCTCCGGCCTCGAGGAAATTCACCGCGTCCGTGCCAGTGAAGATGCCGCCGGCCGGGATCAGCGGGATGTCGAGCTGCTGCTCGCGCAGCCAGTCGGTGATCTCGGCGACGATGGCAGCAAGGTCGTATTGCGCCCAGTCCATGCCAAAGCCGAGGTGGCCGCCGGCGAGCGGCCCCTCGACCACTACGTAGTCGGGCATGCGGCCAGTGCGTGCGCTCTTCTTCAGGAACAGCTGCAGCGCGCGCAGCGAGCTGACGATGATGCCGAGCTTGACGTCCTTGAAGCGGGGATGGTCCTCGATCAGCGCAAAGGACCCCAGATGCAGGCCAGCCGCCAGGGTGATGCCGTCGATGCCGTGGTCCATGGCCGTGCGCAGGCGCACCCGGAGGGTGTCCTTGGGCGCGTTCATGGTCAGCTTCTCCATGCAGTTGATGAACACCATGCCAGGTCCGCGCTTGCGTTCCATGGTGCGCGCGACATGGGTGGCGGTGGCTTCGGCAATCAGGCCAAGATCGAACTGCACCACCGACTTGTCGGCGTTGGCAACGTTGAACTTGTACTGCTGCAGCTTGTTCTTGACGTACTTGGTGTTGTAGCGACGATCGGACACGGTCGGGAGCATCGCGTCCGAAATGTGACCGACGCCACCTAGCCGGGCTGTTTCGAGCGCGAGGTCGGCTGTGGAAATGTCCACGCCCATGCCGCCCACCATGATCGGTACCAGTTCATCGGCGCCCAGTCGCAGGCGAAAGTCATCTACGCGCTTCATCGAATCGTGTCCGCTTTGTCGGAAGTCCGCCATTATCGCTCTTCCCGGCCTCCGGGCCCAGCGTTGCGTGAGGCTTCCGATGCGCGACGTAGCGGCGGTTTGGCCGCGAGCCCGTGTTTCCCGCGTCCGCCGTGCTGCGGGCGGGGTGTGGCATCCGCTTACAAAAGCGTGAGGCGTTGAGCGGGCTCAGGCATTGAATGCGTGAGCCGAACTGCGTACCATCACGGTCATGGTTGTAATCCCGGCAATCTGGAGGCGTTCTGGACAGGGGTTCGATTCCCCTCACCTCCACCCAAGGGCATTCGGGAGTGCGTTTGGGTGGGGGTGTACTGGTTTCGACAGGGCGGGCAAAAGTGAGCAGGCAACCCGAGAGGCGACGGACGTAATCCGCGCAAATCCATAAACGCCAACGATGAGCGTTTCGCACTGGCCGCTTAAGGTCTATGCCGAGGCTGCTTGAGCCTTGTTACCAAAGAAAAGCCGGTGGGGACTTCGGTCCCCATCGTCACGTCTACGACACGGCTTTTCGCGTCGGCGCCGACCGATGTGTCGACGCCTTCGACATCACGGCCCTTCGTGTCGATTATTCGCGGTTACGACGACAGGTGTGGGGGGGTGATCGTTTTGGCACCGGGGGAGAAGTGAGGCGGCGAGGCTGAAGGGCAAGCGTGGCGCGGGATTCGGGGCGACGGGAGCGGTTGGCCAAGTTGGCGCGGAATTTGAGCGGAACGCGCGAGCGCCGAGCAGGATTGCGCAGAAATTGGCACCGGAACGGCGGCGCGGTGAGCGGGAATGAGAGGGGGTGTGGATAAGTCCACGCCCCCTTTTTGCGTTCACCGCACCAGGTAGAGGTTGGCTGCGGCGCGGACGGCCTCGAGGCGGGCGAGGATGTCGGGCTGGCGGGCGGCGAAGTCGTGCCAGGCCTCGACGACCTCGAGCATGCGGGCCGCGACCTCGGCGCTGACGGGCGCCTTGAGGTGGTGCTCCATGGTGCGCAGCAGGGCGAGGAGCATCTGCAGGCGGTCTTCGTCGGTGGGGTCGGTGAGCCTGCCGGCGCCCGTGCGTGCCCCTGGCGCCGGGGTTGCCGTCGCCGCCACCGTGGGCGCGCCGGCGGCTGCGGGCCCCGCCACGCCTGAAGGCGAGGGCGCTGCGCTGGCTGAGTGGCGCTCGTCGGCATCGATCACGTTTGGCGCCCCCACGCGCTGACCACGCCCTGGTGCTTGCTGGTAGTCCGCGAGTCCTGCTGGTGCTTTGCGGAACGCCACCGACCTGATCGCCCGCGCGCGGTTCACTTCTTCTTCGGTTACGACCTCACCACGCATGTGGCGGCGGATCAGCTTGAGCAGCTCAGGCGGCGGCACATATTCGCGCTTCACGCCGGCCTTCCCCCCTTTTGCGTGGACTTCTCTGAACTGCCAACCCTCGCGCTCGACAACCTTGCGCCAGCCGCGATCCGTGAGCGCGGCGCCAGGCAGCTTGATTGCCGACAGCTCGGAACACGAAAACCATTTTTGCTCGGAACCTAGTTGTTCCGAGCATGCGGGCTGTTCCGAGCTATTCATATCATTCCCATCCATCTGTTTATAAAGAAAATAGTTGCGGAGGCTGTAGCGCAGATCAGTCCCTGCGTGGAGTTGCAGAGCTGGGAACAGTATTTCCCTTGTTGACGTGTTCCACACAGGGCCTTACAGTTCCGACATACACGCAAACGCAAGGAAATAGACATGAACGCAAAGACCCCAAAAATCAAGGACTGGGATAGCCACGCGATCCCCGCCGAGCTGCGCCGCCGAGGCCTCACCTTTGCCGACCTGGCGCGCGCCGAAGGCGTGAATTGCCGTGCGGTGCGCCACGCCCTCTACAACAGCAGTCCGAAAAACGAACGCCTCATCGCCGATGCGCTCGGCCTGGACCCCGCGCAGATCTGGCCCAGCCGCTACACCGCCGAATGCATTGCCGCCAACCCCTGGCGCCGGGCTGCCCTGGCCAGCGTGGGGCACCCGGCGGCCCTCCTGCCGCCGCCTGCAGAACACACGGAAACCCGCGTTACTGCAGGACATTCTAGCGGCAGAGCTAAGGGGCGCAATGTCCGCGACGCTGACAGCCGCGCCACCGCATGAGCAGGGTGGATGAGGAGATGACCATGGCACGCCATGCCGACATCCACACGGGCGACCTGTTTGCGCTGTTGCCGCAGCCGGCGGAGCAGACGCCGGGCAGCCAGTGCTATGGGGTGGAAGTGGCTCACCTGGTGAGTCAGGCGCTGGCCGGCGCAGGCTGCGATCGCACGGATGTGGCCGCACGCATGAGCCGCCTGGCCGGCCGCGACGTTTCCAAGTACATGCTGGACGCCTGGAGCGCGGAGAGCCGTGAGGCCTACAACATGCCGTTTTACCTGGCGCCGGTGCTGGAGGTGGCGTGCCACACCCACTTGCTGACGCAGTGGCTGGCGGACCGCCGCGGCTGCCGCGTACTGGTGGGCAAGGCGGCGCTGGATGCCGAGATCGGCAAGCTCGAACGGGTGCGCGACGAGGCGGGAAAGAAGATCCGCGCACTCAAGAGCGCACTGGGGGAGATGGGCGATGCGTAAGACCCACTACACCTGCCGCGAGTTGGCCGAGCTCAAGCTGCCTGATTGCCCAACCACAGATGAAGGTTGGCGGCTCACCGTCTCTCGTGAGGGGTGGCCGTGCATTGAAAGCAAAGGCCGTGGCCGCGGTGGCGTTCGCCGCGAATACGCCCCTCCTCCGCGCATCGCTGCACTGATCGCCGGTGAGCCGGCAGCGTGCATCGGTGTGACCAAGCGCAAGCACCGCGAGACTGAGGTCACGCTGACATTGACGCTGCCCGCGAGCAAGGCGGCAGCGCTGCTGCAGTGGCTGAATGGGCGAGGCGATCATGCGTAAGACCCACTACGCCTGCCGCGAGTTGGCCGAGCTCAGGCTGCCTGATCTGCCAGGGTCCGAGCGTGGCTGGCGCAAGCTCGTTGACCGCGAGGATTGGTCCTTCCGCGAGGTGCCGGTCAAGGGCGGAAAGGGTGGCGTCGCCCGCGAATACGCCCCCCCGCCCCGCATCGCCAAGCTGATCGACCGTGCCGAGGGGATCATCGCCGCCGGCGAACGCGCCCTGCGCGAGCACGCCGTGGTGGCGAAGGTGCGCGCAGACGTGGCCGAAGAGGCGCGCATTCGCCGGCAAAAGGGCGAGCAGGCGCTGAAGGCGCTGGCGGCCAGCCTGACCGAAGGGCAGCAACAGCGCTTTGATGGTCGGTGGGGCATCGTGCAGGGTTGGGAGGTGTGGTTCGTGCAGGCCCAGCCGATCAAACGCAAGCGCGGGCAGGAAGTGTTCTGCAGCCTCTACAACGCCGGCACGCTGCCTCCGCTGCCGCAGATCACCGAGGCGGTGCGCGAGGCGTTCCCAGAGATTTCCGGGCGATCGCTGGCGCGCTGGGAATCCAAGTTCAAGAAGGAGGGGTTAGCCGGACTGATCGACAAGCAGGACGGCGCGCTGATGCGCGGTGTGAACGTCTTCACCAAGCAGCCGACGTTGCATGAAACCACCCTGGCGCTGATCAAGGCGCGGCCGAACATCATGCCCCACGACCTGCACGCGCTGCTGGCCAGTGCGGCGGTGGACCCCGAGACGGGTGAGATCCTGTTCGAGGCACCGAGCTACGACGCGACCTACCGTTTCCTGAAGAACTGGCAGGAGAAACACCCGGAGCTGCTGACCGCGCTGACCAGCCCGGACGAGTGGAAGAACCGCTGCATGAGCGCGGTGGGCAACGCCAGCGAGGACGTGGTGCGGCTGAACCAGCGCTGGGAGATGGACGCCACGCCCAGCGACTGGATGCTGACCGACCCCGAGACGAACCAGAAGCGGCGCTACACCTGCTCGGTGGTGATCGACATCTACAGCCGGCGGATGCTGGTGGTGTTGAGCCGCACGCCGAAAGCGCAGACGCACATGTTCTGCCTGCGGCTGGCGTTACTGGCGTGGGGCGTGCCCGAAGAGATCGTTACCGACAACGGGCAGGACTACAAGGCGCGCGAGTTCCAGATGGCGCTCGAGGCGCTGGGCATCAAGCAGCGGGTGACGGCGCCCTTCTCGCCCTGGCAGAAGCCGCATGTCGAGCGCGGCATCGGCGTGATGCTGCACAGCATCCTGGAGCTGCTGCCGAACTTCGTCGGGCACAACGTGGCCGAGCGCCAGGCGATCGAGTCGCGCCGGGCCTTCAGCGAGCGCCTGTTCCAGAAGGACACCGTGGTCGAGCTGGACATGACGCCCAGCACCCTGCAGGGCCACATCAATGACTGGCTGCAGGGCACCTATGAACAGCGCCCGCACGGCGAGACGAACGAAACCCCGTTTGCCCGCGCCGCGGCCTGGACGGGAAAGGTGCGCCGCATCGAGGACGAGCGCGCGCTGGACGTGCTGCTGGCCCCGCTGGCGGGCGTGCGCACCCTGCAGAAGAAGGGCATCGCGGTGGATTCGGGCTGGTACGCCGCGCCGGAGCTGTTCTCCCTGGTGGAAGTAGGCACCGAGGTGACGGTGCGCGAGACCGAGGACTTCGGCGCCGTGGTGGTGCACCAGGACGGCAAGTTCATCTGCGTGGCGATCTGCCCGGAGCGCAAGGGCGTGAGCCGCAAGGAACTGGCCGCACACGTGCGCAACGCCCAGGCCAAGCGCGTGAAGGAAGACAAGAAGCGCATGGGTGCCGGGGCGAAGGTGGACCCCGATCGCATGGTGGGCGAGCTGCTGCGCCGGAAGGCCGCAGAGGCCGGGAAGCTGGCCACGCTGCCGGCGCGCGGCGCCGAGGCGCATCGCAGCGAAGGGCTGCAGGAGGCCGGCAAGGCTGCACGGCGCATCGACCATGGCCGCGAGGCGGCACCTCTGGCGCCCGAGCTGCAGCGCCGCCTGGATGCGCGCCGCGCCGAGCGCGACAACCCGCAGCCCGTGCCCGAGCCCGAACAGAAGGTGGTGCACATCCCGGAGACGCCGGAGCTGCGCTTCCGCAAGTGGCTGGAAATCAACGCAATTGCAGAAAGGGGAGAGGTGATCGACGAACCGAAGTTGCAGAAATGGTGGGGGATGTACCCGCAGTCGTCGGAGTTCGGCGCGCTGATGCGCCGGCACCAGACGGCTGGAAACAACTCGGGCACGACGGCGGCAACCGTCGTGCCCGTCAGAACCGCAAACGGAGCTTGAGTCCCGATTATGAAGATGAATGAACCCTTGAACAAGGCGCTGCCGGGCGGCGTGGTGCCGATCGCCTCGCTCGACCTAGTGAGCGTGGCGCTGGAAGCGCTGATGACGCGGCATGCCAACGTGGCCGGCATGGGCGTGCTGTATGGCCCGCCGGGCCGCGGCAAGAGCATGGCCGCCGGCGCCATGGTGGCGCAGTACCGCGCGTACTACGTGCAGGTGCGCCGGGTTTGGAGCGTGAAGGTGGTGCTGCAGAAGGTGCTGCTGGAGATGGGTGTGGCGGCGCCGAACAAGGCCACCACGGCCGATCTGCTCGACCTGATCACCGCGCAGCTGGCCAAGAGCGGTCGCCCGCTGATCCTGGACGAGGCGGACTACCTGATCCGCAGCGACAGCCTGATCGAGACGGTGCGCGACATCTACGAGGGCAGCAAGAAGCCGGTGCTGCTGGTGGGCACCGACGAGCTGCGCGTGGGCCTGCGGCGCTGGAAGCAGATGCACAGCCGTGTTTACCAGTGGGTGGAAGCCCCAGCGGTGAGCCTGGCGGATGCGGTCAAGCTCGCCACCGTGTATGCGGCCGGCGTGCAGGTGGCGCCGGATCTATTGGCGGAGATCGTCGCGCGCGTCGATGGGTCGGTGCGCTACACCTGCGTGAACCTGGCGCGCATCCGCGACGAGGCGTTGGTGAGCGGTGAGGACGAGATGACGCTGGCCAAGTGGGGCGGGCGCGGCATCTACACCGACGAGAGCGAGGGGGTGGTGTGATGAAGGCCAGAGACCTCATCGAGAAGCTCTCAAGCATGCCGCCCGATGCGCAAGTTGAGATCAAGACGGCGGATCGATGCCTCGGGGTTGCGAAGGTAAAAGAAATGCGCATTGGAACCGCGGTCGTTAAGGCTGGCGGCGTCATTGAGATTGACGATGCCGTGCGTGACAACAGTTCGGCCGTCGTGTGGTTGGTTGCGGAGGGCTGGCACCGTGTCTCGTAAGCCCGCGCACCTCGAAATGACCGGCGGCAAGAGCCCGCGCCAGCGGGTGTGGGAGGCCATCCGCACGATGGCCGATCGTGAGGGCGGCTTCACCACCACCGACCTCACCCGAGCCAGCAAGGTCGGCCTGCCGCTGATCAGCGAATACATGAAGGCACTGGTGGCCGGCGGCTTTCTGCGGCGCGAGGACCGGCTCCGATTCGGCGCGGCACACCGTTACTGGCTGGTGAAGGACGTGGGCCTGGAAGCGCCCCGGTTACGCCGAGACGGCACCGCAGTCACACAGGGGCGCGGCAACGAGGCGATGTGGAACGCAATGCGCCACTTCCTGCCGACGTTCGACTTTCGTGAGCTGGCGGCCTATGCCTCGACGCCGGATCACCCGGTGTTCCCGGAGACGGCCAAGGCCTACATCGGCGCGCTGCATGCCGCCGGCTACCTGGACGAGGTTGCGCCGGCCAAGCTCGGCAGCAGGCCGATCGCGGCGCGTTACGCGTTGCGCCACGAGATGAAGACCGGCCCGCGCGCGCCAATGGTGCAACGCACGAAGGTGGTGTTCGACCCCAACCAAGGGCGCGTGGTGTGGCACGAAGAGCCGAGTTGGGAGGAGACATGAGTCTGACTGCTCTCACGCACGAAGCGCGTGCGCGTGCGCTCTCGCTGATCCGAGAAGAGGTTAGCACCAGCAGCAAGGCGGCCGTGGCGATGCGCCTGGGCTATTCGCGCCCGGCTGTATCGCGGCTGCTATCCGGCACCTACGGCGACCCCGACCAGTTGCTGCGCGCCGCCTTGACCGTGCTCGATTCAGTGGCCTGCCCGCACACCGGCCGTGAAGAGCCCCGCGCCTTGTGTGCCGAACAGGCCCGCTGCGAGCCGCCGACCCACAACCCGTTCCGCCTGGCGCACTGGCACGCATGCCGCCGCTGCGCGCACTTCGAGGGGAATCGAGATGAATGATTTTTTCGACTGGCTGCACGACGCCGCCGAGCGCGTCCTGCCCATGGTCTGCGCCTTTGGCCTCGGCGTGGTCATCGCCCTGGAGGCGGGCGATACAGAGCGCGAGACGCTGCGCGCCGCAGTTGTGTCGCTGGCCGACCAGGTCGAGCACACCCGCATTGCCTGCGGCGCCCAGCCCGACCCGGACGCGGTGTCCGCCGTGCTGGCGGCGGCACGCATGCAGGAGGTGCAGCCGTGATGACCTTCACCATCGCCGCCGAGATCCTCAAGTGCATCGCCGGGCACGACAGCAAGCGCCCGGCGCGTGCCGACGACGTGGCCGCCCTTGTCGGGGGCGACGAGCCCGCCTACTGGGCCGCCATCGAGCACCTCAAGGGCACGAGCCAGATCAACTGCGCCCACATCAAGCGCGGCGCCGACCCCGAGCCCTGGCTCGCCATCTGGCCCACCGGCGCCCGGGCTCGTATGGACTCGTGGCACGAGCTCAACGCCCGCGGCCACTTCTCGCCCACGCGCACATTCACCGCACAGCGCCTCCCGCAATCCATCGCAGCGCGCCGCGCTGCCCAGGAGATCGAAATGAAGCAATCGCCCACCGCCACCCAGCAACGGCGCCAGAAGATCGCCGACCTCGTCGCCGGCCGCCCCCTCGCCGAAGGGCTGCCCCTGAAGGCGATCGCCGCCGAGCTCGACATCGGCGTCGAAGGCGTGCGCCACCTGATCAAGAGCATGCTCGGCGGTCAGCGCGTCGCGCTCGGCAAGTTGCCGAAAGACCATGGCCACCGCGCCTACGACCCGGCTGCAGAGCAGCCAACCGCAGAGGTCGCCGCCGGCGAGCCGTTCGCGGCCGCCGACACAGCGCCGGGCGCCGAGCCGGAACCCGAGGTGCTCCCGGCCCAAACCCTCGAGCCCGCAGATCTCTCCAGCGTCGCCGATTTCCTGGCCTCCGTATCCAACGCCCTCGGCGACATGGAACCCGATGACCCCGCGCCGCCTACTCCGCCGCAGACCAACCCCGCGCGCATCAGCTTCGCCTTGTGGGACGACGGGGGCTTATCCATCTACGACGGCGACGAGCTGCTGCAGATCGCCCCCGCAGATGTAGCCCGGCTCGCCCGTCTGCTCGGCGTGCCGCATGCATGCGAGGTGGCGGCATGATCCACTCAACCGCCACCCAGGGGATCCCAACGCTGGCGCAGCAGGTACAGGCCGCTAGTGCGGCCGCCCGCGCACAGGCCTGCGCCGCATTCTCCCGCGCCGCCCGATTTGGCCCCAGCTCATCGGTACCCCAGCGCCAAGGCGCGCTGCACCGCCAATGCATGCTCGCCGAACTGGCCGCGCGCGGCTCGCGCACCGTGCGCCAGCTGCGCGACGCAATCGCCTCTGCGCCCGTGCCGGGGACAAACCCCGACATCAGCCATAACGCGGTCGCCAGCCTGGCAGTGGACATGTACGACCGGCGCTGGCTGGGCCGAGCCCTGCCCAGCCGAACGAATACCCCAGTGGGCATGGGGCGCGCGGCCACGTACTACATCACCGACCTCGGGCGGGCTGCGCTGGCCGCCATGCGCGAGGCCAACACCACCCCCGCAACCACTGGAGACCACTGACATGGCCCGCAAACGCCTATCCGGCACCGCCCTCGAATCCTGGGACGAAGTCGACCGCTGCCTCGCTGAGATCGGCCGCATCGATCGCGAGCTCGCCCTGCTCGAAACCGCACAGCAAGAAAGCATCGACCTCATCAAGACGAAAACCAAGGCCGCCGCGGAGCCGCTGCAGAACAAGAAGCTGGGCCTTGAGATGGCGATCAAAGAGTACGCCGAGTCCAACCGCGCCGAGTTCATCAAGGCCAAGACGCGAGACCTCACGTTCGGGACTGTGGGATTCCGCCTCTCGACCAGCGTCGTCATCAAGCGCGTGGCCGACACCGTACAAGCGCTCAAGGACCTCAACTTGCGTGACTGCCTGCTGGTGAAGGAGTCCCCGAACAAGGAGGCCATGCGCGGCCTCCCGCTCGAGACCCTGCATGCCGTGGGCGCCTCGCTGAAGCAGGAGGATGCGTTCGGCTACGAGATCAAGCGCGAATGCATCCCGGAGGTGGCGTGATGGACAGCCTGATTCTCGAAGCTGTCATCCTCGGCGCCGCCTGCCTGCTCGGCCTTTACGCGATCGCCGAGAGCGTCAGCCGCGCCGGAAGCGAGATCGCGGCAGCTATCGCGCTCGTCGAAGAAGCCGACGAATGAATACGGCCGCTACCCCCTCCACGCTGCAGCTCAAGGCCAACAGCCGCGGCAGCTGGGCCAACGTCTGCAGCCTCAACAGCGCGCAGGTCGCGAACATCAAAGACGCCGCCCTCCAGCTGTGCCTGGCCGCCAACTGCGCGGTGAGCTTCAAGATCGCCGACGACCACGGCACAACCCTGCACAGCCTGGATGCGCGACAGCAGCCGCTCGCCTGGCAGGACCGTACGACCTAGCGTAGGCATGACCGCAGGAAACCGTCGGGCACATAACGGAACCAGCCGGCACGGATACAGCAAAGGCCCGCCTTGGGGAAACCCGAAAGGGCGCCGGGAACCGGCAACCCCTCACAACCAATGGAGCATCGCAGCATGAACAAAGCACAACTGATCGCCGCCATCGCCGCCGACATCAACCTGCAGAAGGTCGTCGTCGAATCGGTCCTCGAGTCCGCCGGCCGCGTGGTCGCCCAGCACTTTGCAGGCGCAGACGCCGGCATCGACGCCGATGTCACGCTGCCCGGGCTGGGCAAGCTGAAGACCACCCTGCGCGCCGCGCGCACCGGCCGCAACCCGGCCACCGGCGAGGCGATCCAGATCCCCGAGCGCATGGCGGTCAAGTTCGTGGCCGGTAAGGCGCTGGAAGACTGGATCAATCCGTAACCCGTCTTGCCCGAGGGGCTGCGCCGTTACTGCGGGCCCCTCCATCAAGCCGAGTAACCCCACGCCCAGGAGCCGATGATGCTGCAACGCCTCGCCGAACACCTCGCCGACCTGCTGCACGCCGCGCTGCTGTGGCTCATGCCCATTGATGAGGAGTGACGTCATGCCCCCCACCGCCCCCACCGCCGCACAGCGCATCGCCCTGCGCAAGCGCGCCATATTTGCGGCCGCTGGCAAGGCCGGGCTCGACCTGCGCGATGCGGCCGAGCGCGGGCGCATGGTGCGCGAGCTGACGGGCGGGCGCTGCGCGAGCCTGTCTCAATGCAGCCTGGCCGAGCTCAACGCCATCCTCGACCACCTCAACCGCGGCCGCGAGGGCTATGCCGGGCGCCGGCGGGTAACCCCCAGCGCCGAGCGCGCCCCCCTGCTGAGCAAGGTCGACGCGTTGCTGGCCGAGCTGCACCGCGTCACCGGCACCGTAAAGCCCCTGTCCTACGCCGACGGCGTGGCGCGGCGGGTGTGCAAGCGTTCCAGCCTGGATTTTTGCGATACCGATGACCTGAAGAAGGTGGTCGCGGCGCTGGCCACCACGCTGCGCCACGAGCTGTCCAAGCGGGTGCCCTGATGAGCCGGACCTCGCTCGCCATCCTCGAGACCGACCTGCCCGCCAGCGTGCGCGACCTGGTGCGCTGGGTGGGCTGGCGCGGCGCCATGGCGCTGATCCGCGAGATGCCGGGCGCGCGCATCTACAGCCCGATGCGCGGTCCGCACTGGTCTGCGCGCGCCGACGCCCGCTTTGCCCGCGTGGCCGAACTGGTGGGCGAGCGCAACGCAGAAAAGCTCTACGAGATCATTGCCGGCACCGCCTTCGAAGTGCCCAACTGCCGGGCGGCCCTGCGCCGCGCGCGCAATCGTGCGGTGCGCGCGAGCTTTGACGCGGGCGCGCCCGTGGAGGCCCTGTGCGTCGACTTCGGGCTGTCTCGCCGCCAGGTGTATAGCGTGCTCAAGGAGGCCGACGAGCCGACCGCCGAGACGCCGCGCCAGGCCGACCTGCGCGGGCAGATGGGGCTGTTCTGAGGGCATACGGCGCAGGCCGCGCCCGCCCGGCAATGGCAGAATCATGTTTTTGCATGACAGGGAGAACCGCATGAAACGCCACATCCTCCTCGCCGCCGGGCTGCTGGCGGCATCGGCCGCGCACGCGCAGGTGTACAAGTGTGTTGAAGACGGCAAAACGGTGTTTGCCGACAGGCCATGCGCACCCGACGCCAAGCCCATGCGCGGCCTCGGTGTGCCGCAGCAGGCCACGCACGGGCTGGGCGGTGCGCCGATCGACCGTGGCCGGCAGCTGTGCGAGGCCCAGGCCATACCTAGCCTTTCCGGGCTTTACGACCCATCGAGCGCCATCGTCGAGTCCACATCGGGTGGCACCATGGATGTACTGGACTACGAAGGCGCCAAGATTCCCGCCCGCACCTACCTGGTGCGCGTCAACGCCAAGAACCGTATGGGGGGCTATGTGGGCGCCAAGCCGGTGATCTGCTACACCAGCCCCGATGGCACGCGGCTGCTGAAGATCAACGCCGCGCTGCTGAATTGACACTGGTGCCAAATCGGGCGCAAACTCCGCTCCGGTGCTGATAACACCTTAACCGAAGCGGTCTCTGCGCCCGAAAGCGTGGCTTTTTTACGCCCATAGGTTTCCTATGGCCGGGCGTGCGACGAATAAAACACCCGTCAGGGGAATTAGTCCGCCTGTCTTCGGCAGGTTATCAGCGCCCGGCCGCCCCTCCGTTTTGGGGCGACTTCCCTGATAAGGAAACCGAAGCCATGTCTCACCAATCCCTCTCTGTATTTCAGTTTCACACCCATTCCCTACGCGTCTTCCCTACGGACGATGGCCTATCGTTCGTGGCCGTGGCGAAAGACGTAGCCCGCGCCCTCGGATATCGTGATGCGGCGAACTTTCTCCGCCAGGTCCCTGAGTCGCACCGGGGTACTCGCCAGGTGAGTACCCCCAGCGGAGTGCAGGAGATGCGAGTCGTCGACGAGGCGGGGCTGTACCGCGGCGTGCTGCGGAGCGAGAAGCCCGAGGCCGAGCCCTTCATGGAATGGATCACCGCCGAAGTCCTGCCCAGCATCCGCCGCACCGGCGGCTATGTGCGCGAGGGCGCCGCGCAGCTGGCCATGGCGCAGGAGCTGGGCGCGCTGCGCGACGAGCTGCGCACCCAGAACAACATGATCCTGGCCCTGTACGGCCAGCTCGACGGCGCCCGCCGCGGCCACGTGCGCGCGCTGACCACGCTGGCCGGCATCCACAAGCGCCAGGCCGCGCAAGAGGCCAAGGCGCTGGTGCTGACGCTGGAGGCTGCGGGCGTGCCGCGCGACGAGATTGCCCGGCGCACCGGCAAGACGCTCAACCACATCCGCCAGATCGTGCACCGCGACCGCCACGGCCGCGCCCCGCAGCAGGGTGCGCAGGGCGAGCTCGGGCTGGAGGGCTGAGCCATGATGCGCCACCTGGACCTTGCCGCCCTCAACGCCTTCAGCCGCATCCGCTCGCTGGCCGAGGCCGCCACCGCGCTGCAGGATGGCTGCGTGCCCGCCTCGGCAGAGCGCCGGCACGAGATCGTCTATGACCTGCTCGACACCATCGAGCTGCTGGCGCTGATCGGCGCCGCGCAGGCCGAAAACCCGCCCGAGGCGGCGCCGGCCTGACCCGCCCACTCCGCCCCACCCCCCGAGCCCCGCCCCGTGCGGGGCTTTGTCTTTACTGCGGGTGCAGCCCCGCACCCTGATCGAATTGCGCGCAAAACGCAGTATGGCGGCATGGCTGCCCCAACTGCACACCCCGCCCACTGCGCAAGCTGCGCGCGCTTCAGTCGCCCCGCTGCGGACCGGCTGGTGGCGGTGTCCGGGTTCGGGCGCTGCGCGCACCATGCGACGGGCCACTATGTGTCGCCCGCGGTGCGTTTTGGTTGCCGCTTCCACCCTGCGCGCTGGCGGGCGGCATGAGGCCCGGGCGCGTTGCGGTGGGCGCACTGATGCTGAGTGCGGCCGGGCTCGGCGGGCTGGTGGGCTACGAGAGCTACACGGGGCACGCGATACAGCCGGTGCCCGGCGACCGCTGGACCTACGGCTTTGGCTCGACGGTACGCGCGGACGGCACCGCAGTGCAGCCGGGCGACCGCATCACGCCGCCGGCTGCGGTGCGCCTGACGGTGGCCCACATTGGCCGCGACGAGCCCGCGCTGCGGCGCTGCTTCGACGGCGCCACGCTGCACCAGTGGGAGTGGGACGCGGTGGTGAAGCTGGCCTACAACGTGGGCCCGGCGGCGGTGTGCCGGTCGAGCATGCCCGGCAAGGCGAGGCGCGGCGAGTACGCCGAGATGTGCCGCACGCTGCTCGACTTCCGCCGCGTGCAGGGGCGCGACTGCTCGCTGCCCGAGCACAGCCGCTTCTGCGGTGGCGTGTGGCGCACCCGCCAGGCCGAATACACGCTGTGCATGGAGGGCTACCCGCAGTGAGCCCCGGTGTGAGCACGATGGCGCGCCCGTTTGGTATTGCGACCGTCCTGACGGGCGCGGCGCTGCTGCTAGCGCTGGCTGCGGGCCGCGTGGGCTACCGCATGGGCGCCGCCGGCACGGCCGAACTGCGCACCGCGCATGCGCAGGCGCTGTTTGCCGCCGCGGAGGGCGCCAGCCTGGCGTTGTACCAGGCGCAGCAGCGCGGCGACGCACTGACGCGCGAACTGGCCACTGCGCGCGAGACCGCCCACCAACTTACACAGGAGCGCACCCGCCATGTTCAAACCGTTACCGATGGCCGCGCTTGCCTCGGCGAGCCTGCTCTGCGCCTGCTCGACGGTGCCCCCGGTTTATCAATGCACGTGCCCCAGCCCGCCGGCGGCACTGCTGGCGCCGATGCCGGCCGCGTTGCCACCGATGCCGACGTCACCGGCTGGGCGCTCGGAGCCGGCGCGCAGTATGCCGAGTGCGCCCGCCGCCTCAACGCCCTGATCGATTGGCACACCAAAGAGGACCCTGCCCCGTGATCATCGAAATCAACTATCTCACCGTGCTCGTGCTGGCCGGCGTGCTGTCTGGAATCGGCGGGGTGCTGTGGGCGGCCGGGCGCAGCCTGCTGCAGCAGTACGGCAACCTGCTGCGCGACCAGTTGGCCGCGCACCGGCAGGACAGCCAGGCGCGCCAGGCCGACATCACCCAGCGCCTGGAGCATATCGAGCAGACGCTCGAGGGACACGCCGGCCGGCTCAGCCGGCTCGATGCCGAGCTTGCCCGTGTGCCCACCGATGAGGACCTGGAGAAGATCTACGCCCGCATCAACGCCTCGGCCACCGACCTGGCCGAGGTGAAGGGCACGCTGCGGGGCATCAGCGACAACCTGCGCACCTTGATGGCGCGCATTACCGAGCGGGGGCTGCAATGAGCACGATCGCCCAGCGTGAGGCCGAGCGCATCCGCCGGCAGGGCATTCTGAGCCTGCTCTATTTTGCGCCGGGCCAGTCGATGACGGCGCGGCGGCTGCGCGACGAGCTCGAGGCGGTGCATGGCCAAGTGGCCACGGTCGACCGCGTGCGCGCGGACCTGATCTGGCTTGCCGATGTGGGCCTGGTGGTGGGCAGCGGCGATGCGGCGATGCTGACCGAACGCGGGCGCGACGTGGTGCTCGACCGCAGCGCCATGCCTGGGGCGGCGTGATGGCCCACAGCGACGACACCCGCCGCGCCGTGCGCGCGAGCTTTGTGTTTGACCAGCTCACGCTCGAGGCGTCGGCCGCGCTGCACCAGGTGCCGGTACCCACCGCCAGGCGGTGGAAGGGCGAGGCGCGCCGTGCCGGTGACGACTGGGACAAGGCCCAGGCAGCGCAGCTGTTGGCCGGCGGCGGCATCGAAGAGATCGCCCGCCAGACGATGGCCGCGTTCATCCAGCAGGTGCAGGCGACGACAACTGCGCTGCAGGCCGACACCGATCTGCCGCCTGCCGAGCGGGCCAAGCTGCTGGCGAGCTTGTCGGACAGCTTCGCGAAGCTGATGGTGAGCAACCGCCGGCTGATGCCCGAGACGGACAGGCTGGCCGTTGCGATGGATGTGATCCAGCGCTTCGGCGAATTCATCGCCAAACGGCGGCCGGCGCTGGCCGGGGAGTTCGTCGAGCAGCTGGAGAGCTTCGGCGATGAGATCGCCCGTGCCTACGGGTAACCACGAGGAGCGACATATGGAAACGAAGCAAGCAGGCTGGGAGCCGGAGCTGCTCGACTGGGTGGCGGCCTGCCAGTCCGCGTATCACATCGAAAATACTCCGGGTCATCGCTTCGGGAGCTTGCCCGGCGTGCTCGAGGCAAATCGTGCGGACATCGTTGAGTATGTTCGCGATTTGATTGCCTCTGCGGGAACCGAGACCAACGCAGCGCGCGACGTACTTGCGGAGCGCCGTCGGCAGATCGAGGTCGAGGGCTGGACGCCGGAGCATGACGATGAGCATGGCGCTGGCGAAATGGCAGCGGCTGCCGCGTGCTACGCGCTCAATGCTGCGGGATGCGGGTGCGAGGTCGCCCGAAATTGGCCTTGGGACGGATCGTGGTGGAAGCCGTCCACGGCGCGCCGCGACCTCGTGAAGGCCGCCGCGCTCATCCTCGCTGAGATCGAGCGCCTGGACCGCGCAGCCGATGACCACCAGCACCCGTAAATCCTTCCTCTCCGACCTGGCCAACCTGGCCGCATCGTTCCGCGCGCGGATCGAAGCCGAGGTGGCCGGCTTCGATCCGGACCCCGTCGAGTGCCAAAAGCGGCGCAAACGTGCGTGGGGAGACTTCGAGTTCTTTGTCGGCACCTATTTCCCGCACTACGTGCGCAGCCCGCACAAGAGCGCACTGCACCGCTACTTGTTCGAGCGCCTACTGACCATCGTCACCAGCGAACACAGCGAGACCGATGCGATCGCCGCGCCCCGCGGCGAGGCCAAGTCAACCTTGGTGTCGCAGCTCTTCGTGATCTGGTGCCTTGTCACGGGCCGCAAGCGCTACCCGGTGATCGTGATGGACAGCATCGACCAGGCGTACCCGATGCTGGAGGCGATAAAAGCGGAGCTGGAGTTCAATCCGCGCTTGGGCATGGACTATCCAGAGGCGACCGGCCAGGGGCGCGTGTGGCAGGCGGGCACCATCGTCACGGCCAACAATGCCAAGGTACAGGTCGCCGGCAGCGGGAAGAAGCTGCGCGGCCTGCGCCACGGCCCGTACCGGCCGGACCTGGCCGTGCTCGACGACATCGAAAACGACGAGCAGGTGCGCAACCCCGAGCAGCGCGACAAGCTGCAGAGCTGGCTGACCAAGACGGTGTTGCCCTTGGGGGGCGCCGGGGCCAAATTCGACGTTGTGTATATCGGCACCATCCTGCATTACGACTCGGTGCTCTCGCGCACGCTGGCTAACAAGATGTGGCGGACTGCGCGCTTCAAGGCCCTGATCGCGTGGCCGCACAACCTGCACTTGTGGGACGTGTGGGAAGCGCGACTGCGCAGCGAAGGCGAGGACGCGGCCGACGCCTGGTACCAGGCGCACAAGGCGGCAATGGAAGAAGGGGCGCAGGTGAGTTGGGCCGCCCGCCCTCTGCTGGCGCTGATGAAGATCCGCGCCCGCGACGGGCACGATACGTTTGATTCGGAATACCAGAACGACCCGGTCGCCGGCGACAACGCGCCATTTGCCAATGCCATCACGTGGTGGGTCGAGCTGCCCTCACCCCGGCTGATCACCTTTGGTGCTTGTGACCCGTCGCTCGGCAAACAGGGCGCCAGCCGCGACCCGTCGGCGCTGTTGGTGGGCGGGCTTGATCGTGCCACCGGCGTGCTGTACGTGCTCGAGGCGCAGATCAAGAAGCGCCTGCCCGACCGCATCATCGAAGACGTGATCGCACTGCAGCGGCAGTACCGATGCGCCTTGTGGGTGGTGGAGACGGTGCAGTTCCAGGAGTTCTTGCGGACCGAGCTGGTCAAGCGCAGCGCGGCCGCCGGCTGCCCGGTGCCGGCGCGTGGTGTGAAGCCCACTGCCGACAAGCTGCTGCGCATCGAGAGCTTGCAGCCGCATGTGGCCAATGGGCTGATACAGCTACACCCCAGCCAGACCACGCTCGTCGACCAGCTGCGCCACTTCCCGAAAGCGGACCACGATGACGGCCCGGATGCATTGCAGATGTTGTGGATGGCTGCGACCACGATGGGCGGCGGTGTAGAGGGTTTCCAGAGCCTGGGGCGGCACGGCAGGCGCGACGACGCTTATGACGATATCGGCGGGTATGACTCGCGGAGGATGTTTTGATGGAGCGTACCGAGCGCATCTCCGTCTCCTGGACCTGGGGCATTCGTTGCAACTCGCCGCGGGGCTGGCGGCAGCAAGCCGGCCAGGCGTTGTTGCGCCTGGTCGGCTGGATCGATGGCCGCTGGCTCCTGGCCGTCGATATCAGCGCCAAGCCTGCGCTGCCCAATAGGGAGATCTCCCAGTGCTTGAGGGCAGGACTTGAGCATGCCAGCAGGCTGGTCGGTGATAGCGCCCGCAACGCATGTTTCGAAGAGGCACTGCGCCAAGCGCGCCCGGATCTGTACGAACAGGACACCCCATGAGAATCATCGACGCCCACGGCAACCCCTTCAAGGCCGGCGAGCTGCGCGAGCCGCAGACGAGCCGCATTGCGGTGCTGCAGCACCAGATGATCGAGTCGCAGCTCGACGGGCTGACGCCTGCGCGGGCAGCTCGGATCCTGCGCGACGCGGACCAGGGCAACCTGACCGCCCAGGCGCAGCTGTTTGACGACATGCTCGATCGCGACGCCCATTGCCGCGCGGAATACGACAAGCGCCGCAGCGCCCCGGTGGCGCTGGACTGGAGCATCGAGCCGCCGACCAACGCCAGCGCCGCGGAGAAGGCCGCTGCGGCCTACGCCGAGGAGGTGCTGCGCGATACGGTCGATGACCTTGAGGACGTGATCCTGGCGATGATGGACGCACCCGGCTACGGCTACGCTGGCATCGAGCTGGAGTGGGAGCGCGTGGGGCGCGACTGGGTGCCGAACTTCCATCCCCGCCCGCAGACCTGGCTGACCACCGACCTGCTGCGCCGCGAGCTGCGCCTGGTCGATGGTACGGGCGACGGTGCGCCGCTGCAGCCCGGCGGCTGGATCCTGCACACCCCGGCCAAGACCAAGACGGGCTATGTCGGGCGCGCGGGGCTGTTCCGCGCCTGCCTGTGGCCCTTCCTCTACAAGAGCTACGCGGTGGGCGACTTTGCGGAGTTCCTCGAGACCTACGGGTTACCCATCATTCTGGGTAAATACATGGCGGGGGCGACCCCGGAGGAGAAGGCCAGCCTGCTGCGCGCGGTCGCGGCGTTGGGGCACGATGCGCGCGCGATCATGCCCGAGGGCATGAGCCTGGAGATCCAGAAGGTGACGGGCGGTGGCGAGGGCAGCCACCACCTGGCGATGGTCGACTGGGCCGACCGCGCCCAGTCCAAGGCCATCCTCGGGCAGACCACCAGTAGCGAGGCAAAGGCCACCGGCATGGGCAGCGGCATTGCGACGCTGCATGGCGAGGTGCGCCACGACATTCTGCGCAGCGACGCCCGCCAGGTGGCGGGCACGCTGACGCGCGACCTGGTGTACACGCTGGTCGCGCTCAACCGCCCTGGCGTGGACAACTACCGCCGCTGCCCGCGCTGGGTGTTTGACCTGGGCGAATCCGAAGACCTGGCGCAGTACGCCGAGGCGCTGCCCAAGCTTGTGGGGGTGGGCTTCAAGATCCCGCGCGCATGGGCGCACGGCAAGCTGCGCATCCCCGAGCCTGACGCCAAGGAAGATGTGCTGGCGGTGTCGCGCCCGGATATGGTGGCCCCGCCGGCGATGCGCCCGGCGGCGCTGCGGGCGGGTGCGCGCTGGCGGGCGGCGGCTGTGGCCGCGCTCAGTGCAAAAGGGGGTGCGGTGGCCGACACCGACCCCGCGGACCAGGTTGCGCCACGGCTGGCGGCCGCGGCGCAGGCGCAGGTAGACGCCTGGGTGGCCAGCGCAGAGCAGTTGCTGGCAGACAACCCGGGCTTGGGGCCTGTCGAGATCCAGCAGCGCCTGCTGGCACTCTATGGCGACCTGCCCACCGAACAGCTCGTCGAGCTCATGGCGCAGGGCTATGCGCTGGCCCAGCTCGTGGGCATGGACGATGTGAACGCAGATGAGCTCGACCCCGACGCGGATGGGGCGCGCTGATGCCACGCTCGAGCGCCCTCGAAGGGGTGATCCACCTGCCGTTTGCAGAGCAGATTGCGCACTTCCGGCGCAAGCTGAACGTGCCCACCGAGCGCTGGGACGACCTCTGGCAGGCGGCGCATGACCGCGCGTTTGTCGTCGCGGGCGCGGCCAAGGCCGACCTGCTGGAGGACTTGCGCGGGGCGGTGGACAAGGCGGTCAGCCAGGGCACGACCCTGGCCGAGTTCCGCCGCGACTTCCGCGCGATCGTGCAGCGGCAGGGCTGGACCGGGTGGACGGGCGAGGGCAGCGCGCGGGGCGAGGCGTGGCGCACGCGCACCATCTACGAGACCAACCTGCGCACCAGCTACGCGGCCGGGCGCTACGCCCAGCTGACCGACCCCGAGCTGCTGGCGCGCCGGCCGTACTGGCGCTACGTGCATTCGGACACCGTGCTGCGCCCACGGCCGCTGCACAAGCGATGGGGGGATATGCGGCTCACGTTGAGGCACGACCACCCGTTCTGGGCAACGCACTTTCCGCCCAATGGCTGGGGGTGCCGATGCCGCGTGGTGGCGGTGCGCGCGCCGGCCGAGGGCGACGCCACGGAGCCGCCGGCAGGCTGGGATGCGATCAGCGAGGCCACGGGTGCGCCCGCCGGCATCGACCGCGGGTGGGGCTATGCCCCGGGCGCCAATGCGGCAACCCCGCTGCTGGACCTGGTGGAGCAGAAGCTGCTGAACCTGGACGCGCCGATTGGCGCACAGATGTGGCAGCACCTGCGCCCGGCTGTGCAGGTGGAGCAGCGGCTGGCGCTGGCCGACCTGGTCGACCGCGTGGCCGGCAGCCTGCGCGCCGGTGGCCGCGCGGCGCTGGTAACGGTGGTTGCGCCAGCAACAGTCGCGGCGCTGGCCAGGCTGGGGCATGGGCTGGAGACGGCCGACGTGTGGCTGCGCGACGAAGAGCTGCTGCACGCGCTGCGCGACACCAAGGCGGCGCGCGCAGCCGCGCTGCCCGTGCAGACCTGGCGCGACCTGCCGCGCCTGCTGGAGACGGCCACGCCCTACTGGGACACCGCGGACCCGGCGCTGGTCTACGCCTTTGATGCCGGCGGTGGGCAGGGCAAAGTGCTGGTGCGCGTCAACTACCGCGACAAGCTGCGCGTAGGCGACAAGCGCACGCGGGTGACTTCGAACTTCGTGCGAACGGGGGGGGTTGTGGATGCCGCAAACCTGCAGGATGGCTCGCAATACCTGAAGCTGCCAAAGGGGGAATGAGGCGGCGCCGGATTCGAACCGGATCATAGGTGCAGCGGACTGCCTCTAACCATTCCCATTGGAAACAACCGCCTCATGCGCACAGTATAGACCGGAGCCTGATCATGGCCAGCGACAAGATCACCATCGAATACACCGGCGCCGACGTGGTCGAGCGCCTGCGCCGCCTGGCCGATGGCCTGGGCCCGGCAGGCTTGCGTCCAGCCTTGCGCGAGATCGGCGAGGATCTGGCCGAGTCCACCAAGCGGCGCTTCGCCACCAGCACCGCGCCCGACGGCAGCCGCTGGGCGCCCAACGCGCAGGCAACCTACCTGGGCATGCTGGGGCGCGCGGACAGCCGCAGCGACGGCCGGCTCAACGCACACGGCAGCGCGCGGGTGATGGCCAAGCGGCCGCTGGTGGCCAGCGGCATGATGGGCGATCAGATCCTGTACCAGCTCATCGAGGGCGGCGTCGAGATCGGCAGCAACCTCGTGTATGCGGGCACCCACCAGTTCGGCGCCCGGCAAGGGGCGTTTGGCCGCACGTCGCGCGGGGCGCCAGTCCCCTGGGGCGACATCCCTGCCCGCCCTTTCCTCGGGCTGTCTGCCGATGATGAGGCCGCCGTGCTGGACATCCTGGACGACCACTTGGCTGGGTTGCTTGGGGGCTGACCCGGCCGGCGCGTTTACAGCCCCGTAGCGCCGCCGATGGGGTGCGGTGGGGTGCTGGTATGGGTGCGGAGGCGATCGGGGCGAGTAACGGGGTGGTAACGGGGTTTGCGACGATGTGTCGCGCGCGCCCGCAGTTGCGCCCGCCTCTTCGCGCCCCTTCCCGCCCCTTCCCGCGTGGCACCCTGCCGTTGCCACCGGCCCCTGGCGCGCGCTGGTGCAGCCCCGCACCCTGATCTGATGCCCGCAGCCGCCCATCATGGGCGGCATGTCACACGCCTGCCCGCCCCGCCCTGTTGCCTCGCCCGCCATTGCTGCATGCGCCCTGCGCGTGCGGCCAGGGCAGCGCATGGTTCGCGTCATGCCGGCGGGCGAGTTCAGCGCGCCGCGTGGCGCATTCAAGGGGTCGGGCCCCTGGCGGCTGACGCCCGAGGCGGCCGCCAGCATCATCGCGATCAACCGCAGCCGGTCGGCGGACATTCTCGTCGACTTCGAACACCAGGCGCTGCTGACCGAGAGTAACGGCAAGCCTGTGCCGGCGGCGGGCTGGGTCGATCCGCGCTCGCTCGAGTGGCGCGGCGAGGGTGATGAGCCGGGCCTTTACGGCGCGGTGACCTGGGTGGGCGACGTGCCCGAGATGATCGAGGCGGACCGGTACCGCTATCTCTCCCCGGTGTTCCCGTATGACACCGACGGCGCGCCGCTGGATCTGCTGCACATCGCCCTGACGAATTTCCCCGGGATCGACGAGCCGCTCTATGCGGCGCTCTCGGCGCGTTATCGCGTTCATGCCAGCGGAGGGGCCGCTGCCTCCGCACACCCACACCAGGAGGATTCCCAGATGGAGCTGCTCAAGAAGCTGCTCGTCGCCCTCGGCTTGCCCGAGGCGACGAGCGAGGCCGACGCGCTGGCCGGCGTGGCCGCGCTGAAAACCAAGGCCGACGGCGCGCAAGCCGAGCTTGCCGCACTCAAGACACAGGTGGACGGCGCCACGGCCGAAGTGGCCGCGCTGAAGGCGGGCGGCGGCACGCCCGACCCGGCCAAGTACGTCCCCATCGCAACCTTCCAGGCCGAGCGCGACGAGCGACTGCGCCTGGCGGCGCTCTCCGGGCAATCCGAGGTCAAGGGGCTCGTCGAGGCTGCCATCGCCGACGGCCGCCTGCTGGAGGCGCAGCGCGCCTACGCCGAGGACCTGGGGCAGGTCGATCTGGCCGCGCTCAAGGGGCTGATCGATAGCGCCGCGCCGCTGGCGGCACTCAAGGGCATGCAGAGCCAGGGCCGCGAGCCTGGGGCGCGCCAGGACGCGGCCTCCGATGCGCAGCTGGCGGTGTGCAAGGCGCTCGGCCTGTCTGCCGACGAGTTCAACAAAGCCAAGCTGGGAGCCTGACATGGCCGCACTGACTTCCCCCCGCAATACCGTGCAACGCGTGGGCGACGTGCTCGCCTTCCCGGTGAAGGCGGCGACAACGATCCATCAGGGCGGCCTGGTGGTGCTCGATGCCGGCCATGCCGCCCCAGGGCGCGTGGCGACCGGGCTGGTGGCCGTGGGCCGCGCCGAGCACAGCGCGACGGCGGTGGCCGCAGGCGATGCGCTCGTCGAGGTGCGCTGCGGCATCTTCAAGTTTGCCAACAGCGCAGCGGCCGACCTGGTGGCGCAGGCCGACGTGGGGGCCGACTGCTATGTGGTCGATGACCAGACCGTGGCCCGGACGAGCGCCACCAACACCCGTTCGCGCGCCGGCATCGTTGTCGCCGTCGAGCCCGATGGGGTGTGGGTGCAGATCGGCCTGGGCCTGTAACGCTTCACCTACCGGAGTTACCGCTATGAAATCGAGTATCAAGCTGGCCTATGTGTGGGCCTTTGCGCTGGCCGCGATTGGCGTGGGCTTTGCCTGCGGCTTGTCGCCGAGTCCGAGCGAAGGGGTTGCGTTGCTGGGGTTCGGTGGCCTGATCGTGAGCAACGCCACGCTGACCGCGCTCGCCCAGGGCTTCAATGCGGCTTTCCGTCGCGGATTCGAGGGGGTGGCATCGACCTACCAGCAGGTGGCGATGGTGGTGCCGAGTACGTCGGACGCCGAGAACTACGGCTGGCTGAAGGACTTGCCGGGCGTGCGCGAGTGGATTGGTCAGCGCCAGTACAACAACCTGGAGGCCACCGTTGCGCAGCTCAAGAACCGCAAGTGGGAGCACACGATTGCGGTCAAGCGCGACAACGTCGAAGACGACAAGCTGGGGATGTACACCAACTTGTTCGCAATCCAGGGCGAGATCGTGGCGCGCCACCCGGATGACCTGGTGTGGGGGCTGCTGGCGCAGGGCTTCAATACCAAGGGCTTCGATGGCCAGTACTTCTTCGACACCGACCACCTGAGCCACAGCCGCGCCGGCGTGGAGACGAGTTGGAGCAACACCGGTGGCGGCACGGGGGCACCGTGGTTCCTCATGGACCTGTCGCGAGCGTACATGAAGCCGCTGATCTTCCAAGAGCGCAGGAAGCCGCAGTTCGTGAGTCGCACGCGCCCGGATGACCCGCGCGTGTTCGACATGGACGAGTTCGTGTATGGCGCCGATGCGCGTTACAACGCGGGCTTTGGCTTCCATCAGCTGGCCTACGGCAGCCGCCAGGCCCTCGACGCCGACACCTACGATGCGGCCCGCCAGCGCTTGGCTGGGCAGTTCCGCCCCGATGGCAGCCCGCTGGGCGTGCGCGGCACCCACCTGGTGGTGGGGGCCAGCAACGAGGCCGCGGCGCGCGAGCTGCTCGAGGCTGAGCGCAATGTGGCCGGTGCGAGCAACATCTGGCGCGGCTCGGCGCAGTTGATCGTGAGCCCGTGGCTGGAGTGATGGTGATGACGGCCAGTCCGAAAGGCAAGGGGCAAGCGAAGCCCCCCGCAGCCGGGGGCGGTCGCCCCGGCACCACAGGCCCCGATGGCGCGGCCGACGAGCCCGCCCGTGAGGCGCTGGCGCGCGCTGCGGAGGCCGTTGTGCAGCCGGGCGAAGATGCGGGCGAGCTCTATCAGGCGACGCTGGAGGCGGCCGAGCCCGTGGTGACGCACCTGCGGGTGCGCGCACTGCAGGACGGGTTTCGGCGCTGCGGGCGGGCGTGGCCGGCAGCGGGCGTGGAGGTGAGTGTTGATGAGTTCGACCACGCCGAGCTGATGCGCCTGATGGCGGACCCCGAGCTGGTGGTGGAGTCGGTGTGCCGACCGCTGCCCGAGATCGAGTAATCGCCATGCCCTACGCCACGCTGCAGGACATGATCGACCGCTTTGGCGAGCGCGAGCTCGGCCAGATTGCACAGGGCGTTGCGCTCGAGGTGATCGACGCCGACCGTGTCGAGCGGGCGCTGGCCGACGCGAGTGCGGAGATCGACGGCTACGTCGGTACGCGCTACCCGCTGCCCTTGGCGCCAGTGCCGGCGTTACTGACGCGGGCGGCGTGCGATGTGGCGCGTTACCGGCTGTACGACGACGCCGCGCCGGAGGAGGTGCGCCGGCGCTACGAGGATGTGGCGCGCATGCTGCGCCACATCGCCGAGGGCACGGTGAGCCTGGGCGAGCGCCCGGGTACGCCGACCGTGCCGCAGGTGGTGCAGATGGTCGAGCGCAGCGGCAACGCGGTGTTCCGCCGGCGCACGGATGGGGGGCTGCGATGAGCGGCACGCCGTGCGATACGCCGCAGCGCCCGACCTTCCTGGGGCTGGAGCCGCTGATCGTGGCACGCCTCGAGGCGACGGTGCGCAGCGCCCTGCAGGTGCCGGTGCTGAGCACGGCTGACATTGCCGGGGCCACCGAGGCGAGTCTGCCCAAGCCGAGCGTGCGCGTTGCCTACGGCGGGCACCAGGTCGTACAGGCCGGTGCGCAGCTGCCGGCAGGCTGGGCGCTGATCGAACAGACCTGGATCGTGGTGCCCGCCGTGCGCAATGTGCGCGACATCCGCGCCGGCGCGGCGCCGCGGGCAGACGCCAGCCCGTTGTGCGACGCGGTGCTCGATGCGCTGGACGGCTGGGCGCCGGGCTGCGGCTACGGCCCCTTGAAGAGTGTGACCCCCGGGCTACGCCCGGCAACCCTGGACGGCTGCACCTATGTGCCGCTGGCCTTTACGTCCCGATTCCGGAGGACTACGCAATGCACGTGAAACTGTTGCGCCCCCATACCCATGCCGGCCGTGAGTACCCGGCCGGCGCGGAGCTCAAGACGCTGCGCCCTGCCCAGGCCGAATGGCTGGTGGCGGTCGGTGCGGCCGAGCCGGCCAGCCCCGAGCCGGCCCCCATCCCCCACACTGAGCCGGCCAAGGCCGGCAAGAAGGAGTAAGCCATGGCGATGACGCCCGGAACCCCGATGATCTGGACCGGCCAAGGCCCGGTGCAGATTGGCACGTTCGACCTGGTGCGCGGCCGCCCCGACCAGGCCTACCTGGTGGATGTCTATCGTGTGGGCTGCGGCAACAGCTCGCTGACGACAAACGTGACACGCGAGACGCGAGACCTGCGCGAGACGTGCAGCGGCCAACGCATGACGCTCAAGCAGTTCGAGACCGGCAAGCAGATGGCCGTGTCGCTGTCGATGTTCCAGTTCAGCGGCCGCAGCCTGGCGGCGGCGCTGTTCGGCGAGGCGCTGGTGAAAGCGCCGGGTACGGTGACGGGCGAGGTGTTGCCCCAACTGGCCGCGGGCGACTACTTCAACCTGCGCTACCCCAAGGCGAGCAGCATCGTGATCAGTGATGGGGCCGATCCGACACCGGCCACGTATGTGGAAGGCACCCACTACGCGGTGGAGGATGCGGCACACGCGCGCCTGCGCCTGCTGGCCCACCCGGCTGGCCATGTCGAGCCCCTGGCGGTGGATTACGCGTACGGCGAGTCGGTGAACATCCGGGCCTTCAGTAAGACGAACGTTGAACGCGGGCTGATCTTCAACGGGGTGAACCAGGACGGGCAGCGCGCACGCCTGATCATCCCGCGTACCTCGCTGGCGCTGGACGGCGACTTCGGTTGGATCGCTGAGGAAGAGGCCACGCTGACCTTGTCGGGGCAGGCGCTGTTCGTGTCCGAGCTCGAGAGCGACGACGACTATGGCGGCTTCGCGCGTGTGACGCTGTTCGATAACGCTTGACGCTGGAGAGCGAGATGAAGGTCAGTGACTTCTTTGCGCGCCGCTTCGCCGATTCGATCGGCCTGCTGCGGCGCGAGCGGCGGGCGGGTGGGCGTGACGTGTTCGTCGCCGACGGCGAGGAACTGGACCTCGTGACGGCGGTGAGGGGGCCGGGTGGGGGGGTTGAATTCCCCGGCCTCTCCCAGCTCACTTCTGCCGTGCGTAATGCTGTGCAGTACATCGTGGATCAGGCGGACATTGATGCACGCCCCCCGCGGCTATTTCCGGTCGACTCGGTGCCGTATCGGCTGTTTTGCGAGGTCGGCGGAGTCGCGTATGGGCACGGCATTAACAACAGAGTTCTGGTCACTGTAGATACAGAGTCGATGGCAGTGACGACGGGGCACGAATTCCCGACAGGCACGTCGATTATGTCTGTTTTTCCGGGATTCGGGTGCGCGCTGATAGTGCTCGACAAAAACAACGACCAGACGCGGACAATCTGGCGGACAACGGATGGAGGTGCGACGGTCACGCTAGTCCACGAGCTGGGGCGCGACCCGAACGGGTCGCAGACGCACCGCCCCATGGTTGGTCTGCTGACAAATGGCATGGATCGTGGATACGTCAACAATAAGCCTGCGCTGGTATTTGCAACGTACAGCACTGCTGTAGTTAATGGTGCGGCTACGGACGGATCAATTGGAGACGCGGTATATATCGCGTACTCGATTGATGATGGTCAGACGTGGCAGCGGCTAAACACCTGGAACTGGAATTTCGAGTCAGGGGAGGGGCTGCACACAATCCGGCATTTCCACGCTGCGCGCTGGGACAAATGGCGACAGTGCTGGTGGTTCGCGGCGGGCGATACCGACGCGGAGTCGGCCGTTATCCGTTGGGACGGCAAATCAGCCGGCCCCGGAAACGTGACGCCAGCGCAGATTGCCAGCGGCGCATACACTGGATGGGACTGCCGGACTGGATCGCAGCGATGGCGGGCAGTCGATATCATGGTAACTGAGGACTGGATCGAGACATTTACCGATAATGCCTCGGAGGTAACAGGTGGGATCTGGCGTATCCGACCCGATTTCCGGGACGACCATCGAGTCGACAACTCTGTGCTCGGATCGGGGCACGACGGCTGGTCATCTCTGCTGCATTCGTCTGGCGTGCATCTCTGGTGCGACAACGCACGCGGGACGGCAATTGGGCCGTCTCAGCGTTACATGGATATCTATGCTAGCCGCAACGGCAATCGATACTGGCCCATTGCTCGCACAGCGCTCGCGGAAGAGTTGAACGTCTCGAAGGTTGTTCGGGGCTTTTTTGAGGACCGGCGCGGACGCGTATGGTGGTCAGTGTCTGGTGAGGCCGGAAAGGGTGTTGTCTCCACGACATTGCTCACGCTGGAGGGGAGATTCATCGATGACCGACCGGACTGCGTTGCCCCCGCATATTTTGTTGATCCGGTTAACGGCTCTGACAGCGCAGACGGATGGGGGCGCGCAACAGCATGGAAAACGCTACGCAACTCTATTATAGGAAACAAAGTCACACACGGGGCTCGGGTGGTTTTGCTGAGCAACACAACAGAGCCGGCGCTGAATGAGACGACATATTCCGCAAACGCCAGAGCTGCACATGACACGGCACGACCTGTGCAGATCAGTGGGCCACGCGCGGCGCGAGATAGTGCTCGACTGATTGTCAGCAATTCGGCGCCGGGTGGATGGCGTGGAGCATCAAATCAGGCGTGGAATATCGAATTTACACATATGTGGTTAGACGTTGATGCCGGCGCACAATACATACTGCACGACCAATCAACTGCAACATCAGGACGCCCGAAATGGACTTTGCGTGACTGCATTATCGGCAACACGGTTGATGGTTCAATTCGCTCAATCTACGTCCGAAACTCTGACGTGTTCGCGCATCGAACGCTGTTTCTTAACCCGATTAGTTCGACGCGGGCGAGCGTGCAGCCAAATTCGACAGGCACGTTCGACGGGCGCGCATGTGTATTCAGAGGAGGTCGAATCAATGCCGAGAACGGCGGCGTGATCAAGCTGAGGCACTGCGATATGACAGACTATTCGATCGCCGGCGTAATGTTAGCGGCTAACGTGACCGCCGCACCGGAGATACTGCAATGCGTTTTTGCTGGGTCTGGGGCTGCGGTGCCTGTCCTCAACTACAGCACATCTGTGACACTCACCCCGGATATGGTCGGTAACAACTATTTCGGTCGCCCGAGTGGACCGGAAGTTCCGGCGCAGGCGATGAATGTTTCTGATGCCCTGGCTCGAAACCCGGACACGTTAGAGCCGTTTTCGTGGTCCCGGCTGGTTGCTGCGGGGGTAAATGTCGGGGTGTCGTGGGACTACTACGGCAACCCGTTCCGAGCGCGTCCCGCAATCGGCGCGGTCGAGATTCCGCCGACGTTCTAACCCCCCTCGCGCAGGCCACCCCGGCGCTCTGCTATGTCATTCATTTCCGCTACCCTAGGCCGCCTCGTTCCTCGCTTCAGGACGGTGGCCGAGTGGGCGGAGGTCTACAGCAAGGTCGTCGCGGCGAAGCCGATCCAGCTCAAGACGAAACAGAACCGCCACAGTTACATCAAGCGCATCGTCGGCGAGTTGGGCGATCGCAGGGTCGGTGCGGTGCGGCCGCACGAGATCGCGGCGTTCATCGGTAGTGTGGCAGCAGATCATCCGCACCTGGCTCGCCGAATGTTGATTGAGACCCGGGATATGTTCCGCGAGGCGGTCAATTACGGCTGGCTGGATCGTGACCCGACTATGGGTATACGCACACCGCGAGTTCGCGTGGCGCGTATGCGACTGACGTTCGAGCAGTGGTCTGCAATACACGCGTGGGCAGAGCGGCATAGCCCGCCGTGGGTTTCGCGGATGCTAGTGCTGGCGCTCGTGACGGGGCAGCGGCGTGCGGACCTGCGATCCATGCGGTTCGGAGACGTGTGGCCCGAGCTGGTCGACGGGGTTGCGGTGCCGTGCCTTCACATAGAGCAGCAAAAGACCGGAACGCGGGTGGCGATCCCAACAGGTCTTCGTCTGGAGGCGTTGGGGATGACGGTGGCGGACGCGGTGGAGCAGTGCCGCGATTACGCGCCGCGAGAAGGTGGTAGCGACGGCTGGCTTTTGCGTAAAACAACCGGTGTGCCGCCGGTGGGTGCGAGCATGAGTTGGCGGTTCGAGCAGGCGCGCGAGGGCGCGCTGGCTACGGCCGATGCGGATCCGCCGAGCCTTCACGAGTGCCGCAGCCTTGCGGCGCGCATGTACGACGCGCAGGGGGTGCGTGATGTGCAGACGCTGCTGGGGCATAGCCACGCATCAATGACAGAGTTGTACAAGGACGATCGCGGGCTCGATCGTCGCCAGGGCCGATGGAAGGTCGTTTCCATGGGCCAGCCCTTCTCAAGCGCCCCCTAAGCCCCAAAAGCGGGTGCGGCATCGCACCCTGATCCCCCCGCCCCGCCAGGCGCAGCATGGCGGGTATGGCAAACAAGCTGCGCACTTCCCTACATGTTGGTATCGAGGTCGATGACCGCCGGCCGCTGACTGACGCGGCCGATGCGGTAGAGGCCGTGTCGGAGGCTGCGCGCACGTCGGCGCCGGGGCTCGATGCGCTGGCCGAGGCGCAGCAGCGCGTGGCACATGAGAGCGAGGCGGCTCAGGCCGCGCTGGACAAGATCGAGCTCGATGCGCTGGCGGCCGATATCGACCGCGTAGGGTTGGATCGCTTTGCCGATGAACTCGAGCGCCTCGCGGCCGAAGGTGGCGCGATGGCGCCGCAGTTTGCCCAGGCAGCGCGCGAGCTGCGCGCCCTGCAGGCTGGCGCCGACGTGGGCGCGGCGGCCGTGGGGCGCATGGGGGGCGAGGCGCGCGATACTCAGAGCGAGCTCGGCGCACTCGGTAACGCGGCGGCCGACTTGCAGACCCGGCTGAGCGGTGTGGCCAAGGCGGTGGCCGGGGTGTTTGCCGTGGGCAAGCTGCAGGGCTATGCGCGTGATGCGATTGCGGTGGCCGATGCCTATGGGCAGATGGCCAGCCGCATCGAGATGGCCACGCGTTCCTCCGAAGAGTACGACCTGGTTCAGGCCCGCCTGCTGGCGACCGCGAGCGCAACATACCGGCCTCTGGCTGAGGCGCAGGAGTTGTACATCCGCACGGCGGATGCGCTGCGCAGCATGGGTTACGAGACCGAGCAGTCGCTCGACATTACCGATTCGTTCAGTTACTTGCTGGTGAATAACGCTGCGAGCGCCGATAAGGCTGCGGCGGCAGTGGATGCGTACAGCAAGAGCATCCAGCGCGGCAAGGTGGATGCGGATGCTTGGGCAACGATCATGGCGGCGATGCCCACCGTGGTGGATGCGATCGCGAAGGCAACAGGCCGCAGTGCCGCTGAGATCCGCGCGCTGGGCGTGACCGGCAAACTCGCTGTGCAGGAGCTGAACGAGGGCCTGCGCCAGACCGTTGAGGCGAACAAGGCGGTGGCAGACAGCATGCCGACGACGGTGGCCGATGCGCTGACGCGGCTGTCGACGGTGTGGGGCGCGTATATCGGCGAGGCCAATCGTGCCAGCGGCAGTACGCAGCGCGTGGTCGATTTGATCAATGCAGTGACTTACAACCTGGATGCGCTGGTGAGCACCGCCATGAAGGCGGGCAACGTGCTGGTGGCGGTGTTCGCTGCGCGCGCACTGCGGGCGGTGAAGGATTATGCCGCCGCGGCCGTGGCTGCGGCCAAGGCCGTGGATACGGCCGCGGCCGCGACGGTCGCGCACGGCAAGGCGGCGGCAACGGCGGCCGGCGCGGCGAATGCGCACGCGGCGGCCATGGGGCGCCAGGGGCTGGCTGCCGGGGCGCTGGGCAAGGTGTTGGGAGCGCTACGCTTCACGGGGCTGACGCTGGCGGTGTCGGTGGTGATCGAGTTGGCGTCGAAGCTGTTGTTCGCCAAGAGCGCGGCCGAGCAGGCCGCCGAGGCGGTCAAGCGCGTGGTGGACAAAGCCGACTTTTCGGATGCCGAAGGTATTGGCGCCTTTGTCGAGCAGCTCGAGGAGGTTGGCCGTGCGGCCGACGCCTCTGGCGAACAGGTCGAGCAGGCATTGTCGGCCCGTATCAAGACCTTGTCGGGTGAGCAGCTGGCCGCACTGCGCGATGGCCTGGTCGAGGCGTTCAGGGCGGGGGGTGAGCAGGCCGCGGCACTCGGCGTGGCGCTGGGTGCGGTGGATGCGCGCCTGGCCGATATCGCCGAACGCGCCAACTGGGGGCGTACCGTTGCAACCGATGCAGCGGCTGCGCGCTTCGAGCTTACAGCGCTGCAGCGGACGCTGCGCGATGTTGCGGGCGATGCTGCGGGTGTTGGCAAAGCGCTGGGCGAGGCGCTGACGAAGGCGGACTTTGGCAGCGCCGATGGGGTCCGCGCGATCCTGGCAGACCTGCAGCTGGTGCAGGATTCGGCGCTGGCGACGGGGGCTCAGATTGAGCAGGCGCTGGGCGACCGGCTTTCACAGCTTTCAGCCAAGGGGCTACGCGAACTGGCCTTGCAGGCCGAGGTGGCGCTGGGGCGGGTGCAGGCCGATGCGCAGGCGGTGGCCGTTGCGTTTGCGCAGGGGGAGGTGTCGGCCGACGAGCATGGCCATGCGCTGGCGCGCTTGGCGGCCGAAAGCGCGAACCTGGCGCGCATCAATGACCAGGTGCTCAATGCGTCGTTTGCGCGCCTGGGGGTGAATGCGGCACAGGCGATGGGGCGTGTCAGCCCGGCCGCGCAGGATGCCATCGATAGCGTAGAGAACATTGTGGCGGCGCTGACCGCTGCTGGGACGTCGGCGCAGCAGGCGGGCGAGGCGATTGCCGCGGCGCTGGATCAGGCGGTGGTGCGGGCCGATAGCGCGCAGGCGCTGGAGGTGCTGCGTGCCAAGGTGGAGGCGTGGGGCCGCGCGGGGACGCTGTCGGGCGCGCAGGTCGCCGCAGCACTAGACCAGATCAAGTCAAAGTCGGATGCACTGACGCCCGGTATCAACAGCGCAGCCGAGGCAATGAAGCGGCTGGGCGTGGTGTCGGACACTGAGTTGCGGCGCGCGGCCGACGCGGCGCGCGAGTCCTACGAGGCCGTGCGCGACATGGGCGGCAGCGTGCGAGAGCAGGCCGAGGCATTCCGGGTGTATGCAGAGGCGGCCATTGCGGCCAATGGCGGCGTTGCCACGGCGGCGTTGCAGGTGCAGGCGGCACAGCATGGGCTGCGTATCGAGGCCGATGAGGCGGGCAAGACGGTGGTGCGCAGCATGAAGGAGGCGGCCGAGGCGACTGCGAAGCTGCGCGAGCAGGCCGAGGGATCTGCAACGGCTATGAAGGGGGTGGCCGAGGCGGCCGAGGGGGTGTCGGTTTCGCTGGTGCAGGCTGCGCGTACGCACAACTCGTCGCTGGGGGCCGTTGCGGGTTCGTGGCTCGATGCTCGCATGGCTGCGAGCCGCTATGCCGATGAGGCGCGCCAGGCGGTGTTCGATGCAACGAAGTCGGTCGATGAGCTGCGCGCGGCCTTTGCGGGCTATGTGGCGCAGATGGACGCGCTCGATGCGCGCCAGCGTGCGCTCGATGGCGGGGCTCAGCGCGGGGTCGCGGATCTGCGGTTGCGCCTGCTGGAGCTGGAAGGCACTCAGGAGCAGGTTGCGCAGGCTCGCTATGTACGCGACAAGGAGGAGCGCGCGGCGCAGCTGGCACTGCTGGAGATCGAGATCGAGCGGGCACAGCTGCGCGGCGACGGTGCAGCGGCCGAGCAAGCGCGGGCGCGCGTGGCGGCACTGCATGAGGAGCTGCGCCTGCTGGGCCGGATCCATGAGGCGGAGCAGCGCCAGGTGTCTGCAGCGCGCGTGGCGCAGACAGGCGCCCCCTCGGGCACGCCTACTGCAGCGGCGGTGGGTGATGTGCATGTGCACATTGCGGGGGTGCTGGATGTGAATGATCCGGTCACGCTCGATGCGCTGACGCGGAAGATCCGGCCGGTGCTGGGCGAGCTGGCGCGCAGGGGGGCGTGATGCAGTCAAGTTCGGCCAGCCGCATTTTGTGCAACCGCGACAACCTGGCGCGGGAGGCGACGATTACGGCCTCGGCGCAGCGCGCGAGTGACGACATCCGGTTGGAGGCGCAGGCGCGCCGGGGCGGCGGGCGCATGGCGCTGTCCGGCCCGTACCTGGGGGCAGAGGATGGCGTGATCGACGTCGAGGTGCTGAGCGGTACCGGTGGCGAGCTGGTGGCGTCTATGCCGGTGGTGCGCGGGGTGGGTAGTGGCGCGCTGACGGTGGAGTCGGTGGATGTGACGGCGGTGCCCGATACTGTGACGTTCGCGTTGGTGGATAAGGGCACGCCGCCGGTGCCGGCGCAGCTTGAGTTCTACGGCGTGACGCTGGCCGCGCGTACGCCGGGCCTGGTGGGTAACGCGCTGTCTGTGACGGTGACGCGAAACGTGGTGGCGACGCCGACGTCGTACGCGACGCTGGAGCCGATCAGCGCGGGCACGCCGCAGCTTGAGGGGGCTCAGTGGGACTGGGCGCAACCGGCAGCGGTGGATGCGGGGATTCCGCCTGGGGCGTTGCGGGTGCAGTTCGAGGGGTTTCCGGTCGTGCACCGGGCGTGGAAGGTGTGGGATCAGGGGCGCTTTGTGTTCCGTCTGGATCCGGTTCCGCCATATGACATTCCAGCAAACACGAGGGTGCTGGCGGTAAGCGGCGACTACACGCTGACGCTGAGCGACGGCGTGCAGAGCGAGGTGTTTGCCGGGGTTGTGACGGTGTATGACTTCCTGGTGGCGGTCGATACGCGCAGTACGCTGGCGGAGGTGCGCGGGGTGGTTGCGCGCGATACGGCGCCAGGCGGGATGGCGGTAACGGAGATGCCGCTGCGCACCGATGCGCACCACCTGCCGCCGTCTGGGGGGCAGGTGGTGGTGCATGGCGTGTCGCCGTCCGCCCCGACAGAGAACCTGGTGCTGGAGTATCTGGGTGCTGCGGCACCTGGGCGGTGGCGGGTGTCGGGGTCGGTGAGCGGGGTGTTGCCGCAGGCGGCGACCGGGACGCTCTACGCCCATGGGCCCGTGTCATTCACTGTTCAGGCGCTGGCGTCGGCCAGTCTGGGGGCGCGAATCGATGCGCGCGCCCGCTTTGCGCCTCGCAGCGACGGCGAGGCGCTGCCCGCGGTTTGCTTCAAGCCCGTGATGCTGGGGGTGAGCGCCGTCGACAAGACGGTGACTTTTAAGTGGACGCGGCGACCGAAGTCGAATTGCCGCTGCGACAACTTGCCGGCGCTGCGCTTGCCGGCGCTGTGCCTGGGCTTGGAGCCTGATGGAGGTGGGATGATGCTGGAGCCGGAGTATCAGAGTCGGCTGCAGGGGCTGTACCAGTGGCGCGCTGCGTTTGCAGCAGCCAATACGTCGACGGGGCCTGATGCCGTTGCCGTGGTGCAGGACCTGGATATGGCCGACCAGGTGGTGGCGCTGTTTGCGCGGACCTTGGCAGAAGTGCATGGCGATACGGGTGCCCGCGATCTGTGGGACGCGTACCGTGTGACGATGCAGTCCGAGCTGGCGACGTTGCATGGCGTAGCGGGCTACCTGCCTGCACCGGAGGGGGCTGGCGACTCGACCGAACTCACGGCCTGGCGCGCGATCGTCGCTGCGGCGACGACTATCCAGGGTGGTGCGAAGGGCAGCGTGTACTACAACGCGGCCAACCAGCGCTACTACAGGCTAGAGCTGAGCCAGGTGGAGTTCTCACCGGCCGTGAGCGTGGGGTACCCGTGGGAACAGCCAACCGCCGGCCTGGTGCTGCCGTTCGGCTACTACTACGAGACGACGACCGGTGTCGTGCCTACAGAGTGGGAATCCAGAACCTTTGAGCCCTTCGCGGATGCGGGGTGGGCGACGTCGGCGTCGCACATGCTGGAGCGTGCTGTGCCGCTATCGGCTTCGCGCGGTGGTCAGTTGCGGGTGAGGCTGTGGTACACGGACCTGGGGGCGCCGCCGGCGGGCCTGACAGGCAGCACTGACGATGGGCCTCAGCATAACCTGAAGGTGGATTCGCCCGAACAGCTCGTGCGCCGTTACTCGGCGCAGATGGATCACGTCCTGACTGCGGCGGGCATCGTCCCAAAATCTGACGCCAGCAACAACACGGTAGCCGGGGACGGTTGCTGGCGCGACCCCGGCCACGATTTTTGGTGGGTCGATGAGTCCGGCGAGTATCTGCCGATCTTCAACAACACCCCGTACGTCTCCGCTGTCGTGCGCGATGGCGTCCCGGTGTCGACGCGCGAGTGGGGCGTGGGCGTGGTAACGCAGTGCGAACACCGCTTGCGTGAGGGCGATGAGATCACAATCAGAATCCGCGGGACCGGGCAGTCACTGCAGGCCGGTGACCGCATCGTGATCCCCGTTGTTGCGGCAGCGGCAGCTGCGTTCGGTGGCGGTGACGCCGGCGATGATACCCAGCGCTGGTCGGTGCGCAGTGCGGTGCTGGGCGTGTTGCCCGATTGGCTGAGATCGCCAGGCGACGGCGCGCCGCATTCGGCAGGGGCGCTGACCGTGCGCCTGGCAGATGGCGCGCTGCCGTGGGAGGTGGGTGACACGATTCGGGTGGAGCTCGAGGGCGGGTGCCTGCGCTGGCGGCGAGACGGGGGCACATGGGTCGAGGCCGACATCTTCGGGCCTGCGCTCGATCTGGGCGACGGCCTGCTGCTCGATGCGGCCCCCGGGGCGGCCCCTAGCTTTGCGGCCGGCGACTCCTGGCAGTTTCGGGCGCTGGCGACACACGGGGTGTCGCGGCTGCGTCAACCGCGAGTGGGGCGTGGCTTCGCGTGGTTGGGCGATACGGTGACGCTGGACCTGGACCTGGGCGCGTTGCATGACGTGGAGTGCGTCATGCTGGGGCTGCACACGCTGCCTGCCGGCGCGCGAGTGGATGTCTGGGACCCCGATGATCCGAGCTGGGAGGTGTTTCTCGATGCGCGCGAGGGGCCACTGCTGGCGATGCTGCCTGCCGGCACGCGGGTGCGCTACCTGAAGGTGCGGGTTACCCATGCAGGCGCGGGTGCGGCGATTGGCTGGCTGTTCGTCGGCCGCGGCTGGCGTCCCAGCGTGGGGGCCTCGGCGCTGACAATGCAGCGTCAGTATGGTCTGGCGCGCGGCCAGGGCCTGAACCCAGCGGCACTGTACCGCGGTCGTGGCACCGGCGGGCGGTGGCAGTGGGACATCGACCGCGGCGCAGCGCTGCTGGGCGCCAACGCCGATGAGCTTGTTGACCTGGTCGACTACGTGGCACGCAACGGCCTCGAGCCGGTATGTCTGGTGCCCGATGTGCGCGACCCAGGCCGTGCGGCCCTGGCCATTCTGGATGCCGATGAGCTGGCGTTGAGTGAGTTGAGCGAGTGGCAGGCCAGCGGTGTGGCGCAGGCAGTGGTGTCCGTAGATTTGCCCTTCCGCGCTGTGCTGTCGTGATCCTGTACATCCATGCAATTCCGCCATTGGTGCTCGAGGTGCTCGAGGCCGGTACCCAGCGGTCAACGCTGGGCGGTGAGGTGCCCACGATGAGCGTGAGCATCGATAACGCGCGCGGTGAGGCGGCTGCGCTGCTGAGCGTGCCGCCGCTGCGCGCGAGGGCAACCTTGGTGAGCGGCGGCACGACGGTTTTTTCGGGTCGGGTGCAGTCCGTTGCGCTGGCCGAGGTTGCTGTTTTGATTCTGGAGATTTGACATGAACGTCGATGCGTACCAATGGCTACCCGCTGCGCTAATTCCAGTGCAGACGGCGCTGCGCGACCGGATTGACCAGGGTGGCCTGCCTGGCCGCTTCAAGGTGTACGACGTGGACGACACCTTGCTTGCAACTCTGGCGCTGAGCCATCCGTGCGGCTCGCTCGACGCAGCGGGGGCACTGACGCTGACGCCGGGTGCGCCCGAGAGCAGTGCACCAGCGGGCGGTGCTGCGGCATACGCGGTCATGGAGGCGGGAGACTCAACGCCGCTGCTTTTGCTCCCGGTGGTTGAGGGCGCTACGCCGCTGCCCGGATACCTGGTGATCAGCTCGGCCAACATCGTCGCCGGTGGGACGGTGTCGATGGTGAGCGCGCAGGTCGGTTGAGCCGGCGGACAAGCGAGACGTAATCGTGTCGGGCTGGGGTAACTTCGTATGGGATAACGGCTACGGCGACACTGCGCCCTGGGCCGAGGATACGGCCGTTCCGTACGATGGGCGCCCGAGCCTGCGTTCCGCGCCGATCGCGCAGAATGAATCGTCATCGCTGGCGTCCGGTCTGTTCGACAACACCGCCGGGACGATCACCTGGGCCTGGCGCGTCGATAGCAGGCTCTACTACGACTGGCTGCTCGTGCATCTGGATAGAGAAAGCGGCGAGCGGTATCTGCAGGGGTTTGAAGGCATCTCGGGCAACGAGGGCTGGGCGGAATACTCGATCTCTGCGGGCACGTTGCCTCCAGGGCAGTTTCGGCTGGTCTTCAGCTACACAAAGGAGGGTGCCGGCGGTGTAGGGAGCGATGCTGCCTGGATTGCGCCGATCAGTGGATTCCCAGTGCTACCGCCAGCGGGCAGCGAGGTCGCCGTCGCCGTGCGAGCCCCCTTGGCCGTACCGGGAGCTTATGCCCAGGTGTGGCCGTGGGCAACGATGCGCGCGACGTCGCCGCTGTCGGTTCCGAGAGCGCAGGCGATGACGTGGATCGATGCAAGAGTATCGGCTCGCTCCGCACTCGGCCGCCCAGGGGGGGTGGCTGCTCAGCCGGCAGTCGCAGACATTGCCGTCCCGTCGCCCCTTGGTCAGCCTACGCTCCAGGTTCGCCGAGTTCGCCTTGCGCCTGTGCCGGCCTACGCTCCCGCGCCGGGCCGATTGCTGGCTGACCCCCTACCGTTGCGCAAAGGCAGCGATCTGCCCCACTACCGCACCAATCGTGAGCTCCCGTGGGTTTATGGCCGAGTCTGGATATCGCCCGTGCCCTTGGACTCGGCGGGGCTGCTCTGGCTGGTGGCCGATCACCCGGTGACAGCAGTGGAGCGTGTGACCGTCGCAGGCGTGCAGATTGACGGCTGGCAGTTGGTGCAGCAGGTCGATGCGACTGGGCAGGCTGTGGCGCTGCTGCGATTGACGCGCCCCCCTGCCGATGGCGGGGCGATCGCGGTGCGGGTGGTGGGTCGTCGCCACCCGGTGACAGGCCAGGCGATCGAGCACCCCGCTGATATCGTTGCAGACCTGTTGCGCCAATGTGGCTGGGTCGTTGCGGCAGATGCGTTTCAGGGCTTGCGGGAGGCGTACCCGGCCCTGGCTCTGGGTATGGTGTTTGGGGCGCCCGTCCCGCTTCGAGATGCAATCGGAGCAGTCATCGAGCCGATCGGTGCAGTGTGGTCGGCGCCCCGTGTGGACGCGTGGGCGCGCCGCCCACGCAATCCCGTGGCGACCCTGGACGCAAGTGCGGCCGAGCGAGTCAGCGCCCGTGCCGCGGCTGAGTTGGCGTCCGTCGCGCGCATATCCTACGCCTACGACTGGGCGGCCGGCGCCGCACGTGAAACGCTGACGGTGGAGGCGCCCGAGGCTATTGAGCGGTACGGCCGTATGGTCGTGGATATCGCAATGCCTGCGGTGCGCACTGCCCGCGACGCGCTCGAGATCGGATCAGCCAGGCTCGCCGACATGGCCCGCCCGCAGTGGCAGATCGAGATCTCCGTTGCCGGTGCAGATGCACCGATCGATGCCGGAGATACCGTTTTTCTGGCGCACCCCCGCATCCCTGGGGGCTCCGCGCTCATTACCGCCACTGCACGAGACCGCACTCGCGATATGCTCGACCTGACCGCGTGGTTGCCCGCCGGTGGCGCTCCGCGCGTCGTCCTGGCTCAACGCGGGCTGATGGTCGAGGCTGATCGCGCAGCCCCCAGCGCAGTGGTTTACCGGGACGGCGTGGCGACCTTCACCGTAACGGACGATTCAGGTATGCCTCTGGCCGGCGCGGCCGTGGTGCTGGACGGCCAAGCCATGCGAAATACCGATCGCTTTGGCCGCGTGCAATTCACCACCAGCCGCGGGGCACACACATTGTCCGTCTATATGGATGGTTACGCGCCCTTCCAAATGGATGTCACCGTATGAGCGTCATTCAGCGCACGCCGGACCTGGCTGTCGGTATCCGGCTACAACGTTCCCCCGAACCGCCCGCGCCCGCTATTGGCGGCGCCTGTGATGCAGACGCCTTGGCATGGACCGGGCTTGGGTTCGTGGATGCCTATGGTGGCGTGAGTCACCCGTTCATCGGCAGAGGCGTCTCGTCCCCGGGCGGCAGCTCAGGCGTGCCGGTGGCGGTCTTCGCGGGGATGGACCTGGCCGACTGGGTCGGCACCCGCAGATTGATCGGCATACCTCTGGGCGAGGCGTGCGGTGTGCGCTGGGAGTGGGAATGGAGCATCCCGCCGACCCCCAGCACCGCCGGGGACAGCGACGTGTGGTGGGAAGGGCACGTAACGCGAACCCTGGGCACGCTCCTGTTGGTCGAGATCCTGCCGGGCTATCGACGCTACGAAGTGTCATGGCTGGCGACGCTGACCGCGGTCGCATGGTGCGGTAACCGCCGCATCGGCGAGTTGGTGCTCGAACTTGGGCAGCGTGAGTAACCCCCGCCCCGTATACCGGCATGCACCGTATCGATTGTCATGTTCTGACGCTGCACGATAGCAATCCGCAGTGGTTGAGGTTGATGCAGGCCGACCTCGATCAAGCCGCGGTCAATCAGCATTGGTTGCCAGGGGTGCCAGGTAACATCGGGGCTGCTCGTGCAGCAGGATTTCGTGCCGGGTCAGCCGAGTTCGTCACGTTCGCGGACCCCGACGATCGCTATGACCCCACGGTGTTCGGCGCACTGGCATCGCTGTTGGACGATCTGCCGACAGCCCCATTCGCGTTCGCTGGCGAGCAGCAAATCGACCCGCGCGGCAATGCAATCTCAGCGCCGCTCTTGCATCCTTATGATCCAGCGGGCCACCTCGACAGCCCGTGTCACGTTCATGGCGTCATCGTCATGCGGAGGCGGTTGGTGGAACCTCTGCTAACGCTGATCACGTCCATTCACATCGCCCCGGAGTGGCACTTGACCCTCAAGCTAACCAATCATGGCATGCCCGTCAGCATGCCTCGTATTGGGCGATGGTGGCGGCGACACGGCAGTCAAGCAACCATATCAGCACCACCTAGACCAGACGCTTTCAGGCGCTAGAACTGCCTGCCCGGGCTACGACAAAAGCAGTCCAAATCCGTGCCAAAACGAGCGCGCCGTTACAACAGGTCTGTGCGCTGGCATTGCGAACGGGCGCACTTGCCCTGCGCGCGAACGAGGCAATGGTGCGCCGAAAAGCAAAACGCCAGCCCCGAAGGGCTGGCGTAAGTGCTTGATGCGATTGGTGGGCCCCCTGGGAGTCGAACCCAGCACCAACGGATTATGAGTCCGCTGCTCTAACCAGGCATGAGCTAGAGGCCCGGTGCTACTGGAGCCTCTATGCGTCGCTGTCGAGGAAGCTGCGCAGCTTCTCCGAGCGGCTCGGGTGACGCAGCTTGCGCAGCGCCTTGGCTTCGATCTGGCGGATGCGTTCGCGGGTGACGTCGAACTGCTTGCCCACTTCTTCCAGCGTGTGGTCGGTGTTCATCTCGATGCCGAAGCGCATGCGCAGCACCTTGGCTTCGCGCTGGGTCAGCGAGTCGAGCACCTCGCAGGTGGCGTCGCGCAAGCCGGAGTACATCGCCGCTTCGGCCGGGGCCAGGGTGGCGGTGTCCTCGATGAAGTCGCCCAGGTGCGAGTCGTCGTCGTCGCCGATCGGCGTTTCCATGGAGATCGGCTCCTTGGAGATCTTCATGATCTTGCGGATCTTCTCCTCGGGCATCTCCATCTTCTCGGCCAGCGTCGCCGGATCCGGTTCCTGCCCGGTTTCCTGCAGGATCTGGCGGCTGATGCGGTTCATCTTGTTGATCGTCTCGATCATGTGCACCGGGATGCGGATGGTGCGTGCCTGGTCGGCGATCGAGCGCGTGATGGCCTGGCGGATCCACCACGTCGCATAAGTCGAGAACTTGTAGCCGCGGCGGTATTCGAACTTGTCCACCGCCTTCATCAGGCCGATGTTGCCTTCCTGGATCAGGTCGAGGAACTGCAGGCCGCGGTTGGTGTACTTCTTGGCGATCGAGATCACCAGGCGCAGGTTGGCCTCGGTCATCTCGCGCTTGGCGCGGCGCATCTTGGCTTCGCCGGTGGACATCTGGCGGTTGATGTCCTTCAACTCCTTGAGCGGAATGCCGATCCGGTCCTGCAGGTCGATGAGCTTCTGCTGCTCCTCGAGCACCGCCGGGTGGATTCGCATGAGGCCTTCGGCGTAGTTCTTGCCGGAGGCAATCTCGTCCTTGAGCCAGTCGAGGTTCACTTCCTGGCCGGGGAAGACCTTGATGAAGTGCTGGCGCGGCATGCCGGCGCGGTCGACGCACAACTGCAGGATCTGGCGTTCGTGGCTGCGCACCTGCTCGACCATGTGGCGGACCGAATCGCACAGCTTTTCGATGGCCTTGGCGGTGAAGCGGATGTTGAGCAGTTCGTCCGAGATCTGCTGCTTGAGCTCGAGGTAGGCCTTGTCCTGCGAGTCCTTCTTGTCGAGGACCGTCATCTTGCGGGCATACAGTTCGCGGATGACGTCGAAGCGGGCGAGCGCGTCGTTCTTGAGCTGGAGCAGCGAGGCAGCGTTGGCGCGCTCGGCGCTGTCGGCATCGTCTTCCTCGTCCTCGCTGTCGTCGGCGCCATCCTCGTCTTCGCTGTCTTCGTCCTCCTCCTCGGCGCTGGCTGCGGCGTCGTCGTCCGCGCCTTCTTCGCTGCTGGCGTTGGGGTCGATCAGACCGTCGACGAGTTCATCGATCTTGGCTTCGTCGCGCGCGATGCGGTCGACGATCTCGAGCATCTCGGCGATCGTGGTGGGGCAGGCGGAGATGGCCTGCACCATGTGCTTGAGGCCGTCCTCGATGCGCTTGGCGATCTCGATTTCGCCCTCGCGGGTGAGCAGCTCGACCGTGCCCATCTCGCGCATGTACATGCGCACTGGGTCGGTGGTGCGGCCGAACTCGGAGTCGACCGACGACAATGCCTGCTCGGCCTCCTCTTCGGCGACGTCCTCGTCGACGTTGGTCGCGACGCTGTCCGACATGAGCAGGTCTTCCGCGGCCGGAGCCTCGTCGTAGACCTGGATGCCCATGTTGTTGAACGTGGCGATGATGCCTTCGATCTGTTCGGCGTCGGCGACGTCGTCGGGCAGGTGGTCGCTGATCTCGGCGTAGGTGAGGTAGCCACGTTCCTTGCCGAGCGTGATCAGGGTCTTCAGGCGCGTGCGCCGCACCTCCGCATCCAACGGGGTGGCTGCGGGGCTTTCGACGACCGGTGATGCCTTGTCCTTCGCCTTCGAGGGGCGGCCCTTCGTGGCGCCGTCCTTGCGCGGATCCTTGGCTTTTTCGCGTGCCATAGCACTCCTCAGGTGAGGGTGTAAGAAAATGAGAAACCCGAGATTGTACTATAAATCTGAGACTTTGCCGCTGCTGGCGAGGTTCCGTTTCTCGATCAGCAGTTCGCCGAGCCGGTGGCGCCCGGCGGCGTCCAGGCCGGATTCACGATCTCTTTGTAGCAGGGCGGCGATCTCATTGCCGACGCTGTCGGCGTGCAGCTTGCGCAATGCGTCCTCGAAAAGCGTCTCGACCACGGCTTCGTCAAATTCGGATTCGACGAGTTCCGCCGCGACGCGGGAGAGGGTTTCGGCGTGCGGCGTGTCGCGGAAGCGCTCTATCAGGGCGCCCAGGCCGCCCGCGGGGATGGGTTCGCCCAGGCTCAGCATGTCGATGATGGCGATCAGTGCAAGGCCTTCGGGGCTGCTGTCGGGTACCAGGCTCACGGGCAGGCGAGCGGCCCAGGTCGGGTGCTGCAGGACCAGGCGCAGCAGCGTTCCCGTCGTCGACGGCGGCTTGCGGCGGCCGTGCGGTCGCGAACGCTGGGCGGGCTGCGGGTTGCGGCGCGGGCGCGGCGGTGCAGCGCTCGGCTCGTCAGGCGAGGCGGTGGTCGATGCCTGGGGGGCTGCGTCGGGTGTGGCGCGTCGGCGCGGCGTGCGCGCCGCCAGTTCGCCCAGCGCCAGTTCGACCTCGGCCTGGGTCAGTCCGCTTGTTTCCGCCACCGACTTCACGACCTGCAGGCGCAGCAGCGGGGCTCCGATCCGGTTCACCAGCGGGGCGGACTCGTGCACGAAGGCGGCCCGCCCCTCGGCGGTGTCGAGTGGGTGGCGGCCGGCAAGCTCCTGGATCAGGAAACTTGCCAGTGGCGTGGCCGCGGTCGCAGCGGCGCGGAAGCTGTCTGCGCCATGGGCGCGCACGAAGGAGTCCGGGTCGTGCTCGGCTGGCAGGAACAGGAAGGCAAGGGTGGCGTCGTCGCGCAGTGATTCGAGCGCGTTCTCCAATGCACGCCAGGCTGCACGACGGCCTGCGGCGTCGCCATCGAAGCAGAATACGACACGGTCGGTCTGGCGGAGCAGGGTGTGGATGTGCTGCGGCGTGGTTGCCGTACCAAGCGTGGCGACCGCGTTCTCGATGCCGTACTGGGCCAGGGCGACGACGTCCATGTAGCCCTCGACCACCACGGCGAAGCCAGTGTCGCGGATGGCCTTTTGTGCGAGGAAGAAGCCGTAGAGTTCGCGGCCCTTCTCGAACAGCGGCGTTTCCGGCGAGTTCAGGTACTTGGGCTCGCCCTTGTCGAGCACGCGCCCGCCAAATGCGATGATGCGCCCACGGCGGTCGTGGATCGGGAAGATGATGCGACCGCGAAAGCGGTCATATCGCCGCCCCTGGTCGTTGTCGATGACGAGTCCGGCATCGGCAAGGGTCTTGGCGTCGTAGTCGGGGAAGATCTTCTGCAGTGCCTGCCATTCGTCGGGTGCGTAGCCCAGGCCGAAGCGTGCAGCAACCTCGCCCGACAGGCCTCGGCGCTTCAGGTAGTCGACCGCGTTGCGCGCAGGCTTGAGCTGGTCGCGGTAGAAACGTGCGGCCAGTGCTACGGCTTCGTACAGGCGCTCGCTGGCGTCGTCATGGGTGCTAGCGTTGCGGCCGTCGTCGGGTACCTGCAGGCCAACCTGGCTGGCGAGCTCCTTGACTGCATCGACGAAGCCGAGCCCGCTGTATTCCATCAGGAAGCCGATGGCGCTGCCGTGCACGCCGCAGCCGAAACAGTGATAGAACTGCTTGGAGGGGCTGACCGAGAACGAGGCGGATTTTTCGCCGTGAAAAGGGCAGCAGGCGAAGTAGTTCGCGCCGCTCTTCTTGAGCGGCAGGTAGCGCTCGATGACGTCGACGATGTCGATGCGAGACAGCAGTTCCTGGACGAAGGACTGGGGGATCATCGAGCGTAGGCGCCTGTCCGTGCAGGCCTGGCCGGGTGGCCGTGTCGCGACGGACGTGAAAAAGCACTACGCCGGGCGAGGATCGGACGATCTTCGGCCGGCGTGCATGCAACCCGCAGGGCGGGTGCGAGACGAATCAGTACAGCTTCGGCGGCAGCGTCTGGCTGCGCAGGCGCTTGTGATTGCGCTTCACTGCGGCGGCCAGCTTGCGCTTGCGCTCGGCGGTGGGCTTCTCGTAGAACTCGCGCGAGCGCAGTTCGGTCAGCACACCGGTCTTCTCGATGGTGCGCTTGAAGCGGCGGATCGCAACTTCAAACGGCTCGTTTTCCTTGACGCGGATACCGGGCATTGCGGACTTCCTTGGGTGTCTGGTGGGCAGAAAGACCGCGAATATAACTGACTCGGGACGTTGTCGCAAGGGGCATTTTTCGATCGGCTGTCGACTGCGGTTAGAATGCCGGCCTGGAACCCTGAGGTGCAAGACATGAAAGTGCTCGGTATCGAGACCTCCTGCGACGAGACCGGTGTGGCGATCTACGACACCGAGGCGGGCCTGCTGTCGCATTGCCTGCACTCGCAGATCGACCTTCACGCGGCCTATGGTGGCGTCGTGCCCGAGCTCGCCTCGCGCGATCACATCCGGCGCTTGCCCTTGCTGATGAAGGAGGTCGTGAGGCAGGCCGGGCTGGGGCTCGGTGATATCGACGCCGTGGCTTATACCGCAGGGCCCGGATTGGCCGGGGCGCTGCTGGTCGGTGCCAGCGTGGCGGAGTCGTTTGCGCTCGCGCGCGGGATTCCCGCCTTGCCGGTGCATCACCTCGAAGGGCATCTGCTGTCGCCGCTGTTGTCGGCCGATCCGCCGGCCTTTCCATTCGTCGCTCTGCTGGTGTCGGGCGGGCATACCCAGCTCATGCGCGTGCGCGGGGTGGGTGACTACGCCTTGCTGGGGGAGTCGGTCGATGACGCCGCGGGCGAGGCCTTCGACAAGACTGCAAAATTGCTTGGTCTGGGCTATCCGGGCGGGCCGCAGCTTGCTGCGCTCGCCGCGCAGGGGCAGTCAGGGCGTTTTCGTTTGCCGCGCCCGATGCTGCATTCGGGCGATCTGGATTTCAGCTTCAGCGGATTGAAGACGGCCGTGCTCAATGTCGTCCAGGGGGCTGACTGGCAGCCGGCTTACATGGCGGATCTGGCTGCCGACTTCCAGTTGGCTGTGGTGGAGGTCCTGTGCGCGAAGTCGATCGCAGCGCTCAAGAAGGTCGGACTCAAGACGCTGGTCGTGGCTGGTGGGGTCGGTGCCAACCGTTGCCTGCGTGAGACGCTCGACGCCGCGCTCGCCCGGCGCGGCGGGCGGGTTCATTACCCCGAGCCGGCGCTATGTACCGACAATGGCGCGATGATTGCGTTTGCCGGTGCGATGCGCCTGGCTGCGGGTGAGCGCGGGGCGGTTGCCCGCGCGGTGAAGATTCGTCCGCGCTGGCCGTTGGTCGAACTGGCGCCGCCGAATATGTCTGCCGCCTGAGCAGGGTCTTGCGGTTGCGGCAATGGTGTTCAGTTTGCGTTGCCCGCGTCCTTTTTTTTGCCGCCGATGCGGCCTTCGGTACCCGCGCGCAGGCGGGCGATGTTTTCCTTGTGACGCCAGATGAGCATCGCCGACATTGCCGCCAGCACCCCCGTCGCCATGCCTGGTCCGACGAAATGCAGGCTGGCCAGCGGCGCCGCGATTGCGGCCGCGAGTGCTGCGGCCGAGGAGTAGCGCGTCGTGTAGGCGATCATCAGCCAGATGATGGCACTGAAGATGGCAATCCGGGCGTCAACGCCGGCCAGTACGCCGAGCGCAGTGGCGACGCCTTTGCCGCCATTGAAGCGCAGGAAGATCGTAAACACATGGCCGAGAAAGGCCGCGAGCCCGGCAAGGGCAGCTTCGCCCGGCTCAAAGCCAAGCCGCATCGCCAGCCATACCGCAAACCAGCCTTTAAGGCTGTCTCCGAGCAGCGTCAGTGCGGCCGCAGCCTTGTTGCCGCTGCGTAGCACGTTGGTGGCTCCTGGATTGCCCGAGCCATACTGGCGAGGATCCTGCAGGCCGAATAGCTTGCTGGTGACGATGGCAAACGGGATCGAACCGAGCAGGTAGGCTGCGACGATCAGCAACAGGAGCGACATCATGATTCCTCGGATGGGCGACGACAGGGCGCCCGCTTTGCTGGGGGGGATGAGCGCCGCGTGGGCGCTTCGGGGCGGCAAATGCGATGCGGTCCGGCCGTCCGACATGGGGGCAGGCTAGAATTGCAGGGATTCTAAACGGGAAGCAGCATGGATTTCATCTTCATCGAAGAGTTGCGCGTCAAGGCCTGGGTCGGGATCTACGAGCGCGAGAAGACAGGGCCTCAGATTGTCGAGCTCAATCTTACTTTCGGCGTTCCGGAGGCCGCGACGGCGCATGATGACATTGCCGACACGATTGATTATGCGGTTGTCACTGCCCGTATCCGGCAGGAGCTCGCGGAGCGTCATTTCAATCTTATTGAGAGCCTCGGTGAGTTCATCGTGAATCTGCTGTTCGACGAGTTTCGCGCTCCCTGGGTCAAGCTCAAATTGGCCAAGATCGGGGTGATGAAGGACGTGAGGCGCGTCGGGGTGTTCATTCAGCGCAGCCGCGATGGCGTCGTCGTGCCGCCGACCGCCTGAATCTTCAGCAATGTCCTGATTCGCCGCTGAGCGGCAATGGCGTCATTGCATGGCGGCTATTGAAGGGCGCTGTTGATGGCGCCCGGATATGAGCGCTGAGTGAACGTAGTGCATGGCCTGCATGAAAATGCCGTAATGGCCTGGATGTGTTGACCAGGCGATCACGGCATTCTTCAGATTGACGCTTGCGGCCTGTGCCGCTTGAGCTGGAGAAGCGTCAGGCGGCGAGCTCTTCAAGCGGCTTGCCTTGGGCGATCCAGTCAAGGGCCCATTGCGGCTTGCGCCCGCGCCCGCTCCACCCTTGTTCCGGGTTGGCAGGATTGCGGTACTTGACCACGGGAGCTGGCTTGGCCTTCTTGGCCGTGCCGCGTGCCGCGCGCTTGGCTGCCGGTTTGGTTTCGGCTGCGGGGGCAGGAGCAGCTTCGAGCAGATCACCCAGCGTCAGGCCTTCGTCTGCTGCCATTTTCTGCATGCGCTTGAGCAAGGTGCGGCGCGTCGTATCGCTGCGGCGACGGATTTCGGCCTCGATCTTTGCTTGGAGTTTGCGCAGCTCGGGCAGGGTGTAGGTGGATAGGTCCATGAGGTCTCCGGATATGTTCGATGGTGAATCGAGGCCCTTGAAGTGAGCGCTGAGAAATACTGGCGCTCAGTTCTGGCTGTGCTTCATTGAGTGATTCACGTGCAATTCGAATTGTGCCATTTACCGAAGCGAATTGAAATTGCCAACATGGGATTGCTTGAGGGATTTCACAACGTTGTCGACTGGGTCAATCCGCTCAGTTTGCAACCTGCACCAGCATCGGCTTGAGCACGCGCAACAGGTCGTGCGGATGAATGCCAACGAGGAAGCCGCGGCGTCCGCCATTGATATAGACGAGCGGTAGATCGAGAATGGTGCGTTCCATGTAAATGGGCATTGTCTTGCGAGTACCGAACGGCGACGTACCGCCGACGAGAAAACCCGTGTGTCGGTTGGCGGTTTCGGGTTTGCAGGTTTCGACATGCTTGCATGGAATCTGGCGCGCGAGTTCCTTGGTGGATACCTTGCGATCGCCATGCATCAGTACGATCAGCGGTTGGGCGTTTTCATCCTCCATGACGAGGGTTTTCACCACTGCATGTTCGCTCACATTGAGTTCACGCGAGGATACGGCGGTCCCGCCGTGCTCTTCGTATTCGTAAAGGTGGCTCGAGAATGCGATGCCGTGCTGGCGCAGGAACCGGGTTGCCGGCGTCTCGGGTGCGCGGGTGTCTGGTTTATGCATGGTCGGACTCGTCTGCTCGGGATCGGGTTGCAAATATTTGCGCTGTTACGCTGATTGTATTCCGCAGCGCCTTGCTCAGGCACGTGGGTGATGTTTTGAATGCAATTGCTTCAGGCGCTCCCGTGCGACGTGTGTGTAGATCTGCGTCGTCGAAATGTCGGCGTGCCCGAGCAATAGCTGCACCACACGGAGGTCGGCGCCGTGGTTGAGCAGGTGCGTTGCGAAGGCATGGCGTAGGGTATGCGGTGAGATTCGCTCGCTGGGAATGCCTGCATGCACGGCGTACTGCTTGATGATTCGCCAGAACATCTGGCGCGTCATTCCGCTACCGAGGCGTGTCACGAAGACCTCGTCGCAACTGCGTCCGGCAAGAAGTGCTGGCCGTGCTTCGAGCAGGTAGCGCCGGAGCCAGTCTGCGGCAAGCTCGCCCATCGGCACCAGGCGTTCCTTGCTGCCCTTGCCCATGATGCGCAGCACGCCGTCATTGAGGCCGACTGCGAAGACCTTGAGTCCAACCAGTTCCGACACGCGCAGGCCCGCAGCGTAGAGCACCTCGAGCATGCAGCGGTCGCGCACGCCCTGCGGATTGCCGTCGTCGGGCGCTGCAAGCAGGGCTTCAACCTGGGCTTCGCTCAAGGTCCGTGGAAAGCGTTCGGCGGCCAGTGGCGAGTCGAGCAGCAGGGTGGGATCCTCGGCGATCTCCCGGTTGATGAGCAGCATCCGGTAATAGCGCCGGCAGGATGCCAGCAGCCTGCGCTGGCTGGCAGGGCGGGCACCACGGCTGAACTCGCCGATGTAGGCGGTGAGTTCGGGCGGGCCGGCTGCGGGAAGGCGCTGGCCACGGACTTCGAGCCAGGCGGCGAAGCGAGCGAGGTCGCTGCGATAACCGGCAAGCGTGTTGGCGGCAAGGCCGTGTTCGAGCCACAGCGCGTCGACGAAGCGGTCGAGTTCGCGTCGGTGCTCGGGCAGCAGGCCGGCTTCTACCGCCGGTGTGCGCCCGCTCACCGGGCGCCTTCGAATGCGAGCAGCCAGCGTTTGACATCGAGCAGCCAGCCACCGCGGGCGTTTGCGAATCCACCCAGCCCGGTGGCCGAGGTCACGCGGTGACAGGGCACGACGAGTGGGAAGGGGTTGGCGCCGCAGGCCTGGCCGACCGCCCGCGGGGCGCTGCCGAGGCGGGCGGCAAGCTCACCATAGCTGCGGGTCTGGCCGCGTGGGATCGCGCTGATCTCTGCCCATACGCGGCGGCGAAAGGGCGTCCCTTGGTCGGCCAGGGGGACCGGGAAGGGGAGCTCGGGGTCGTCGATCCAGGCTCGTAGCGCGTGTGCTGCGGCGCTTGCGATCGCTGTTCGTGGCGTCACGAGGGCGGTGCCGGGGGGCAGGAACACCAGTTCGCGCACGGCGCCGTCATCACAGCGGATGCCGAAGGGGCCGAAGGGCAGGGCGATGACGGCATCCAGGTCGGCGGCAAGGTCCTGCGCCCCCGCCTCGAACGTGAGCTTCACCATTGTCCCTGCGTGCTCGGCCACGGCGCAGTTGCTCAGCGCCGGATCTCGCCGTTGCCGAACACGATCCACTTCTGGCTTGTCAGGCCCTCGAGACCTACCGGGCCGCGGGCGTGGATCTTGTCGGTGGAGATGCCGATCTCCGCACCCAGCCCGTACTCGAAGCCATCGGCGAAGCGCGTGGAGGCATTGACCATCACGGACGACGAGTCCACCTCGCGCAGGAAGCGCATTGCGTGGCTGTAGTTCTCGGTAACGATGGCCTCGGTATGGCCGGAGCTGTAGGTATTGATGTGTGCGATCGCCGCCTCCAGTCCGTCGACCACCTTCACCGCGATGATCGGGGCGAGGTATTCCTCGCGCCAGTCGGCTTCGGTGGCGGCGACGAGCTTGCCGGCATCGACGCCCGCTTCCGTCAGCAGGGCGAGCGACTCGGCGCAGCAGCGCATCTCGACGCCCTTGGCTGCGAGCATGCGGCCGATTTCCGGCAGGTAGATGTCGGCGACGTCGCGCGCGACGAGCAGGGACTCGGCGGTATTGCAGGTGCCGTAGCGCTGGGTCTTGGCGTTTTCCACGATCGGCACGACCTTGGCGGGGTCGGCCTCGTCGTCGATATAGACATGGCAGTTGCCGTCGAGGTGCTTGATCACCGGCACGCGGGCGTCCCTGGCAATGCGCTCGATCAGGCCTTTGCCGCCGCGCGGAACGATCACGTCGACGAACTCGGGCATCGCGATGAGCGCGCCCACAGCCTCACGGTCGGTGGTTTCCACCACCTGTACCGCGTGCTCGGGCAGGCCGGCCTGGATGAGGCCCGCACGCACGCAGGCTGCGATGGCGCGATTGGCGTTGATAGCTTCCTTGCCGCCACGCAGGATCGCCGCGTTGCCCGACTTCAGGCACAGCGCAGCAGCGTCCGCGGTGACGTTGGGGCGGGCCTCGTAGATGATTCCGATGACGCCCAGGGGGACCCGCATCTTGCCGAGCTGGATGCCCGAGGGGCGACGCTTGATGTCGGTCATCTCGCCCACCGGGTCGGCCAGGGCGGCGACCTGCTCGAGGCCGACTGCCATGGCTTCGACGCCCTTGTCGTTCAGGGTCAGGCGATCGATCAGTGCCGGCTCCAGACCAGCGACGCGTGCCTCGGCGAGGTCTTGTGCGTTGGCGGCCAGGAGTTCGGCGCGACGGGCGCGGATCTCGGCGGCCATCGCCAGCAGGGCGGCGTTCTTGGCTTCAGTGGAGGTGGCGGCGAGCACGCGCGAAGCGGCGCGGGCCTGGCGGCCCAGAGTCTGCATGTAGTGCTGGATATCCATTTGGGGCTCTTCGTCGGCGATGGTTGCGGCAATGTCGGTTGCCGCAGGGCAAGCGCGCATTAAAGCACCGAATGGCGCGCGCATGAACCCCGGCGGGACTCAGTGTCGACCCGCGAGGCGCAGTGCAAGCTGGAGGAATTCGTCCCACACGTCGCCGCTGGCGAGGCCCTTGATCATGCGGTCGATACGAGCGGCATGCATCAGCGCAGCGCGCAGCCCACCCTGGCTGAGGCGACCCAGCGCCCGGCCCAGGGCCTGCTGGCGGCGAGGTTCGAAGATGCGCTCGGCCTTGAATACGGCGGGCAGCGCCTGGCCGGTGTCGCGTGCGGCGCACAGGCTGGCGAGGGTGCGCGTCTCGTTGGCGAGTGCCCACAGCACCAGCGGCGCTGCGGCGCCTTCGCCCTTGAGCCCTTCGAGCAGCCGGGCGCAGCGTGCCGGATCACCCTCGACCACTGCCAGACGCAGCTTGTCGATGTCGTAGCGGGCGACGTTCAGCACCGCGTCCTGCACTTGCTCCAGGCTCAAGCTGCCTGCACCGTGCAGCAGACCGAGCTTGAGGATCTCCTGATGGGCCGCGAGTAGGTTGCCTTCGACATGCTCTGCAATGAAGGCCAGCGCCTCGGGGGTTGCCGACTGCTGCTGCGCAGCGAGCCGGTGGCCGACCCATTCGGGCAGGCGTTCGCGCTCGGGGGCGTTGAGCTCCAGCGTGGCTGCCGATTCGGAGAGGGCCTTGAACCAGGCCGTCTTGCGTGTCGCCCAGTCGACTTCGGGCAGGGTGATCAGGGTAAGGGTTTGGGCGGGCAGATCGGCCACGTAGCGCTGCAGGGCGTCGCCACCCTCGCGCCCCGGCTTGCCGGTAGGAATGCGCAGGTCGATCAGCTTGGCGCCCCCGAACAGCGACATGTTGCCGGCGGCAAGGGTCAGCGCATCCCACTTGAAGCCCTGGCCGACAACGAGTGTTTCGCGCTCGTCGTAGCCTTGCGTGCGCGCCGCGGCGCGGATCGCATCGGCGGCTTCGATGACCAGAAGGGGCTCGTTGCCGTGCAGCAGCCAGAGCGGCGCGAGCGGCTTGGCGAGACTGGCGGCGAGCTGGTCGGGCCGGATGTTCACGCGCGACGCGCCTCGTTCGGGCGCTTCAGCCTGCCGGGTTGGCGGCAGCCAGGCGGCGCATGAGCTGCTGCAGGAGGTCGGCCTGCATGTCCCGATAAAGCAGCGCCTCCTCCTGCTCCTTGCCCAGGGCCTGCGAGTCGTCGAACGTGTATTCGCGGCGCGCCGACAGGGTGGTCGGCGGTACCAGGGTGCGGCCTTCGCGGTCGATCATCTGGAAGCGCAGGCTTTGCGTGAGCTGGTATTCACGGACCTTGCCGGCCCCGGTCAGGCTGAGGATCTCGCGGCCGCGGTTGTTTGCAAGGATCTGCAGCCGCGCCGACGCCTGTTCGGCGTCGTCTACGACGGTGGTGCTGCCAGTCGTGGCGATGAGGCGACGCAACTGGGCGCCAAGCTCGGTTTGCGCCGGCGCATTGACATGCAGCGTCGACACGCCGAGCGCTTGAGGCCCACGCAAGCGGAATCCGCAGCCGGATGCTGCAAGTGCGACGATGCCGCAGGCGCCCAGCAGCAGACTGCGGCGCTTGTGCGCGCAGTGCTGGGCGTTCGCCTGAGGGGCAGTGGCTGCTGCTGGGCGGCGGATCTGCATGGGCGTGTTCCGTCAGGCGACGATGTTGACCAGGCGGCCGGGCACGACGACGACCTTCTTCGCCGGCCTGCCTTCCATGAACTTCTGTGCAGCTTCCGAGGCCAGCGCTTGCGCCTCGATGTCGGCCTTGGCAGCGTCTGCGGCAACCTTGATGCTGCCGCGCAGCTTGCCATTGACCTGAACCATGAGCTCGATCTCGTCCTGCTTGAGTGCCTCGGCGCTGACCTCCGGCCAGTTCGCGACGAGGATGTCGCTGCCGAAGCCGCAGTCCTGCCAAAGTGCATGGCAGATGTGCGGCGTGATCGGCGACAGCAGACGCAGCAGGATGGAGAAGCCTTCCTCAGCGACCTCGGCATGCGCGGCCGGCTCGCCGGCGGCCAGATCCTTGTGCGCCTTCTCCAGCGCGTTGAGGATCTTCATCGCGGCGGACACCACGGTGTTGAACTGGTGCTTGCCGAAGTCGTAACTCGCCTGCTTGAGATGGATGTGGATCTCGCGGCGTACATCAGCGGCTGCAGCGGGGAGCGCGTTGGCCGCGAGCTTGCGCTCGGCCGGCAGCGCGGCGCGCGTCTCGCTGGCAAAGGCGTGGCCGTAGTTCCATACCCTGCGCAGGAAGCGCGAGGCGCCCTCGACGCCGGAGTCGGACCATTCGAGCTGCTGGTCGGGCGGGGCAGCGAAGATGATGAACAAGCGCGCGGTGTCGGCGCCGTACTGGTCCACCAGCGATTGCGGGTCGACGCCGTTGTTCTTCGACTTCGACATCTTCTCGGTGCCGCCGATGACCACCGGCAGACCGTCGGAGTCGAGCTTGGCGGCGACGATGCGGCCGCGCTCGTCACGCTCGACCACCACGTCGGCCGGGTTGATCCACTGCTTCTTGCCGCCGTCGAGCTCGCGGTAATAGGTCTCCGCCACCACCATGCCCTGGGTGAGCAGGGCGCTGAAGGGCTCGGAGACATTGACCAGACCGCAGTCGCGCATCGCGCGGGTGAAAAAGCGCGAGTAAAGCAGGTGCAGGATGGCGTGCTCGATACCGCCGATGTACTGGTCGACCGGCGCCCAGTAGTTGACGCGCTCGTCCACCATCGCGGTCGTGCTGTCGGCGCAGGCGTAGCGCAGGAAGTACCAGGACGACTCGACGAAGGTGTCCATGGTGTCGGTTTCGCGCTTGGCCGGCTTGCCGCACTTGGGGCAGGCGCATTCGTAGAATTCGGGCATCTTGGCCAGCGGAGAGCCGCGACCGGTGATCTCGACGTTCTCGGGCAGCACCACCGGCAGTTGCTCGTCCGGCACCGGCACGTCGCCGCAGTCGGCGCAGTGGACCATCGGAATCGGGCAGCCCCAGTAGCGCTGGCGCGAGATGCCCCAGTCGCGCAGGCGGTACTGTACGCGCTTGGCGCCCAGGCCCTTGGCGGCGAGGTCGGCGGCGATCGCATCGATCGCGCCCTGGAAGTCCAGGCCGTCGTATTTGCCCGAATTCACCAGGTGGCCGTACTCGGCGTAGGCGTCCTGCCACGGGGCGACCGTGTCGGCGTAGGCGTCCGAGCCCACCACCATGCGGATCGGCAGGGCGTACTTGGTGGCGAACGCAAAGTCGCGCTCGTCGTGCGCCGGCACCGCCATCACCGCCCCTTCGCCGTAGCCCATCAGCACGTAGTTGGCGACCCAGACTTCGAGCGGCTCGTCGGTGAGCGGGTGGCGCACCTTCAGGCCGGTGGCCATGCCTTTCTTCTCCATCGTGGCGATGTCGGCTTCGGCGACGCCGCCGCGCTTGCATTCCTCGATGAACTCGGCGAGTGCCGGGTTGCTGGTGGCGGCTTGAGTGGCGAGCGGGTGCTCGGCGGCCACGGCGACATAGGTCGCGCCCATCAGTGTATCGGCACGGGTGGTAAACACCTTCAGTGTGCCTTCGTGGCCGATGCTGGAGACATCAAAGGGGAAGCTGATCTCCACGCCTTCAGAGCGGCCGATCCAGTTCTTCTGCATCAGCTTGACCTGCTCGGGCCAGTTCGGCAGGTCGTCGAGCGCGGACAGCAGTTCGTCGGCGTAGGCGGTGATCTTCATGTAGTACATGGGGATCTCGCGCTTCTCGACCAGCGCGCCCGAGCGCCAGCCGCGGCCGTCGATGACCTGTTCGTTGGCGAGTACGGTTTCGTCGACCGGGTCCCAGTTCACCGTGCCGAGGCGCTTGTAGATCAGGCCCTTCTCGAACAGGCGGGTGAACAGCCACTGCTCCCAGCGGTAATACTCGGGGGTGCAGGTGGCGAGCTCGCGCGACCAGTCGATGGCGAAGCCGAGGCGCTTGAGTTGCGCCTTCATGTACTCGATGTTGGCGTAGGTCCACTTTGCCGGCGGCACGTTGTTCTGGATCGCGGCGTTCTCGGCCGGCATGCCGAAGGCGTCCCAGCCCATCGGCTGCAGCACGTTGAAGCCCTTCATGCGGTGGAAGCGCGCAAGCACGTCACCGATGGTGTAGTTGCGCACGTGCCCCATGTGCAGCTTGCCCGAGGGGTAGGGGAACATCGACAGGCAGTAGTACTTCGGACGGCTGGCGTCCTCGGTCACACGGAAGGCGTCGGTGGAGTCCCAGTGCTGCTGGGCGGCCGTTTCGACGGCGGCGGGCTGGTATTTGTCCTGCATGAGCGTGCGTGCGGGCTTCAGGGCGTTGAAAACACGCCAGTATACCTTGAAGGGCGCGTTAGCGCGGAGTCCAAGCCAAGGTGCGAGCGCTGCAAGCTGCTGTGCGGGGCACGGTCGGTTCGAAAAAAGGCACTCTGCCCGAGGGGCAGAGTGCCGAACTCCATTTAAGGAGGGAGGGAGACGGTGAGGCCGGGGTGGCCTGGAGGGCTAGCGGTGCGCTCAGGCCACGCGGCAGGCGTTCTTGCCGCTGGAGGCAGCATGATTGCGCTGCCAGTTTGCATGCACGGCCGAAATCATGTCCTCCATGGCCAGCAGCGGCAGGCGCCACATGCGGTTCTGGCTACGGACGTAGGGCAGCATCTGCGGTGCGCACAGGGTATTGCGCTCTTCCTTGAGCAGGCGCTGGAAGTGATCCATCGCCGCACCCCAGTATTCGGCGTTGCCAACCCAGCCGGTTTCGCGGGTCGCTTCGCGCACGGCCTTGCGCCAGAGGGCTTCGGCTCGCTCCAGGGGGACGCCGGCCTTGCGTGCGTACCAGGGCAGTAGTTTCGGGGTCTTCATGTCAGTTCTCCTGTCGGGCCGGGTAGGGCTCGAAAAATCATGGCCTGCCTTCTGGGCTCGCCACCACGCTTCGTATGCTGTGGTGCAATATGCAGGGCAGTCCTGTAGTTTTCCTTGATTGTGCGCAAATTAGGCGCTGACGTCTGTGAAAAGTTCCACGGTAAGTCAGCTGTTTGCTGCAATGCACAATTCAAATCTAGCGCAAAAGAAACGCTGCGCAAAGGTGCTGTTGCTGCGGCGCAACATTCATCTTCGCGGCAGCTTCCGGGCAACGCCCGGGTGTCGCCGATACAATGCGGGCTTGCAGAGGAACCATGATGTCCACGCTCCTAGACAACTTGAATACCGAACAACTGCAGGCTGTGAGCCTGCCGCCTCAGCACGCGCTCATCCTTGCCGGTGCAGGCTCAGGCAAGACCCGGGTGCTCACGACTCGCATCGCATGGCTCGTCCAGTCCGGCCAGGTCGATCCCGCCGGCATTCTTGCTGTTACATTCACCAACAAATCCGCCAAGGAAATGCTTGCCCGTCTGTCCGCGATGTTGCCGGTCAGTACGCGCGGCATGTGGATCGGTACCTTTCACGGCCTGGCCAACCGCTTGTTGCGAGCGCACCACCGGGATGCCGGGCTACCTCAACTTTTCCAGATCCTCGATTCGGGGGATCAGCTCGCCGCCATCAAGCGTCTGTTGAAGACGCTCAACGTCGACGACGAGAAGTTCCCGCCGCGTGAGTTGCAGCATTTCATCAATGGTCAGAAGGAAGCAGGCAACCGGCCGCACGCGGTGGAGGCCTGGGACGACTACACCCGCCAGCGCGTTCAGCTGTACCAGGAGTATGAGTCACAGTGCCAGCGCGAGTCTGTTGTGGATTTTGCGGAGTTGCTTTTGCGCAGCTATGAGTTGCTCGAGCGCAATGAGCCACTGCGCCGCCATTACCAGCGCCGTTTCCGCCACATTCTTGTCGACGAATTCCAGGACACCAACCGCCTGCAGTATCGCTGGTTGAAGCTTTTCGCCGACGAAGGCCGCGAAGGGGGGGCTGCGATGTTCTGCGTCGGCGACGACGACCAGAGCATCTACCGCTTCCGTGGCGCCGAGGTCGGCAACATGCGTGACTTCGAGCGCGAGTTCCGCGTGCACAACGTGATCCGCCTGGAGCAGAACTATCGCTCGCACAGCAACATCCTGGATGCTGCCAACGCGATCATCCGCCACAACAGCAACCGTCTGGGGAAGAATCTGTGGACCGACCAGGGGGCCGGCGAGCCGATCCGCGTGTTCGAGGCCTACTCGGACGGTGATGAGGCGCGCTGGGTTGTCGAGGAGATTCAGTCCCTGGTGCGCGAAGGTGCATTGCGCAGCGAGATCGCGCTGTTGTATCGCTCGAATGCGCAGTCGCGGGTGCTGGAGCACCAGCTGTTCTCGGCCGCGATTCCCTATCGCGTGTATGGCGGTCTGCGCTTCTTCGAGCGCCAGGAGATCAAGCACGCGCTCGCCTACCTGCGCCTGATCGCCAACGCCGACGACGACACTTCATTCGCGCGCGTGGTGAATTTTCCTACCCGCGGCATTGGCGCGCGTTCGCTCGAGGTATTGACCGACGCCGCGCGCGTCTACAGCACCAGTCTGTATGCCACCGTGCCGCATCTGACCGGCAAGCCAGGCACTTCGCTCGCCCAGTTCGTGCGCCTGATCGAGGACTTGCGTCGCGACACTGCGGGTTTGCCGCTGCCGGAGCTGGTCGATCACGTGCTCGACCTGAGTGGTCTGCGTGCTCACTACAAGGCTGACAAGGAGGGGCGAGAGCGCCTGGAGAACCTCGACGAGCTGATCAACGCTGCGGCCAATTTCCTCGCTGAGTCGCAGGCTCAAGCGGGCGCAGGCGATGCGCTCGCCCAGGCGCATGCGCTGTTGGCCGACTTCCTGGCCCATGCCTCGCTCGAGGCGGGTGACCACCAGGCCGACCAGGGGGCTGATGCCGTGCAGCTGATGACGGTGCATTCGGCCAAGGGGCTGGAATTCAATGTCGTCTTCCTGTCCGGCTTGGAGGAGGGGCTGTTTCCGCACGAGAACAGCATCCTCGAGACCGATGGCCTGGAAGAGGAGCGCCGGCTGATGTACGTGGCCGTCACGCGGGCGCGTGAGCGCTTGTACCTGAGCTTTGCCCAAAGTCGCATGTTGCATGGGCAGACGCGCTACAACCTGCGTTCGCGCTTCCTGGAAGAGATTCCGGCGGAGCTGACCAAGTGGCTGACGCCGCCAAGCTCGCGTTCCGTGCAAGGCGGCGCGTCTGGCGGCATGGGGGGGGGCTATTTCAATCCGTCGGCCAAGGCGCAGGTGGCGCGGGCGCCGCGGCCTTCATTCGCCACGCTGCCTAACGGTCTGCGCATTGGCCAGGCTGTCAGTCATGCGAAGTTCGGCCAGGGGGTCATCGTTGCCGCGGAGGGTAGCGGTGCCGATGCCAAGGTACAGATCAACTTCGGGCCTGCGGGCGTGAAGTGGTTGCTGCTTGGTGTCGCCAAGCTGGATCCGGCCTAGGCAGCGTGCCTCGCCCGCCGGTCGGGTGATGCACGCTGCCTGCAGCGCAAGACGCTCAGGCGGTTTCGGCGCTGCGCTGGCTCTCGAGCGCCAGCAGGACGTCCTCGGCGAGGTCTTCGATGTCCGTCAGCGGCATGCCGAGGAAGCAGGCCACAGCATCGCGGCCCTTGTCCCACTCGGCATCCTGCCGGGTGCGCAGGTGGGTGCCGGCCACGTACTCGCCGATCACGTTGATCGCGATCAGCGCACGCGCTTCGTGGTCGAGTCCGGAGTCGCCGGCGAGCACCGAGTAGTCATGGTGGCACAGGATCGCCTGGGTGATCGCTTCGCTCAGGCCCCAGGAGCGGGCAAGGATGTAGCCGATCGTGGCGTGGTTGGTGTTGAAGGCTTCGTCCTCGACGGCGGTGAACCAGCGGTCGGTCGTCTGGTTGGCGACGCCCAGGATGCGCTTGTAGTCGGGAAAGCGCTTGACCAGCAGCGGGATGCCGCAGTCGTGGAACAGGCCGAAGGTATAGGCTGTTTCAGCCCGAACGGCGCCGGTGCGGCGCGCGAGCAGGGCGCTGGCCGCAGCGGTGTAGCGCGAGTTGTCCCAGAAGCGCTCGAGGGCGGCGCTGCTGTCCGGGATCGCGTTGCGCAGCATGGCTTCCTGCACGATGTTGGTCAGGGAGCCGAAACCGAGCATGCGAATCGCGTCGTCGATCGAGTCGAGCTTGCGTGCCGCGCCGAAGAGGGGCGAATTGGCCGATCGCACGACCACTGCCGCCAGCCCCACGTCCCTGCCGATGAGGGTGGAGATCTGCTTGCCGCTGACTCCGGGGGCACGCAGTTCCGTTATCAACTGCATGAGGATATCCGGGCAGGACGGAATCCTCACCCCCTTGAGTGCCAGTTCGACATCCTTGTCGTTTGCCACGGCTGTTTTCATTCGTATCCTCAGCTCATACCGGTTCAAGCGCGAGAAAGTGGCACAGCTCGGTACGGGGGCGTTTGCGCGCCCTGTGCCGTTGCCGTGCGTGCCTCAGAAGGGGAGCGCCAGTCCCGGCCAGGCGGCGTCGATGGCGTGCCTGAACGCGCTCTGGATGGCGGTCAGCGCAGCAGCGTCGTCGGCTTCGAAGCGCAATACCACCACTGGCGTGGTGTTGGAGGCGCGCGCAAGGCCAAAGCCGCGTGCGAACTCGACTCGCACGCCATCGAGGGTGATCACTTCGTTTGCGTCAGCAAAGCACGAGGGCGTAGCGAGTGCGGCCTGCTGGAGGCGGCGGACGAGCTCGAAGGGCTCGCCCTCCTTCATCTTGATGTTGAGTTCCGGTGTGCTGACCGCATCGGGCAGCGCCTTCAGTGCGGCGTTGGCATCTGCGCGGGCCGACAGGATCTCGAGCAGACGGGCGCCTGAATACAGGCCGTCATCGAAGCCGAACCAGCGCTCCTTGAAGAACATGTGGCCGCTCATCTCGCCCGCCAGTGGGGCGCCGGTTTCCTTGAGCTTGGCCTTGACCAGCGCGTGGCCGGTGTTCCACATCGTCGGCTTGCCGCCGCGCGCACGGATCCAGGTGGCGAGGTTGCGCGTGCACTTGACGTCGTAGATGATCTCGGCGCCCGGTACGCGGGAGAGCACGTCTTCGGCGAACAGCATGAGCTGGCGGTCGGGGAAGATGATCTCGCCATCCTTGGTCACCACGCCGAGGCGATCGCCGTCACCGTCGAAGGCGAGTCCGAGTTCGGCGTCGGTCTCGCGCAGCACGCGGATGACGTCCTGCAGGTTCTCGGGCTTGGAAGGGTCGGGGTGGTGGTTGGGGAAGTTGCCGTCGACTTCGCAGAACAGCTCGATGACTTCGCAGCCCAGGCGGCGGAAGAGCTCCGGGGCGATGCCGCCGGCCACACCGTTGCCGCAGTCGAGGACGATCTTCATCGGTCGCGCGAGCTTGACGTCGCCGACGACACGTTCGAGATAGGCAGCATCCACGCTGGCGTGGCGGAGTTCGCCGTCACCGTGCACCAGATCGTTCTCCGCGATGCGACGGCGCAGGGCCTGGATCAGTTCGCCGAACAGCGTCTGGCCGCCGAGTACCATCTTCAGGCCGTTATAGTCCGGTGGGTTGTGGCTGCCGGTGACCGATACGCAGGAGTCGCAGCCGAGTTGATAGGCGGCGAAGTAGGTGAGTGGAGTGGGTACGCAACCGATGTCGATGACATCGATACCGGCGGCGCGGATGCCCTCGCCGAGCGCGCCTGCCAGCGCCGGGCCGGACAGGCGTCCGTCGCGACCAATCGCGATCGCCTTCTGGCCGCGGACTGCGGCCTCGGAACCGAGTGCATGGCCGATTGCGCGCACGGCGTCGGGGGTGAGCACGGTGTCGACGATGCCGCGGATGTCGTAGGCCTTGAAGATCTCTGGGGCGGGCAGGGCGTAGGTCATGAATCGGTCCGGTAGGCGAATGCTGTAATGACGGGTGGCAAAACCGACATTCTATGTCGGCGCGCTGGCGTCTACAATGCTGCAACGCCAGTTTGGCCGCCATCAACAGGACCGCAATCGCGCCATGACTACTCGCAAGGGCATCATTCTCGCCGGGGGCTCCGGCACCCGTCTCCATCCGGCTACGCTGGCCGTCTCCAAGCAGCTGCTTCCGGTCTATGACAAACCCATGGTCTATTACCCGCTCAGCACGCTGATGCTGGCGGGTATCCGCGACATCCTGCTCATCTCCACGCCGCAGGACACACCGCGCTTCGAGCAGTTGCTGGGTGACGGTAGCCGATGGGGCGTGCAGTTGAGCTACGCCGTGCAGCCCAGTCCCGACGGGCTGGCCCAGGCCTTCCTGATCGGCGAGGACTTTCTCGCGGGCGCGCCCTCGGCGCTGGTGCTGGGCGATAACCTGTTCTACGGTCATGACCTGGCGGCCGAGTTGCGCGCAGCAAGTTGCGCAACTGCGGGTGCAACGGTGTTCGCCTATCCGGTGCAGGATCCCGAGCGCTATGGTGTGGTCGAGTTCGACGCCGCCGGGCGCGCGATCAGCCTGGAGGAGAAGCCGGCGCGGCCCAAGAGCCGTTACGCGGTCACCGGGCTGTACTTCTACGACGAACGCGCGGTCGATATCGCGCGCGGCCTCAAGCCGAGTCCGCGTGGCGAACTCGAGATTACCGATCTCAACCGCGCCTACCTCGAGTGGGGCGAGCTCGACGTGCAGGTAATGGGGCGTGGCCACGCCTGGCTGGACACCGGCACGCATGAAAGCCTGCTCGAGGCAGGGATGTTCATCCAGACCATCGAAAAGCGCCAGGGCCTGAAGATCGCATGTCCCGAGGAGATTGCCTGGCGTGCGGGCTGGATCGATGACGAGCAACTTGGTGCGCTCGCGGCGCCGCTCGCCAAGAGCGGCTACGGCCAGTATCTGCTGCGTCTGCTCGAGGATAAGGTGTTCTGATGAAGGTCAGTCGATGCGCACTTCCCGAGGTCCTGCTGCTCGAACCCCGCGTGTTTGGCGACGAGCGCGGCTTTTTCCTCGAGAGCTACAACGCCCGCCAGTTCGCCGAGCTGACCGGTCTCGACGTCGATTTCGTGCAGGACAACCATTCGCGGTCCGCTCAAGGGGTGCTGCGCGGCTTGCATTACCAGTTGCTACAGCCGCAGGGCAAGCTTGTCCGCGTCGTGCGTGGCCGCGTGTTCGACGTCGCCGTGGACCTGCGCCGCAGTTCGCCGCGCTTCGGCCAGTGGGTCGGCGTCGAGCTGTCCGAGCACAACCACCACCAGCTCTGGGTGCCGCCGGGCTTCGGGCACGGCTTTCTGGTGCTCAGCGAGTCCGCTGACTTCCTCTACAAGACCACCGACTACTATGCGCCGCAGCACGAGCGCTGCATTGCCTGGAACGATCCCGACATCGGCATCGAGTGGCCGTTGCCGTCGCCTCCGGTGCTGTCGGACAAGGACGCGCGCGGTTCTCTGCTCGCAGACGCGCAGACCTACGACTGAGCGGGGTGTGGCCCCGCGTGGCGGGTGAGCCAGGTGATGATCCGATGCGCAAGCCAGTCCTGCGTGCCTGGCCAGGGTGGAGCGAGAAAGCCGACGTGGCCGCCGCTGGCGGGCAGCTCCTGGCAAATCGCCGCCGACAGCTCTGCAGGCCGCGGCAGCGCAGGCGCAGGAACGAAGGGGTCGTTGGCCGCGTTCAGGAGCAGTGTCGGCACACGGATCCCGCCCAGCCAGGGGCGTGCCGAGGCGCGTCGCCAGTAGTCGCCGACGCCGGCAAAGCCATGGGCGGGGGCGGTGTAGGCGTCATCAAAGGCTTCCAGGGATCGCGCGCCTGCGATCCGTGCAGCGTCGAACGCGCCCGGGTGGGCCGCGCATTTGGCCAGCGCCTTGCGCCTGAGCGTGGCCAGGAAGTGCCTGGCATAGACGCGGTTGAAGCCGCGCCCGAGGGCCTTTCCGGAGATGCTCAGGTCGAGGGGGGCGCAGATCGCTGCACAGGCGGCGACGAGTTCGCAGCTTTCGTGTTCGCGTTCGCCCAGCCACTTCAGCAGGGCATTGCCGCCGAGCGATACGCCGACGGCCAGCATCGGCGCGCTGCCAGCAGCGCGCTTGAGGTGGCGCAGGATCCAGTCGATCTCGGCGCTGTCTCCGGAGTGGTAGGCACGGGCGAGGCGGTTGGGCGCGCCGCCGCAGCCGCGAAAGTGCGGCACCACCGCGCGCCATCCTGCCTGTGCCGCAGCGCCCATCAGCGTGCGTGCGTAGTGCGAGCGGCTCGAGCCCTCAAGTCCGTGGAACAGGACCAGCAACGGCGCCGATGCCCCAGCCGTCGGCCTCGCTGCCCAGTCGAGCTCGATGAAGTCGCCATCGGGTGTGCTTGTGCGTTCGCGCCGATAGCGGGGTAGCTGAGCCTTGCATGCCAGCGGCCAGATTGTCTGCAGGTGGCCGCCAGGCAGCCACCACGGGCTGTGGTAGGGGGTGCTTGCGGCAAGGGAGGTGCCGGCCTGGCTTTCGGGGGAGTGTTCGAACGCGGGGGGCGTCAATGTACGACCCGCGGCGAGAGGTCGCCGAAATCGCTCAGGTCGGGCACCGCTGAAGCATGGTGCAGCACCATGTGCCAACCGTCGGCGCCGCGCGTGAACACGTTGGTGACGGCCAGCGTGGCCGAGCGCTGCTCGCGGCTCTCGAGGGCAACCTGTTCGAACACGCAGTGCATCGCCATCGCCGCGCTGGCGGTGATGACCGGCTGGCTGACTTCGATCTGCAGCCGGTTGCCGCCGGCCAGGATCTGGCGCCAGGTCTCGCGGATGGCGGCAAGGCCGACGATGCGCGGGCCGCCGGGATGGATGCAGACGACATCCTCTTCTTCGGACCAGACGGCCATCAAGGCGTCGAGATCGCCCTGGGCGAGGGCCTGGTAGAAGGCGGCCTCGGCTTCGAGCGCAGTGGTGAAGGTAGGTTTGCTCACGGGTACGTTCGGATCGGTTGAGTGATGAGCCCAGCGTTGGCGATCATGCTGAAGGTGGTCAAGGACTAAGCTGCCACGGCGCACGCGCAATGACGAAGGGGGCCGAAGCCCCCGTCGAATGCAACTCGGCAAACCGGCAGACCGCGCCGGACAGCCTGGGTTCAGTGGTGACCCTTGGGGCGCTCGCCGGCAAAGACGTAATGCGCGCTGCAGTACGGGCAAACTGCTTCGCCCGTCTTCAGGATGTCCAGGAAGACGCGCGGGTGACGTGCCCACAGTGGTGCGCCCGGTGGCGGGCAGTGCAGGGGCAGGTCCTTGGCGCTGATCGCGACGGCCTGGGTCTTGTCGGTGTTCTCAACCATGACGTGTTTCCTCTCGCAGGGAATCAGACGTAGGCCAGCCACTGGTCGTATTCGGGCGCGCGGCCGTTGACGACGTCGAAGAAGCGGGCCTGGATCTTCTCGGTGAGCGGGCCGCGCTTGCCTTCGCCGATCTTGCGATCGTCGAGTTCGCGGATGGGCGTGACCTCGGCTGCGGTGCCGGTGAAGAAGGCTTCGTCGGCGAGGTAGATGTCGTCACGGGTGATGCGCTTGGTGGTGACGTCGTAGCCGAACTCGCGGGCGATGGCGTGGATCGAGTCGCGGGTGATGCCGGTCAGTGCGGAAGCGATCTCCGGCTCGTAGATCTTGCCATCCTTGATGATGAAGAGGTTCTCGCCCGCCCCTTCGGCAACGAAGCCCTGGTTGTCGAGCAGCAGCGCCTCGTCATAGCCCATGCGGGTCACTTCGAGGTTGGCGAGGATCGAGTTCGGGTAGGTGGCGGCGACCTTGGCGCGCGGCATCGTCGAGTTGACGTGGTGGCGAGTGTAGGACGAGGTCTTCACGCGGATGCCCTTCTCCAGGCCTTCCTCGCCGAGGTAGGCGCCCCAGGGCCAGGCGGCGATGGCGACATGCACGGTCGCGCCCACGGTGGAGATGCCCATCTTCTCCGAGCCATAGTAGGCGATCGGACGCAGGTAGCAGGATTCGAGCTTGTTCGCGCGCACCACCTCCTTCTGGGCCTCCATGAGCTCATCCTTCGAGTACGGGATGTCCATCATGTAGATCTTGCCGGAGTTGATCAGGCGCTGGGTGTGCTCCGCAAGACGGAAGATCGCGGTGCCCTTGACGGTGTTGTAGGCGCGCACGCCCTCGAACACGGCGAGACCGTAGTGCAGGGAATGGGTGAGCACGTGGGTGGTCGCCTCGCGCCACGGAATGAGCTTGCCGTCCTGCCAGATGAAACCGTCGCGGTCAGCCATGGACATGATGAAGATCTCCGCCTCTAAGTGTGTTCGAGAGTAGTCGTGGGGCCCCGCTGTAACCGAGCAAGGGCCAAAGCCTGACAATTCTAGCGTAAAGGCGGGGCGCGGCGGGCGGTCGTGGGTGTTGCCCGCCGCACGCGGTAGAATACGCGGCTGCACCGGCGTGGAGCTGAAAGTGAAGGAACGCATCTGGAAACCCAACGTCACTGTTGCCGCGGTGGTCGAGCGCGATGGCCGCTTCCTGCTGGTCGAGGAGGAGACCGATGAAGGTCTGCGGCTGAACCAGCCGGCGGGCCATCTCGAGGAAGGCGAGACCCTGGTCGACGCCACGGTGCGTGAAACGCTGGAGGAGACGGCGTGGGGCTTTACCCCCGAATACCTCGTCGGCATTTACCAGTGGACGCGCCCGCAGGGTGATATCACCTACCTGCGGTTCGCGTTCGGTGGCCGGCTGGGGGGCGAGGAGGCGGGGCGGGCGCTGGATCAGGGAATCGTGCGTGCGCTGTGGATGACGGCCGACGAGGTGCGCGCAAGCACGGCGCGTCACCGCAGCCCGCTGATCCTGCAGTGTGTGGAAGACTGGATTGCGGGCCGGCGCTTTCCGCTCGCGCTGCTCAGCGCATCCTGAGCGTGGTGCGACGGATCTCGCTTTCGGGCGGGCTCGGCCGCAGGGGGCTGGCCGGGCTGCTGTGTGCCGGACTGCTGGCGGGGATGGTCCCGGTGGTCGGGGCCGATTCAGCAGGCGTCCGCCATTCCCCGGCCGTGGTCATGGTGTGCCACAACTACGGCTGTGCCAAGCAGGCTGCCGTACGCATCGACACCAGCACGCTGTGGTGGATAGATGACGTCCTGCAGGCGTCGGCAGATGCCGCCGCCGAGCGGGAGGCGTTGAGCAGGGTACTGGCACAGCTGTATCGGCTGGCGGCGCGGCAGTCGCCGGTCGGCAACGACCGCGCCGGCAACTTTCTGGACGATGGCGTGGAAGGACGCATGGACTGCATCGATCACGCCACCACCAGTACGCGCTGGCTGGCCTTGCTAGAGGCGCGCGGCATGCTGCGCTTTCATCGCGTGCTCGAGCCGGCACGGCGTACGCGCTTCATCCTGCAGCACTTCAGCGCGGTGGTCGAGGTCCTGGCGCAAGAACCGGCCGCGGATGCGCCCGCCCTCGAGCCTGCCATGCTCGCCGCTGCAGAGCGTGGCGCAGCGCGCTACGATGTCGCGCCTGAGCACGCACAGGCACCGGCGACTGTCGCCGGAGAACGTTTTGCGATCGACGCATGGTTCGTCGATCACGGCGAGCCGGCAGTGGTCCTGCCGCTCGACGAATGGCTAAAGGGAGGCGGACCGAATGTCCATTAAGGACCCGAACGGGATGAAGGTGGTCGTCGGCATGTCTGGCGGGGTGGATTCGTCGGTGACGGCGCTGTTGCTCAAGCAGCAGGGTTATGACGTTACCGGGCTGTTCATGAAGAACTGGGAGGATGACGACGACTCCGAGTACTGCTCGAGTCGCCAGGATCTCGTCGATGTCGCTTCGGTGTGCGACGTGATCGGCATCGAGCTCGAAGTCGTGAACTTCAGCAAGGAGTACAAGGACCGCGTGTTCGCCGACTTCCTGCGCGAGTACGAGGCGGGCCGCACGCCCAATCCGGACGTGCTGTGCAACTCCGAGATCAAGTTCCGTTGCTTCCTCGATCATGCCATGCAGATGGGCGCAGATCGGATTGCAACCGGGCACTACGCGCAGGTGCGCGAGTGGACGAACGACGGGCGTACCGAGTTCCAGCTTCTCAAGGCCGAGGATGGCACCAAGGACCAGAGCTACTTCCTGTACCGCCTCGGTCAGGCACAACTGGCAAGAACCTTGTTTCCGCTCGGTACGCTCTACAAGCGCGAGGTGCGCCGGATTGCCGAGCAGGCCGGGCTGCATGTGGCGGCGAAGAAGGACTCCACTGGCATCTGCTTCATCGGCGAGCGCCCGTTCCGCGAGTTCCTGATGCGGTATCTGCCTACGCAGCCGGGCGAGATCCGTGCGCTTGACGATGGTCGACTGCTCGGAGAACACCAGGGCCTCATGTACCACACCATTGGCCAGCGCAAGGGGCTGCACATCGGCGGCATCAAGGGTAACCAGGATGAGGCGGGCGAGCACGATGCCTGGTACGTCGCCAGCAAGGACATCAAGGCGAACGTGCTCTACGTAGTGCAGGGGCATGCGCATCCCGCGCTGCTCAGGGAGCGTTTGCTCGCGACCGATCTCAACTGGATCGCCGGCCGCGACCCCCACACGAACTGGGTCTATACCGCCAAGCCCCGTTACCGCACGCCCGACCAGCCCTGCGAGATCGACCGCATCGCTGATGGTCGAGCCGAGATCGCCTTTGCCCAGCCGCAATGGGCGCTGACGCCGGGGCAGAGTGTGGTCGTCTACGAGTCGAAGGTCTGTCTGGGCGGCGGCATCATCGTCTGAGCACCGCCGGGGCGGTCGGCCCGCGCTTGCGCGGGCGACTGCCGACCACTGCCAGCGCGGGCCGTGCTGCAGCCTGGGCGAGTGCCGCGTAGGTCTCGCAGCGCTCGATGTACTCACGCGCACTCTTGGGCATCGTCACGCGTGCCCGCGTGATGTCGGTGAGCAGATTGCGCCCTTGCAGGATCAGGCGAAGGCCGTCGGCGGCAAGCTGGTGCTCTGCCGGCGTGGAGGTGGGCGACAGACAGGGGGCAACGGCGCCGAGGCGCTCCGATGCGACCACGAAGTCGGCCCAGACCTCGAAGATGTCCGGATCGGTGCGCAGCGTCTCGCATTTGACCTTCGCGATGCGGGCAAATTCGAGCACCAGGGGGTCTATGCCCTGGAAAAGCGGCGACCCGGCAAAGGTGGCCGCCATGACGGTGGCGATGCGGTCTATCTCGCGCAGGGCCTGCGCGATCTTGATGTAACGGCTTTCGTAGAAAGCCTCCACCGGGATCGAGAAGGCGCGGAAAGGCTCGCCCCAGAGCTCGTCGATGCCCTCGTCCCCGCTGCGATGCAGTACCAGGCGTCCAAGGTTCAGCGCTTCCTGCAGGCACAGCCCGCACTCGCGCATGAGCGCGTTGTCGGTGTCGATTTCGATGCCGAGTTCCTGCAACTCGACCAGTTTGGTGAAAATGTCGGTCGCGCGGTTGAACAGGGCGCCGGCGAACATGGCCCCCTTGACGCGTTTGCGCGCGGGCTCGGTCTCGGCTTCGTAGGCGCGGCGGGCGTCGTCCAGGCGTTTGCCGGGGATGTTGATGCCGTGCTCGACGTGATTGAACAGGCGCCGCGTCAGGGCCTGGATGAGCTGCTTCTTGGCTTGCAGGGAATCAGCCGGCGGATCGTAGACCTTCAGCCAGTAGCCGTCGTGGTGGATGCGCCGCACGCCCTCGATAGTGGCGAGGGTACCGTCGGGGATGGGCTCGTCCATGATCGGGCTGTTCGCTCTGCGGTTGACCGGGCTGGTAAGGATACGCCGCGCTTCAGGCGCTTCCAAGCGGCCTTCTGGCTGCAGATGCCGCGCGCGCCCGGCGTTCGCGATGCAGGCGGCGCCATTTGTTGACGACCTTGAAGCGCCAGAACAGCTGCGCGCCCCAGTAGGCGATGAGCGAGCCGGTGACTGCCATCATGACCATGCCTACCAGTAGCGGCTGGCCGATGCCCGATACCCAGGCCCATGCCTGTGCCAGGGAGTCGATCATGCGGATGGGCGCCTCGACATCCTCGGGCGTCAGGTCGGGCGGCGTACGGGTGCCGATGACGCCTGCGCCGAGGCGGTAGGCAAAATAGTAGATGGGCCCGTAAGTGAGCGGGTTGCTGACCAGCGTGGAGACGGCGGCGATCCAGAGATTGCCGCGCAGGACGAGCGACGCGATGGCCGCCGCAGGAATCTGCGCGATCGGGATCATCAGGCCGAAGAACACCCCCATCGCCACCCCGCGTGCGACTGCACGACGGTTGATGTGCCACAGCAGCGGATCATGAATACGCGGCCCCAGCCAGCGCAGCATGCGGCTTTGCGTGATGGCTTCGCGAGAGGGCAAAAAGCGTTCGAACATGTTCCGTTCCGGGCCGAAGACGGCATCTTACGCATTGCGCGGCAAAGCACAAGCGTCCGCCCGCAGGCCGCGCAGGCGGCGGCCATGCTCCGGCGTCGTACGATTCTGAACCCTTCAGACCGCGGGTGCCGTGAGGAATTCACTCCTTGCCGTACACTTGCGTCGGCTGGCACCGGCGCTGCTGCAGTCAAGCGAAATCGCTCGGGATCACCGCTCTCAGCACGGTCTGGCTTTCGCCCTCGCGGACGCGGTTGGTGAACCACCACAGCGCGCCCTTCTTGATCGTCCAGTCGGCCTCCTGCCCGGCCAGCAACAAGGCGGCAAGGCGGCCCAGAGCCGGTTGGTGGCCGACTACCAGTGCGGCGCCACTCGCGTCCGGCCAGCCCGTGGCAGCGAGCAGGTCGGCGACGTTGCCATCGGGCCCCAGGCTGGGCACGACCTGGAAGCTGTCGGTGAAAGCGGTTGCCGTCTGGCGGGTGCGCACGGTGGGGCTGACGAGGATCTTGAGTTGTTTTGGACGGTGCTCATCCAGCCAGGCAGCGACCTTGCGCGCCTGTTTGTGGCCGCGCGCGGTGAGTTCCCGAGTGTGGTCGGGGCTGCCGTCCACGGCTTCGGCGTGACGCCACAGCAAGAGATCCATGTCTTCCTTCCGGGATGGTGGGGTCGGCATCATTGCGTAGGCATGTTGCAGCGGCGTGACGGCTTGTCATGCTGTTGCGCGCGGCACCGCGCCGGGCAGCTGTCGTTCACCATGGTTTCTTGCCCCACAGCAGGGGCTCGCAGTCCTGCAGCACCCGTCGGCGCAGGCGCGCGTAACGGGATGCGTGCCAGCCCAGTACGAAGGCCGCGCCGCTGGCCGTGGCCGGGGTTTCCTCTGCCCACAGACGCAGGCGCTGATGTGCGGTGTCGACGTCTTGCAGGAAGCCGAGTGTGCTTTGCGCCCGAACCATGCCTTCGAGGTAACGCCCCATCGTCTTGGCCTGGAACAGCGGGCCGAAGAACTCGACCCCATAGCGCAACTGCTTGAAGCCGATGCGCAGCGCGTGCAGACGCTCCGGGACAAGGGCCGACGCCGCCTCGAACTGGCGCCGTGCGCGCTTGCGCAGGCGGTCCAGGCGCAGCCGGGCGAAGGTGCGCAGGTCCGCTGCGATGGCAAGGCTGTTGGTGGGCAGGCGCATCAGCGCGGCGCTGAACTCGAGCAGCAGGCGTCCCTGTGTGGCCATGTCGAGGCTGTGGGACGCCTTGCTGCGTGCCTCGTCGCGGGCGCGATGAGCCTTGTCCAGCAAGGCTGCGAGCGCAGCGGCATCGGCCAGACCTTCGGCGCTGACGGCGTCGAGCAGTTCAGTGCAGAACACGTCGAGGTCGCGGGCATCGCCGAAGCGGCTGGCATTGTCGCGCAGGCGTGCGTTCCACTCGCCTACGAAATCCGTGGGCAGCGCCGGCGCGAAAGACTTGAGCAGCGCGCGCAGGCGGCGCTGCGAGACGCGCAGCTGGTGGATGAAGTCAGGGTGGATGCTGTCCGGGTCCGGGTGCGCCAGTGCAGCGGCGGCGTTGGCCTGCCACTGGCGTACGCAGGACTGGGCAAGGCAGCGGAAGGCTTCGACCACGTTCTGTCCGGGCCTGATCGGCGAGGGTTCGGAACGCACCACGTCAACCGGGGCGCCGAGGAACAGCCTGTAGCCGCGTTCGGCCTTGGAAATGTCCGAAGGCATGAGGGGAATATCCTGCGCGAGCGTGCACGCCAGCTCGAGCAAGTCCTGGGCGCGCCCCTCCTCGAGCTCGAGTTCCAGTTCGCAGATAGGGGTGCTGCGTTGCTCACCGTCGGCAGTGCTCAGCAGCACATCGCCGGTGTCGATCATGAGCAGGATGCTCAGCCCCGGGCGCGGGGCATAGCGCCGGGTCTCGCGGCGGAAGCGGGTGGTGAATACGGGCACCAGGGCTTCGCCGTGGCGGTGCAGCAGCTTTGCGGCCTCGGGGGCATCGACCGCAGAAAAATCGAATGCGCCGGAATAGGCTTGTTCCCACTCGGGGCGCTGCGACAGGCCGCCGCTGGAAACTGCCGCGCACTTCACCGTCTGCAGCAGCTGTCGCCCCTGGCGCCGGATGCGGACCGCCACACGACGCGATTTGAGGCTTAGTTCGGGGGTGTCGAAATAGGTGTTGTCGAGGGTGACGGCATTGCCCAGCTTGTCGCATTCACTCACCAGCGGGTGGCGGCGAAGGGCTGCGAGTGCCCGTTTGGGCAGCGTCAGCTTGAGTTCGATTTCCTGGTTCATCGAGTGCAGTCCCTTGGCGGGGCGAGAAGTGATATCCGGCCGATTCTAGTCGCCATGACGCGGTGCGTCATGCTTGCTTTCATGACATGAAATATTTCATCTCTCATCTCCATGTGCCGCGCCGGGTCAGGGGGTTCGCCTCACTCGTCGAAGATGTGTCGCCACAGCGCCTGTACGGGTTCGCGCGCGGTCTCGGCTTCTTCGGGGTGGATGCGCGAGGGCCGGTCGTTGAGGCGCTGGCGGTGCTGCAGGCGGCGCAATTCACGGTAGCTGTCGGCGCAGGCGGCGGCGAGGGGGGGCGGGATCAGACCGAGCTCGCCGGCGATGCGCAGCAATGCGATGTTGCCGAGGTTGCCGGTGAGTTCGGGGTGGCGGTGGGCGTGGCCGAGCACGAGATACTGGATCAGGAACTCGACGTCGATGAGTCCGCCGCGGTCGTGCTTGAGGTCGAACAGCTCGCTCTTGCCCGAGTGTGCGTCCCGCATCTTGTGGCGCATTCCGAGCACCTCGGCGCGCAGCGTGCCGAGGTCGCGGGGCAAGCGTAGCACTTCGCAGCGGATGCGCTCGAAGGCCTCGCCGAGTGCTCGATCGCCGGCCGAGAAGCGCGCTCGGGTAAGGGCCTGGTGCTCCCACACCCAGGCCGATTCGAGCTGGTACTTGCGGAAGGCCTCCAGCGAGGTCGCGATCATCCCCGACTCGCCGTTCGGGCGCAGGCGCAGGTCGGTGTCGAAGAGCTGGCCGGCGGCGGTCTGGCTCGACAGCCAGGTGTTGGTGCGTTGCGCGAGCCGGGTGTACATCTCCGCCGCCTCGGGGGCTTCGTCGTCGTAGAGGAACACGATGTCGAGGTCCGAGGCGTAGCCAAGCTCCTTGCCGCCGAGCTTGCCGTAGCTGATCACGGCGAAGCGTGGCGTGTCGCGGTGGCGGATCTTGATCCGTCGCCAGCACAGCGGCAGGGTCAGGTCCAGCATGATGTCCGCCAGTTCGGAGAGGTGGTCGGCGAGCTTCTCCACCGTGAGCAGGCCGGCGATGTCCTGCGTCAGCAGGCGGAATACCTGGGCGTGGTGCTGTTCGCGCATCACGTCCATCTGGCGCTCCATGTCGGGTTCGAGGGCCTCGAGTTCGCTGCCGAGCGCGGCGCGGAAGGCTTTCCAGTCGGGGGCGGTGTCGAGGTTGCGGGCGTCGAGCATCTCGTCGAGCAGGATCGGGTGCCGGGTCAGGAACTGTGCGCCCCAGCGCGAGGCGCTCATCAGGTCGGCGACACGGCGCAAGGCCTGAGGGTATTGCTGCAGCAACGCCAGATAGGCGCCGCGGCGGCCGATCGCCTCCATCAGGTCGAGGCAGCGCGCCAGCGTGTCGTCGGGGCCCGGTGTGGAGGCTGCGGCTTCGATGACGCGGGGAATGAGCGCATCGAAGCGGCCCTTGATGTTGTTGGGCAGTTGCCGGTAGCGTGGGCTGGCATGGATCGATGCAAGGCGCTCGGCGCCGCTGCGCGGGTGCCGGTAGCCGAGTTCGCCAAGCACCGGGGTGACGGTCTCGATATCCTCGGCGCCCTGCCAGGTTGCGTCCAGGCTGTGGTCTTCGTCCGAGGGGTCGCCGAACACACTGTCGAAGTGCTGGCTGACGATGCGACGGTGTGTGTCCAGCGCCGTCATGAGCTCGGCATGGCTGCCGAAGCCCATGGCCTCGGCGATCAGCTGCTGGTCGGCTGCGCTCTGCGGCAGGTCGTGGGTCTGTGCGTCGTCGAGGTACTGCAGGCGGTGCTCGAGGCGCCGCAGGAAGACGTAGGCGGCGCCGAGTTCCTCCACCGCGGTAGTCGCAAGGATGCCGCGTTCGGCGAGCAGGGCGAGCACCTTCTGCGTCGGGCGGACCTGCAGCGCGCTGTCGCGGCCGCCGCGGATGAGCTGGAAGACCTGGGCGATGAACTCGATCTCGCGGATTCCGCCCGGGCCGAGCTTGACGTTGTGCGCGCGGTCGCGGCGCGCGACCTCGCGGCGGATCTGCGCATGCAGGTCGCGCATGGCGTTGATGGCGCCGAAGTCGAGGTACTTGCGGAACACGAAGGGGCGGGAGAGCTTCTCGAGCTCGGTCCAGCGCTCACCGAGCATGACGCGGGCCTTGATCCAGGCGTAACGCTCCCATTCGCGCCCCTGGGTGATGAAGTAGTTCTCCAGCATGTCGAGGCTGCCCACCAGCGGGCCCGAATCGCCGTTCGGACGCAGGCGCATGTCGACGCGGAAAACCTGGCCGTGCTCGGTCACCTCGGCGAGTGCCTTGATCAGCTGCTTGCCGAGGCGCTCGAAGAACTCGAAGTTGCTGATCACCTTGGCACCGCCGGTGTCGCCGTCCTCGGGGTACAGGAAGATGAGGTCGATGTCGGAGGACACGTTGAGCTCCCGCCCTCCCAGCTTGCCCATGCCGATGACGAGCAGCTCCTGCTCCCAGCCGGTAGGCGACAGCGGCTGTCCGTAGCGCTGCACCAGGGCTGCCCGCAACACGTCGTGGGCATGGCGCACGGCGACCTCGGCGAGCACGGTCATCGTCTCGGTGACCTCGGCAAGGGGAGCGCCCAGGCGCAAGTCGCGGACGATGAGATTGCACATCACCCAGCTGCGCAGTCGGCGCAGCGTCGGTCCGAGCGCGCTTTCGGCGTCGCTGAACGCCGTTTCGCGCTCGGCGATGAAGCGCTGCATGTCCTCGGCCCTGAGTGGCTGGCCCAGGCTTTCCGCCAGCGCGGGGGCGAGCCAGGGCTGGCTGTCGAGCATGCGGCTGAGATAGCGCGAGTACCTGCGCGCCTCGACGACGGCGGTTTCGTATTCGTTCGCGGGGGCGGGTGACGAGGCAAACATGGCGAAGCTCCGCTGCGGGCGCAGTGTTCGTTGGTAAAATGCGCGCTGGGTCGGCCCTGAGGCGAGGGGCGGCAGACACACATTCTATCCATGCCGGCTATCGCCCGGCAGGCCAACACCCCTTTTCATGAGCGATGCCCTGACCCCCGGCAGTTCCGATTTGCCGCCCACGCCGCGTGCCCCGGCTTCCGGCTGGCGCCGCCTCGTCGCGTGGTGTCTCAAGCTGATCATGCTGGCCTGGCTGTTGGGCGCCGGGGCGGTGTTGGTGGTGCGCCATGTGCTGATGCCCGCAGTGGGCGATTTCCGCGACGACATTGCGGCGGCAGTGACGGCCAGCCTCGGAGTCGAGGTGTCGATTGCGGCCGTCGAGGGGCGCTGGGCCGGATGGCGGCCGAGGCTGCTGATCGAGAACCTTCGCATCGCAGATGCCGATGGGCGTCCGGCGTTGGTGCTGCCAAAGGTCGATGCCACCCTGGCATGGTCCTCGCTGTTGCGTTTGCAGCCCCACTTCCATCGCCTCGATATCGCCGCGGCAGAGCTCGATGTGAGGCGCGAGGCCGATGGAACGATCCTGGTCGCCGGCCTGGTGGCGGACACGAGCGGGGGCGAGGAGGGCAAGGGGCTCGAGTGGTTGCTCGCTCAGCGCCAGATCGTCATCCACGATTCGCGACTGCGCTGGACCGACAAGGTCCGAGGCGCGCCTGCGCTGGAGCTCGATCAGCTCGAGTTCCGCCTTGATCAGCGCGCCTCGCCAGCCCGTTTCGCCCTGCAGGCACGGCCGCAACAGGCGCTCGCCTCGACCCTGGTCGTGCGCGGAGAACTCGACCGGCTCGAGCTGCCTGGGGCGGCGCAGGCCGGTGAGCTCGAGGCGCGCATGTACATGGAGCTCGAGCGCGCCGACCTCGGTGCATGGACGGCCTGGATCGATTACCCGCTTCCGCTTGCCGGGCATGGAGGGGTGCGGGCCTGGTTCGAGGCCTCGGCCGGTGGTGCGCTCGACATGACCGCAGACGTCGTGCTCGATGGCGTCGTGGCGACACTTGCGCCTGGCCTGCCGGAGCTTGCGGTGAGCCATCTCGACGGCCGCCTGTCACTTCAGCGCAAGCTGGGCCTGCTGCGCTTGAGCGGGCAGCAGCTCGCGCTGCGCACGGTGGCGGGCCTTGCCGTGGCGCCAACCGACTTCGATGTGCAGCTGCGAAAGGCGCCCGATGGCGCGCAAGCTGGCGGCAGCGTGACGGCGAGCCACCTCGATCTCGCCGCACTGGCAGGGCTTGTGGCTTACCTCCCGGTCGATGAGGGCGTGCGTGCGCGCCTCGCGGGGTTGGCTCCCCATGGCCGTGTCGACGATCTCAGCCTGAGCTGGGACGGCGACTCCTCGGCACCCCAGGCGTGGCGCGTGAGGGCGCGCTTTGCCGAGCTCGGCCTGCTCGCGCGCGATGGCTTGCCGGGCCTGGGCGGGGTGTCGGGCACGATCGACGGCGACCAGCGCGGAGGCCGTTACCGGATCGATGCGCGTACGGCGCACCTGGACCTGCCGGATGTGTTCGAGTCGGGCCGCCTGGCGTTTGACCGCTTGCGCGCCGAGGGGAGCTGGCTGCGTCGCGAGAGAGGGCTTGAAATCGCACTCGATGGTGCAGAGTTCGACAACATCGACGCCGCTGGTACGGCGTCCGGGCGGTACTGGCCGGGCCGCGAGGGGGCGGGCGAGATCGACCTCCAGGCCAGGCTCAGCCGTGCCGAGGGCACGGCGGTGTGGCGCTACCTGCCGCGCGTGGTCAATCGCCACACTCATGACTGGGTGCGCACCGCCATCCGCGCCGCCGTGGTGCCCGAGGCGCGCCTGCGCCTGCGCGGCCGGCTGGCCGACTTCCCCTTCCGGGATGGTGATGGCACCTTCCTGGTCAGCGTTCGGGTGGAAGATGCCCTGCTCGACTATGCACCTGGCTGGCCGTCGATCGAGGGCATTCATGGCGAGGTGCGCTTCGAAGGGCCTGGCATGCGCATCCTTGCCGACCGCGGGCGTGTCCTCGGCGTCGACTTGGCGGGGGTGGTGGCCGACGTGCCGGACCTGGACCAGCGTCCCACCGAACTCATGACCATCACCGGTCAGGCGCGGGGGGCGACGGCCGATTTCCTGCGCTTCGTGTCCGCCAGCCCGGTGTCGCGGCGCATCGGAGGTTTCACCGACGGCATGCGCGCAGAGGGGAAGGGAGAGCTTGAACTCAAGCTGGTGATGCCGTTGCGTAGCGTGGTCGATACCACGGTGGAGGGCGAGTACCGCTTTGCGGCCAACCGCATTGCGCTGGTCGAGGGCCTGCCGGCGCTCGAACGCGCGGCCGGGCGTGTGCGCTTCACCGCTGACAGCCTCGCCATTCCCGAGGCGCGCGCGCAGTTGTTCGGGCATCCGCTACGCCTGAGTGCGCGGACCGCCACCGACGGCAGCGTGCGCTTCGAGGCAGCAGGCAAGGCTGACGCAGCGGCGCTCAGGGCAGCCTACGACATTCCCCTGCTCGATGGCCTGTCGGGAACGGCGGCGTGGTCGACCAGCGTTCTGGTCGGCAAGGACGGTACGCGTCTGGAAGTGAGCTCCGATCTGTTGGGGGTAGCCTCCAGCTTGCCGCCGCCGGTGAACAAGCCTGCCAGCGAGAGCTGGCCGCTGAAGCTGGCGGTCAGCTACCCGGCCGGGCAGGCGCACAGTGAGCTCGTGCTCGGGCTCGGCGGGCTGGTGCGCGCCGAGCTCCAGCGCTCCGACGGGCAGTGGACGAGCCTGAGCGGTGGGGTCGCGCTGGGCCGTGCGACGGCTGATGCGGTGCCGCGATCGTCCTCCGGGGTGGCGGTCGCGGGCGTGCTCGATGGCCTCGATCTGGATGCATGGCGGCGTGTGCTCGACGCCGGTGACGATGACGGGACCGATGCCGTGGCCGAGCGTGGTGGTGATGGCCTGGCGGCCTTGCCGCTGGCCGCCGTCGCGCTTGCGGCCGATGAGCTTACCGCCTTCGGTCATCGTCTGCGCGCGGTGGACCTGCGTGCAGTGCCCGACCAGGGGGGCTGGAAGGCGCGCATCGACAGCGATCTCGCTGCCGGCGAGCTCGACTGGCGCAGTGCGGGCAGTGGTGCTCTGGCAGCGCGGCTGCGCTTCCTGCGCATTGGTGCGGCGGATGCGCAGAGCCGTGCCAGTGGCACCGAGGCTGCGGAGGCCCGGATCGGGGATACACCCCCCCGCCGTTTGCCTGCCCTGGACGTGGTGGCTGAACGCTTCGAGCTGCGTGGGATGGATCTCGGTCGCCTCGAGGTTCTTGCCCGCAACCGTGGCGGTCTATGGGAGCTGGACCGCTTCGCGATCGCCAATGATGATGGGCGGTTGTCCGGGAGCGGGCAGTGGCTGGCTGCAGGGCGCCAGCGCACGCGCATGGAGTTCAGTTTCGATACCGCCGACGTCGGACGCTTCTCGCGTCGTATCGGCTACCCTGACGTCGTACGCGGTGGTCAGGCAGCGCTGAGCGGCGAGCTTGGCTGGCAGGGCGCGCCGACCGCGATCGACTACGCGTCGCTGGCCGGTCGTCTGCAGCTTGAGGCCGGGGCCGGCCAATTCAACAAGCTCGAGCCTGGAGTCGGGCGCTTGCTCGGCATTCTCAGCCTGCAATCCTTGCCGCGGCGCATTACACTCGATTTTCGCGACGTGTTCTCGGAAGGATTCGCCTTCGATCGCATTTCCGGTAGCATCGACGTGACCGCGGGGGTGATGCGCACCGACGACCTGGAGATCCGCGGGCCGGCGGCGCGGGTGCGGATGAGCGGTACGACCGACCTCGTTGCCGAGACCCAGGACTTGCGCGTGATCGTACAGCCGACGCTGTCCGAGTCGATCGCCATCGGTGCGGCGGCGGGCTTGCTCAATCCGGCTGTGGGGGTTGTCACCTATCTCGCCCAGAAGGTGCTCAGCGACCCGATCGAGAAGCTGTTCGCGTTCGAGTATGCCGTTACAGGCAGTTGGGTAGACCCACAGGTTGCCAAGCGTGGCAACGTCGAGTTGCCGCCCGCTCAATGACGTGAATGGGGATCCTGCCAGCCCTGCGACTTGTCCTCGAGTACGCTATATGACCATTACCAAGCCTGCCGAATCTGTCGAAGCCGCCCTGCCTGAGGCGCCCGTCCGCATCGCCGCCGTGCAGACCGTGTCGGGCCCCGATGTCGACGCCAACCTGAAGGCCGTGGATGCGTTGATTGCCGAGGCCGCGGCCGAGGGCGCGTGTCTGGTCGCCCTGCCCGAGTATTTTCCGCTCATCAGCAGCGACGAGATGGCCAAGGTGCGCATCCGTGAAGCCGAGGGTGAGGGGCCGTTGCAGTCCTTTCTGGCCGATGCCGCGCGTCGCCATGGGGTCTGGCTGGTCGGCGGCACGATCCCGCTGCAGGCCGAGGTACAGGACAAGGTACGCAACAGCACCCTGGTGTTCGATGCCCAGGGCCGGCTTGCCGCGCGCTATGACAAGATTCATCTGTTCGGCTTTCAGCGTGCCGAGGAGCGCTACGACGAGGCTGCCACCATCGAGCCGGGCAGCACGCCGTGCTGCTTCGACTCTCCAGCTGGACGCACGGGCTTGTCGGTGTGCTACGACCTGCGCTTCCCCGAGCTTTTTCGTGCCATGGGCGAGCTTGACCTGATCGTCCTGCCTGCCGCCTTCACGTACACGACGGGGAGAGCGCACTGGGAGGTTCTGTTGCGCGCGCGCGCGATCGAGAACCAGTGCTACGTCATGGCGCCGGCCCAGGGCGGTCGCCACCCCAACGGGCGCGTCACCTGGGGGCACAGCATGATCATCGACCCCTGGGGCGAGGTGCTCGCCTGTCGCGAGGTCGGCGAAGGGGTCGTTGTCTCCGAACTGGATCCTGCGCGCATCGCTGCGGTGCGCGAGAGCCTGCCTGCGCTGCGTCACCGCCGCCTGGGCTGAGCATGCACTCCTTTAATCCCGAAGATCGTTTTGGTGTGGGGCCGGTCAACGCTGGCGACACCTGCAAGGAATTCCAATGAGCAAGTCCCAGAATCCACTCAAGGTTGCCGACCGTTACCTGCTCTCGCCCTATGGCTTGGGCGAGGCCGAGCTCGAGAAGACCTTCCGCAAGCTGATGCGCCACGATATCGACTTTGCCGACCTGTACTTCCAGTATCAGCGCTCGGAGGCCTGGAGTCTGGAAGAGGGTATCGTCAAGTCGGGCAGTTTCGACATCGAGCAGGGCGTGGGTGTGCGCGCGATCAGCGGCGAGAAGACAGCGTTCGCCTATTCCGACGACATTTCGCTTGATGCCCTGGTCGGCGCTGCCACGGCTACCCGTGCCATCGCCGCCGCAGGCGAGCGGCGCAAGGTGGATATGCGTGCGCACAAGCTCAAGCGCCGCCTTTACCGCGCTGACGACCCGCTCGACTCGCTGGACGACACCGCCAAGGTGCGCCTGCTCGAACGCCTCGAGCGCTTTGCTCGTGCGGAGGATCCCCGCGTCACCCAGGTCATGGCCCATGTTGCCGGCTCGTGGGAGGTGGTGATGGTGGCGCGCAGCGATGGTCATATGGCTGCGGACGTTCGGCCGCTGGTGCGGGTGTCGATCACCGTCATCATGGAGGAGGACGGTCGCCGCGAGCAGGGTAGCGGCGGCGGCGGCGGCCGTTACGATTACGGTTATTTCTGCGACGATCGCCTGCACGACTATGCGCGCGCGGCGGTGCATCAGGCCCGCGTCAACCTTGGCGCCGACCCGGCACCGGCCGGCACCATGCCGGTGGTGCTGGGGCCGGGCTGGCCGGGCATCCTGTTGCACGAGGCCATCGGCCACGGTCTGGAGGGGGACTTCAACCGCAAGGGTAGCTCGGCCTTCTCGGGGCGGATCGGCCAGCAGGTGGCGGCGAAAGGCGTTACCGTGGTCGATGACGGCACGCTGCAGGACCGGCGCGGTTCGCTGTCGATCGATGACGAGGGCAACCCGACCGAACGCACGGTGCTCATCGAGGACGGCATTCTTACCGGCTACATGCAGGACATGATGAATGCGCGCCTGATGGGCATGCCGCTGACCGGCAACGGCAGGCGCGAGTCCTTCGCCCATCTGCCCTTGCCGCGCATGACCAACACCTACATGCTCAATGGCGACAAGGACCCCGAAGAGATCATCCGATCGGTGAAGAAGGGGCTGTATGCCGCAAACTTTGGCGGCGGCCAGGTGGACATCACCTCGGGCAAGTTCGTGTTCTCGACCGCCGAAGCCTACCTGATCGAGAACGGCAAGGTGACGCGCCCGGTCAAGGGGGCGACTCTGATCGGCAACGGTCCGGATGCGCTGACCAAGGTCAAGATGATCGGTAACGACATGATGCTCGACCCGGGCGTCGGCACCTGCGGCAAGGATGGCCAGAGCGTGCCGGTGGGCGTCGGTCAGCCGACGCTGCGGATCGACGGTCTTACCGTGGGCGGCACGGCCTGAAGCGGGCCGCCCACGGTTGGAGCGTTCAGGTCGAGGTCGGCTTCTGCGGCGTGCTGCCGTCGGCGCCGGCCTTCTTGTCGTCGGCGCAGCTATTGGCGGTGACTTGTGGCGCTGCCGCCTGCGGGCCTGCCGCGATCACGGGGCTATGCACCGACCAGGCCAGTGCGGTGGTGGCGAGGATGGTGGTTACGGTCTGACGCATGCTCATGCGGGTCTCCTTGAAGGGCAGCGGGTTTGTTCTTCGTCTGGCTGGTTCTCGGCGCGGAACGGTTCCGGCCTGAGCCCATGGCGCTGCAGCAGCCGGTAGAACTCGGTGCGGTTGCGATCTGCCAAGCGTGCAGCATCGGTGACGTTACCCGCGGTAAGTTTCAAAAGCTGTATCAGGTAGTTTCGCTCGAAGCGCTGTTTGGCCTCGGCATAGCTCAAGGCTTCGATCGGTTGTGCGCGCAACGCGCGCTCGACGAGGCTGCGCGGGACCAGGGGCGTGGTGCTGAGGGCACAGACCTGCTCGACCACGTTGTGGAGCTGGCGCACATTGCCCGGCCATTGGCTGATGGCCAGTGTCTCGAGCGCGTCGGCGGCGAATCCATTCACGTCCTTGCCATAGCGCCTGGCCAGTGTGCGCAGGAAATGCTCGGCGAGCAGCGGGATGTCCTCGCGACGCTCGGCAAGCGGCGGAAGGTCTAGGCTGACGACATTGATCCGGTAGTAGAGGTCCTCGCGAAACTGGCCGTTGCCCAGCGCGTCTTCCAGATTGCGGTGCGTGGCCGACAGGATGCGAAGGTTTACCGGACTCGCCTGCGTGCTGCCGACCGGCCGTACTGCGCGCTCCTGCAGGACACGCAGCAGCTTGATCTGCAGTGCGGGCGGCATGTCGCCGATTTCGTCGAGGAACAGGGTGCCGCCGTCTGCCGCCTGGATCAGGCCGGCGTGGGTTGAGGTGGCTCCGGTAAACGCCCCGCGTACATGCCCGAAAAGTTCGGATTCGAGCAGTTGGTCCGGGATTGCCCCGCAGTTGATCGCTACGAAGGGGCCTTGCGCGCGCGCGCTGGCGTTGTGGATTGCGCGTGCGAGGAGTTCCTTGCCGGTGCCGCTCTCACCCAGGATCAGGACGCTGGCGTCGGAAGCCGCGACCAGTCTCGCCTCGGCGAGCAGTGCGCGCATGCGGCTGCTGCGGCTGATGATGGCCTTGCACCAGTCGGCCCGGTCGCCTTCGGCAATGCTTGTCGAGGAGGCGTTTCCGAGCGCTTTGGCAATGCGGTCGAGCAGGGCCTGGCCGTCGAACGGTTTGGTCAGATAGTCGGCGACGCCGCGTGTCGTCGCGTCCACCGCGTCCGGGATGCTTCCGTGTGCGGTGATCATGATCACCGGCAGCGCGGGGTGGTGGCGCCGGATGTCTTCGAACAGCGTGAGGCCGTCGCCGTCGGGCAGGCGGACGTCGCTGAGGACGAGGTCGAAGGTCTCCATGGCCAGGCGCGCGTGCGCCGAGGCGATGCTGCATGCCGTGCTTACCCGATAGCCGTTGGCCTTGAGCCGCATCGACAGCAGGCGCAGCAGATCGGTGTCGTCATCGATGAGCAGCAGGCGTGCGGCGGCAGGGATCGGAGCTGTCGCCCTGGCGCTCATCGCGGAGCGAGGCCATTCTGACCGTAGGGTGGAACGCTCGAGGGCGCAGGCAGCGTGCGCTCTATTGCAGTCAGGGCGTCGAGTTTGCGCTGCAACTCGGCCGCGTGCCTGCGGCTCGTGGCGAGCTCGCCCTTGTGCGTTTCGATTTCGCGCTCCAGGCGTTCGAGCTGGGCGGCCTGGCGTTGGCGTTCGCGGATCTGGGTGAGCAGAGCGCGTGCAAAGGGGTGATGGGCGCGCGCCTCGGTGCTGTCGTCCTCCAGCAGGTGCTCGAGCTGGCGGCGTGCTTCATTGAGCCGCGCGCGGTCGGGCTGGCTGGCCTGTACTGCTGCGTGCAGCCGATTCATGGCTGCCTGGTCGGATGGGGGCGCCTCCTCAGTGGCCGTTGTTGCGTGCGGTGCGTCCCGGCCCGGAAGGTTCGTGCAGGCAGCAAGGGCAATGCATGCGAGGACGAGTGAGAGTGCGTGCCGTAGGCGCGCAGTCGGGTGTCGGTGCGGGTGTGCATCATGCATGGGGGAGCTCCAGCTGGAAGTGTGCGCCCTGCGGACTCGGCAGGGCCCTGGCGTACCCGCCATGCGCGGCGACGAACTCGCGCACGATGGCCAGCCCGATGCCGCTGCCCTTGGTGCTTGCGGTGCTGCTGCGGCTGCCGCGGAAGAAGGGTTCGAAGATCCGCTCAAGTTCCTCTTCGGCGACGCCCGGTCCGTCGTCGCGGCAGTCGATGATGACTTGAGGCTCCTGGACCTGGACATCGATGCGGATGCGGCCGTGCTCGGGACTGAAGCGGATTGCGTTGGCGATGAGGTTCGACAAGGCGATGCGCAGCTTGCTGACGTCGGCCGAAAGGATCGGCGCGTCACCTTCGATCCGAACCTCCAGCTTGTGCGCCTGGATGAGGAGCTGATGCTCGCTTACGACCTCGGACAGCAGCGGCAGCAGGGCAGTTGGCTTGCGGTCCAGGCGGCGCGCATCGAACTGGGTGGCGTTGTAGTGCAGGAGCTGTTCGATGCGCTCCTGCAGTGCGCGTGCACTGCTGTCCAGGATGCCGGCAACTTCGCGCTGTTCGGCGTTGAGTCGACCGAGGATGCCGTCGCTGAGCAGGGCGACCCCTTCGCGTAGGGACGCGAGTGGGGTCTTGAGCTCGTGCGAGACGTGGCGCAGAACCCGATTTCGGTTGGCTTCGAGTTCGGCCAGCCGCTGGCGCAGCCAGTCCAGGTGCTCGCCGAGTTGGCGCAAGTCGGCGGGTCCGCCGATGCGGATGGGCGATTCGAGATGGTTGTCGCCGAGTGCGGCGATGGCGCGTTCCATACGCGCGAGTGGACGCAGCAGCCACCATGATGTGAGCGCCGCGAGTACGCCCGCAAGTGCGACCGCCGCGAGAATGTGCTGGGCGAGCAGGTGCCGGCGGTACTCGAGCTCTGCCAGGAGGTCCTCGCTCTCACGCGCAAGACGCGCCTGGATGGTGCGCTCTACAGCCTCGCTCACCTGGCTCAGGGCGAGGAAGTCGGCGCTGAAGTCCGCTGCGGCTTGAGCGCCGCTCCCGTCGGGGGTGGTTTCGAGGCCTCGTTCGATGGCGGCTGCCAGGGCACGCCATTCGCCGACTGGCGCAGCAAGTCCTTGCGCACTGGCCTCGAGCGTGTCCAGAGCAAGGTGCGCTTCACTGAGGGCGTCGTCGAAGCGCTGCCGCAAGGCAGGTTCGCCCAGCACGAGGTACTGGCGGGCGCTGCGTTCCAGGTCTACTGAGCGCTCGCCGAGTACGCGTGAGGCGGCGGTGAGCGCCAGGGCGTTGCGCTTGCCGTCGTGGATCGAGCGCGCAAGCGCCTCCAGACTCAGCCATCCGCTCACTGCCGCGGCAGCCAGCACGCCCGCGATCAGCAGGAAGGCGGTGAGCATGATGCTGCGAAACGAAGGGCGGAACATGGGCAGGCGGTCCCGGGAGGCTGAAGGGGAAGATGCCGTCGGCAAACGCGGGAGTGTAGGTCAGTCAGCCGAGGGCGGCGCGGACGCAAATGCAAGGTGAAGTAACGTCCGGCGCAGGAAGGCCTGCCGGTTGTCGCCTGCAAGCGACAGGGAGATTCGTTGCGCAATCAGGGGGATGGCGCTGGCAGGAGGGCATCGTGTCGGGCTGCAGCGACGCCAGCGCAGCTGCCCTGGGTTGGGAATGGGCTCGGGAATGAGCTGCAGGTTATTGAACTGCCTGCGGAAAGTGCCTGTGGCGAGGAGCCCGGCACGTTCCATGCTCATGGCTGACGATGGCAGCACAAGGACTGCATCAACCTCAAGGAGTCAGCATGTTCAACAAGCCCAATCTGTTTCACAAGACAGCCGAGATGCCTGCAGCCCGCAGCCCGCGTCCTCTTGGTGGTGCGGTCAGCGCACGGCCAGTGAGCCCGGAGATGCCGGCGACGCCAGCGGCTGCCGATGTCGCCGCAAGCGAGGCGGTCTCGGCAGCTCAAGGTAACGCGGTCGAGGCGGCGACGGCAGTGCCGACGGAGCGCAGCGGCGAGAGCCGCTTGATCGTCGGCCCCGACGTCAAGCTGAAGGGGGCCGAGATCCTTGATTGCGATACGCTCGTCGTCGAGGGGCGTGTCGAGGCCACCATGGACAGCCGCGTGCTTCGCATTGCCGAGGCGGGCGCCTACAAGGGCACGGTTGGTATCGACATTGCCGAGATCCATGGGCACTTCGAAGGAGAGCTGACCGCGCGCGTGCAATTGCTGATTCACTCGACCGGACGTGTCAGTGGCAAGATCCGCTACGGCAAGATCCTCATTGAAGAAGGGGGCGAGATCTCGGGCGACGTGCAGTCGCTGGTTGCGGGTGCGAAGGACGGGCTGCGCGCAGTGGAACGCACGGCCGATATGCGGCCCTTGGCCGCCGCTGGTTGACGCCGGCAGGCCCCGGCCGGTCCGGGGCTCAGCGCACTGCTGGCGTACCCGTATCCTGTCCGGCGGCAGCGAGTTGTTGCGGGTTCCAGCTCCAGTGCTGTTCCCACGCCGCGCGTACCAGGTTGGGATACTGCGCCTTGCCCAGGCTGCCGTTGTAGCGGCCCAGCGCGCGGAACAGGTCGCCCTTCTCGATGTCGAGGTAGTGGCGCAGGATGGTGCAGCCATAGCGCAGGTTGGTGCGCATGTGGAAGAGGTTGTCGTCCTCGCGGCCGATGACCTTGATCCAGAACGGCATCACCTGCATGTAGCCGCGTGCGCCCGCCGAGGAGATCGCGTACTTGCGGAAGGCGCTTTCGACCTGGATCAGGCCGAGCACCAGCTGGGGGTCGAGCCCGGCGCGGGTCGCCTCGTAGTGGATGCTGGTGAGGAGTTCCGTGCGGTAGACCTCGTCCGGGATCCGCCTGGCCAGCCGGCGCGACATCTCGGCGAGCCACTGTGCGCGTTCGCCGGCGTCCGGAATCGGCAGCATGGGGGCGGCAGCGTCGCTCACCGCGGCGTGCAGCGCAGCGCGGACACTGGCCGCCATGGGCTCGTACTGTTGTGCGCCGGCCTGCGCGCCGCCCGCTGCGAGCGCGAGCAGGCACGCGGCGGCAAGCTGGCGGAGCGGGGTGGGCAGGCGGCGCATTGCGGGCTCCCGGAGGCTCAGCCCTGCTTGAGGCGGTCGAGCACGTGGCCGAGCACCTCGCCGACCGCCAGCTTGGCGGCGTCGGCATCGCGCCTGCCCTGGTATTCGACCACGCCTTCCTTGAGCCCGCGGTCGCCGATGGTAACGCGGTGCGGCACGCCGATGAGCTCCCAGTCGGCGAACATCACGCCGGGACGCTCGTCGCGGTCATCGAGGATGGCGTCGACACCGGTGGCGACGAGCGCGTCGTAGAGCTTCTGGGCCTCGTCGCGCACCGCCTGCGACTTGCCCCAGCCGACGGGGCAGATGACGACTTCGAAGGGGGCGATCGCGCGCGGCCAGATGATGCCGCGAGCGTCGTGGTTCTGCTCGATCGCGGCGCCCAGGATGCGGGTGACGCCGATGCCGTAGCAGCCCATCTCGAAGTGCTTGGGCTTGCCGTCCTCGTCGAGGAAGGTGGCGTTCATCGCCTTGGAGTACTTGGTGCCGAGATAGAACACGTGGCCGACCTCGATGCCGCGCTGGATGGCAAGCACGCCGCCGCCGTCGGGGCTGGGGTCGCCCTCGATCACGTTGCGGATGTCGGCCACCAGGTCGGGCTCGGGCAGATCGCGGCCCCAGTTGACACCGGTGAAGTGGAAGTCGGCGTCGTTGGCACCGCAGATGAAGTCGGCCATGTGGGCGACGGTACGGTCGGCGATGACCTTGACCGGCTTCTTCAGCCCGATGGGGCCGAGGTAGCCCGGCTTGCAGCCGAAGTGCTCGAGGATCTCGGCCTCGGTGGCGAAGCGGAAGCCGGACTTGAGGCCCGGAAGCTTGCCGGCCTTGACCTCGTTGAGCGCGTGGTCGCCGCGCACCAGCAGCAGCCACACGGTGACGCCGGCCGGCTTGCCCTTGTCGTCGATGTCGTCGGTCGCCAGCACCAGCGACTTCACCGTGGTGGCCAGCGGCACCTTGAGCAGTTCGGCAACGTCCTCGCAGGTGGCCTTGCCGGGTGTGGGGGTCTTCTCCAGCGCCTTGGCAGGTTCGGCACGGCGCGCGATCAAGGACACTGCTTCGGCGAGCTCGATGTTGGCGGCGTAGTCGGAGTCCGGGCAATAGACGATGGCGTCCTCGCCGGTGTCGGCGATGACCTGGAACTCGTGCGAACGATCGCCGCCGATAGCGCCGGTGTCGGCGGCCACCGCCCGGTATTCCAGGCCGATGCGGTCGAAGATGCGCTTGTAGGCGGCGAACATGATGTCGTAGCTGCGCCCGGCGGCTTCCTCGCTGCGGTCGAAGGAGTAGGCGTCCTTCATGGTGAATTCGCGCCCGCGCATGACGCCGAAGCGCGGCCGGCGCTCGTCGCGGAACTTGGTCTGGATCTGGTAGAAGTTCTTCGGCAGCTGGCGGTAGCTCTTCAGCTCCTGGCGCGCGATGTCGGTGACGACCTCCTCGGAGGTGGGCTGCAGCGCGAAATCGCGTTCGTGGCGGTCCTTGAAGCGCAGCAGCTCGTCGCCCATCTTGTCCCAGCGCCCGGTCTCGTTCCACAGTTCGGCGGGCTGCACCATCGGCATGGTCAGCTCCATGGCGCCGGCGCGGTCCATCTCCTCGCGGATGATGGTCTCGACCTTGCGGATGGCACGCAGGCCCATCGGCATGTAACTGTAGATGCCGGCGGCGACCTTGCGGATCATGCCGGCGCGCAGCATCAGCTTCTGGCTGACGACTTCGGCGTCCGACGGGGCTTCCTTGAGGGTGAACAGGTGGAACTGGCTGGCGCGCATGAGGGTCTTTTGCGTAGAAGGCGTTGTCGAGCGCGCGATTCTAGCGCATGGCGTGCATGACGATCGCGCGCTCGTCGTTCAGCGTAGGTGATGCACGGACATGGTGCGCTTTCAAACGGGGCGCAAGTGTGAAAAAATTGCCGTCAATAAACCGAATTTGAAGGTTCGACATGCTTGACCGTGAAGGCTTTCGCCCGAACGTCGGCATCATTCTGGTCAATTCGCGCAACGAGGTGTTCTGGGGCAAGCGCATTCGCGAACATTCCTGGCAGTTTCCGCAAGGCGGCATCAAGCACGGCGAGTCGCCGGAGCAGGCCATGTACCGGGAGTTGTTCGAGGAAGTCGGGTTGCGCCCGGAGCACGTCAAGATCCTCGGCCGCACGCGCGGCTGGCTGCGCTATGAGGTGCCGAAGCACTGGATACGGCGTGAATGGCGCAACACCTATCGTGGACAGAAGCAGATCTGGTTTCTGTTGCGTTTGGTGGGGCGGGATTCCGACGTGTGCCTGCGCGCGAGCTCTCATCCGGAATTCGATGCCTGGCGCTGGAGTGACTACTGGGTGCCGCTCGATGCGGTGATCGAATTCAAGCGTCAGGTCTACCAGATGGCGCTCATCGAGCTCGCTCGCATTCTCCATCGCTCGCGCGCATTCGAACTGCCCGAGCCCTACCGTCTGCCGGGCCTTGCAGAGCCGGCAGAGTTGGGGCCTCAAGGCTTGGGTGGGCCGGGCGCATAGATGTTGAATGCAGGCGTCGCCTGCGGGAAGCCTAAGGGGTGTAGCGCCTGCCGGCTTGCATGCGGGGCAGGCTGCTTGGTCCCAATGTGGAGATTGCACGTTTGAACTCGATTCTCCGTCGTATCGCCCCTGCGGGCCTGCTTGCCCTGGGTTGCTTTTCGGGGGGTGTTTCTGCAGGCCTGCTTTTTGATGCCGACCCGAACTGGAAAGAGAGCGAGGTGGTGATGCCTCCGCCCGTCGAGGAGTCGCGCCTCAGGGCGTTCTACGTCAGTGCGGCCACGCCCAATGCTTTTTTCGTCGACGAGGCCAGTCTCGCTGTTGGTGATGACGGCGTGGTGCGCTTCACGCTGGTCGTACGCACGCCCGGTGGGGCGCAGAACGTGACTTTCGAGGGGATCCGCTGCGCGACCGGTGAGCGTCGCCTGTACGCCACAGGCCGCGCGGATGGGTCTTGGGTGCCGGCGAGGAACGATGCCTGGCAGCCGATCTCCGATAACACGTACAACCGCCCTCGCGCTGCCCTGGCGCAGGATTACCTGTGCGATGGCCCGGCCGCGCCCCGTAGTCGGCAGCATGCCTTGCAGCTGCTGCAACAGCGGCGCGACGTGATTCAGCCCTTCGGAGTCAGATAATGCTTGATCGTGCCATCATCGAGTTCGACAAGGCTTTGCGTACCGTGCTCGCACCGGCGCGCAGCGTGCGTCCCGTGCCTGGTGAGGGAGTCCCGGATGCAATGCTTGACGACGGCGAGCGTCGGCACGCCGCAGCCCTCATGCGCATCAATCATGTTGGCGAGATCTGTGCGCAGGCCCTCTATCAAGGGCAGGCCATGATGTCGCGTGATCCGGCGATCCGCGACACCTTGCGTCAGGCTTCGCAGGAAGAGACCGAGCACCTGGCCTGGACCGAGCGCCGTATTGCAGAGTTGGGCGGGCGCAAGAGTCTGCTCAATCCGGTGTGGTACGGCGGGGCGCTCGCCCTTGGTCTGCTTGCCGGGCGTTTCGGCGATCGCTGGAACCTCGGTTTTCTGGCCGAGACCGAGCGCCAGGTGGAGCGCCATCTCAAGGGGCATCTGGAGACGCTGCCGGCTGACGATGCGCGTTCGCGTGCGATCGTGGAGCAGATGAAAGTCGACGAAGCCGAGCACGCGGACATGGCCGTGCGGCTGGGCGCGCATGAACTGCCCGCGCCGGTGAAGGGGGCCATGAAGTTCGCAGCCAGGCTGATGACCACCGTGACCTATCGCGTTTGAGTCCGCTGTGGACGCGTGGTGAGCGTCCACCCCATGGCGGTCAGTCGGCCTCGACGAGTTCCAGTTCGTGACTGATCTCGGCAGTCTTGCCGAGCATGATCGAGGCTGAGCAGTACTTCTCGGCGGAAAGGTGGATTGCGCGTTCCACGCTTTCGCGCTTGAGGTTGCGCCCGCTCACGGTGTAGATGAAGCGGATGCGGGTGAATACCTTGGGGTCGGTGTCTGCGCGTTCGGCCTCGAGGCGCACGGTGCAGCCGCGCACGTCGTGCCGCCCACGCTTGAGGATCAGCACGACGTCGAAGGCCGTGCAGCCGCCTGCGCCCGCGAGCATGAGCTCCATCGGTCGAGGAGCGAGATTGCGGCCTCCCGCCTCAGGGGCGCCGTCCATCGTCACCATGTGCCCCGTTCCGGTCTCGGCGACGAAGCTCATCCCATCAAGCCATTTGATCGTGCATTCCATTCGATTTGCTCCTGGGGCTGTGCGCCCGATGTGTCCTGTCTGGCGGTAGTTGGGCCGCGATTTTATCGCAGTGCCGCAGGCTTGCGCGGCGAGCTTGGTCCTCAGCGGGGTTCCGTGTTCCGTCAGTGATTTGGATATGAGTGGTGCGGGGAGAGCAGGGGCGTGCCAGTGGCCAGTACGGCACCGTATTCATGCGGTGCACAAAAATAGACCGCACTGGAATCATGGACTAGAGGCTCGAGCGCTTTGGCTAGGCCGGGATGGGGTGAAAATTTGATATAAAACAATATACTGCTTTGCGATAAGGATGCTCTATCGAACAATCAAAACAATTGTAGTGCAATGCACAAAAACTGCTTGCGCGAGGGGGTTCGTCTCGCCATAATTCGCCTCAGTCGGATCGCTGACGCGGCATCGAAGACGACGCGCCGATCCAAATGGTGTCTCCTCCACCCTCCTCCTTTGGTGTGGATTTAACGCAGTCCTAGCGGACTGCGTTTTTTTTGCTTGTTGCGCTCGCGTCAATCTGCAAGTTGAGATTGACACGCGGGCCATGTTCGCATTAGGATTGCGAGCTTTCCGTTTGACGGCCAAATCCAAGGGCCCGACAAAGATCGAGGATTCACATGAAGACGTTTTCCGCCAAGCCGCACGAGGTCAAGCGCGACTGGTTCGTTGTCGACGGCACGGATAAGGTGCTTGGCCGTCTCGCCGCCGAAGTCGCCCGTCGCCTCCGTGGCAAGCACAAGGCTATCTACACCCCGCACGTCGATACCGGCGACTTCATCGTCGTTGTCAACGTCGACAAGCTGCGCGTGACCGGTAACAAGGCGCAGGACAAGAAGTACTACCGTCACTCGGGTTACCCGGGCGGTATCTACGAAACCAACTTCACCAAGCTCCAGCAGCGCTTCCCCGAGCGTGTGCTCGAAAAGGCGGTGAAGGGCATGCTGCCGAAGGGCCCGCTGGGCTACGCCATGCTGAAGAAGCTGAAGTGCTATGCGGGGCCGTCGCATCCGCATACCGCTCAGCAGCCGCAAGTTCTCGAGATCTGAAGGAGCCGACAATGGCTGTGACTTACAACTACGGTACCGGCCGCCGCAAGACCGCGGTCGCTCGTGTGTTCATCAAGCCGGGTACCGGCAACATCGTCGTGAATGGCAAGCCGGTCGACGAGTTTTTCTCGCGTGAAACCGGTCGCATGATCGTGCGCCAGCCGCTGATCCTCACCGGCAACGAAGGCCGTTTCGACATCATGGTGAATGTCACCGGCGGTGGCGAGTCGGGTCAGGCTGGTGCTGTGCGCCACGGCATCACCCGTGCCTTGGTTGACTACAACGCCGAGCTCAAGGGTGATCTGCGTGCAGCAGGCTTCGTAACTCGCGATGCTCGTGAAGTCGAACGTAAGAAGGTCGGTCTGCGCAAGGCGCGCCGCGCGAAGCAGTTCTCGAAGCGCTGATCGTCTTTTTGTCGCCGTGTCTGCAGGAGCCGCCCCATGGGGCGGCTTTTGTGCTTTCTGCGGCATGCTTGACCCTGTCCGGTGAAGGGGCTTCGGGAAGAGCTTGGCCGGACGTTGTGACGTCGTCAGGCATGCGCGCACCGCAGCCGGCAGTGCGATAATCCGGCCCTGAGGTCTTTCGTTGCGAGGAGCAAGCATGATCAAGGTTGGAGTCGTTGGCGGTACCGGATATACCGGCGTCGAGCTGCTGCGTCTGCTGGCGCGGCATCCAGGGGTGGAGCTCACGGCGATCACCTCGCGTGGCGAGGCCGGCATGGCCGTGTCGGACATGTTCCCCAGTCTGCGTCGTCGGGTGAGTCTCAAGTTCGTCACGCCGCAGGATGCGGGCCTCGAGAAGTGCGATGCGGTCTTCTTTGCCACGCCGAACGGCATTGCAATGAAGCAGGCTGCGGAGCTCGTCGCCGCGGGTGTGCGTGTGATCGATCTGGCGGCGGATTTTCGTATCCGCGATGTTGCCGAGTGGCAGAAGTGGTACGGGATGGATCATGCCTCGCCTGAACTCGTCGCCGAGGCGGTGTATGGATTGCCGGAGGTCAATCGCGAGCAGATTCGCAGTGCGCGCGTGCTGGCCAACCCGGGGTGCTACCCGACTGCTGTCCAGCTGGGTTTTCTGCCGCTGGTCGAGGCGGGGCTCATCGATATCGGTCACTTGATCGCCGATGCCAAGTCGGGCGTGTCGGGCGCGGGGCGCAAGGCCGAGGTGCATACCCTGCTGCCCGAGGCAGCGGATTCATTCAAGGCCTACGGCGTGCCGGGTCATCGCCATCTGCCCGAGATCCGTCAGGGCCTCTCGCTCGCGGCTGGGCAGCAGGTCGGCCTGACCTTCGTGCCGCATCTGACGCCGATGATCCGTGGCATCCATGCCACCTTGTACGGGCGGCTCAAGCCGGGTGTCGATGCATCTGACCTGCAAGGGCTGTACGAGCGGCGCTATGCGGGCGAGGCTTTCGTCGACGTGATGCCGGCGGGCAGCCATCCTGAAACCCGCTCCGTGCGTGCGTCGAACCTGTGTCGGATTGCCGTCCATCGGCCGCAGGGTGGTGACACCGTGGTGGTGCTATCGGTCATCGATAACCTGGTCAAGGGTGCGGCCGGGCAGGCGGTGCAGAACCTCAACATCATGTTCGGCTTCGACGAGGACGCCGGCCTGGACATCGTTCCCGTCAGCCCTTGACGGGAACTTGGTATTCGGACGACGATCCGATTTGCACGGTAGCGTCGCGAAGAGCGCATCATTCGCGGCACACCCCCCAACAGAGGAGAAAACATGAGCGCAGAAGTTGAAACCCCCGATATCCTGGTCTTCACCGATAGCGCAGCGAACAAGGTCCGCGAGCTGATCGAGGAAGAGGGCAATCCGCAGCTCAAGCTGCGCGTCTTCGTCTCGGGCGGTGGCTGCTCGGGCTTTCAGTACGGCTTCACTTTCGACGAGGAAGTGAACGAGGACGATACGACCTATGAGAAGAACGGCGTGATGCTGTTGATCGACGCCATGAGCTATCAGTATCTCATCGGTGCAGAGATCGACTACACCGAAGGTCTTGAAGGTTCGCAGTTCGTCATCCGCAACCCGAATGCGACCAGCACCTGCGGCTGTGGTTCGTCTTTCTCGGCGTGAGACGTAGGTACTGCAGAATAAAAACGGGGCGCCGCGGCGCCCCGTTTTATTTTGCAGCCCGCGCGCGGGCTGCATCCAGCATTCATTCAGCGCTGGCAAGCTCGTAGTTGAGCAGGGCGAAGCGATTGCGCAGCGGCGCGGTGTCGCGCTTGAAGGCGGCGAGTTCGCGCGCATTCAGCGTGTCTGCCATCGGCAGCGCCACGGTCATCGGATCTTGCGGCACCTTGTTGATGTGCACCTCGTAGTGAAGGTGGGGGCCGGTGCACCACCCAGTGCAGCCGACATAGCCAATCAGGTCGCCCTGGCTGATTGGCTGGCCTTTGCTCAGGCCCTTGGCGAAACCATTGAGATGGGCGTAGTGGGTGGTGATGCCGTTGCGGTGCTTGAGCACGATGAGGTTGCCAAAGCCGCGCTGGCTGCCGACAAACTCGACGGTGCCGTCCGAGGTGGCTTTGATCGGAGTGCCGGTCGGTGCGGCAAAGTCGGTGCCGTTGTGGTTTCGCCAGCTGCGGTGGATCGGATGCAGGCGGCGGCCGAAGCTCGAGCTCACGCGCGAGAATTCCAGCGGTGAGCGCAGGAAGCCCTGCTGGAGGCTGCGGCCGTCGTCGCTGTAGTACTGCTCCTTGCCGCTCGGGCCGCGGTGGAGGACGACGGCGTGGCGCTCGCCCTTGTTGATGAATTCGGCGGCGACGATGCGGCCAGCGCGAACAGGGTTGCCTTCTTCGTAGATCGCTTCGTAAATGACGTTGAAGCGATCCCCCTTGCGCAGGTCGGTATGGAAGTCGATCCAGGTGCCGAAGATCGTCGCCAGTTGGGTGGCGACGTTGTCGGGTAGGCCGACCGCGTCGGTGGCGCCGAACAGGGAGTGCGTGATCGTGCCTGAACGCATCTCCGTCATCGTGACCTGGGTTTCCCCGCTGGACTCCCGCAAGGCAAGCCCCTGATCGTTGCGCTCGAGCACCAGCTGCGTGCCGCTGTTGCCCATCGGCACGCTGAATGATGCGATGCGGCCATCGGGGGATACGATGGCGGTGACCGAGCGCCCGGCGCGCAACTGGCGCACGGCCTGCTTGCCCTCTGCCGAGGCCGAGAGGTGTGCGAGTGCCTCGGCGTCGTCGATATGCAGGCGGCTGAAAATGGACTGCAGGGTGTCTCCGGCCTGGATGCGCTCGCTGTACACGAAGGGGAGGTCGTTCTCCGCTTCGATCACTGCAACCGGCGCGGGCAGGCTTTCGACCACGCGCGCGAACTGGATGTCGGCCGTGTCGCTGCCCGGTGCAACTGCGGTCGCAGCCACAACACCGAGCAGCGATGCCCCGGTGATGCCGGCGAGGAGCCAGCTGCGGGGGCGAAGAAGGAGCTGGGCCGGTAGATCGGCTAGAATTCGGGTCTTTCTGGCCTTCATGAGCGCTGTCCGCTGGAATGGGCGAAAAAAATTTGCCGAAGTTTAGCAAACTAATACCCTTGTTCGGGAAGGTATTTTTGGAGAAATTGAATGACTGATGTCCAGGCGGCGATCGAGCTGATCAAGCGCGGTACCGATGCACTGCTGATCGAGGCCGAGCTGGTCGAGAAGCTCAAGAGCGGCCGCCCGCTGAGGGTCAAGGCTGGCTTCGACCCGACTGCCCCCGACCTGCATCTTGGTCACACGGTCCTGATCAACAAGCTGCGCCATTTCCAGGAGCTCGGCCACCAGGTCCAGTTCCTGATCGGCGACTTCACCGGCATGATCGGCGACCCCAGCGGCAAGAACACCACGCGTCCGCCGCTGTCCCGTGAGCAGATCATGGAGAACGCCAGGACCTATCAGGACCAGGTGTTCAAGATCCTCGATCCCGAGCGCACCGAGATCTGCTTCAATTCGGCGTGGATGAACGATCTCGGCGCTGCAGGCATGATCCGCCTGGCCTCGCAGCAGACCGTGGCGCGCATGCTCGAGCGCGACGACTTCGCGCGCCGCTATGGCAACAACCAGCCGATCGCGATCCATGAGTTCCTCTATCCGCTGTGCCAGGGCTACGACTCGGTGGCGATGAAGGCAGACGTGGAGTTGGGCGGAACCGACCAGCGCTTCAACCTGCTGATGGGGCGCGAACTGCAGAAGCACTACGGCCAGGAGCCGCAGTGCGTGGTGATGGTGCCGCTGCTCGAGGGCCTGGACGGCGTCAACAAGATGTCGAAGTCGCTCGGCAACTACATTGGCATTGCCGAACCGGCGAAGGAGATTTTCGGCAAGACCATGTCGGTTTCCGACACGCTGATGTGGCGGTATTACGATCTGCTGTCCTTCCGCTCCAGTGCCGAGATCGCGCAACTGCGCGCCGACGTGGACGGCGGGCGCAATCCGCGTGACGTCAAGGTGATGCTGGCGATGGAGTTCGTCGCTCGTTTCCATGGCCAGCGCGCGGCTGACGAGGCGCTGGCCGACTTCGAGGCGCGCTTCCAGCGCAACGCGATCCCCGACGACATCCCGCAGGTCAATGTCAGCGTCGGCGCTGACGGCATGCCGCTGTTCCAGGTGCTCAAGCAGGCGGGGCTGACCGCCACCACGTCCGAAGCGATGCGCATGATCGGCCAGGGCGGGGTGCGCATCAACGGTGAGCGTGCCGAGGACAAGGCGCTGGTCTTGCGTGCGGGAGAAGCGGTGGTGCTGCAGGTCGGCAAGCGCAAGTTCGCGTCGGTCGTGTTGTCGTGAGCCGCGCGTACCGCGCCGTGGCCGCAGCTGGAGCACGCTTTTGAGCAAGCCTGAGGCTGCGCGTCCGATCGGCGTGTTCGACTCCGGGGTCGGTGGCTTGACCGTGGTGCGCGCCTTGATGGAGCGCCTGCCGCTGGAGAGCATCGTGTACTTCGGCGATACGGCGCGCGTGCCCTACGGCGTGAAGTCGGTTGCCACCATCGAGCACTTCACGGCACAGATCACCGAGTTCCTGCTCCAGCGCGAGGTCAAGATGCTGATCATCGCCTGCAACACGATGGCGGCGGTGGCGGCCGAGGTGGTGCATCGCCTCGCGGGCAGCGTCCCGGTGCTGGATGTAATCGAGGCCGGCGCGCGTGCGGCGGTGGCGAGCTCGACGGGGCGCCGCATCGGCGTCATCGGCACGCCGACGACGATCAACAGCAATGCCTACGCTCGGCGCATGCACGAGCTCGACAGTTCGGTGCGCGTGTATTCCCAGGCCTGCCCGTTGTTCGTGCCGCTGGTCGAGGAGGGCTGGCTGGACCACGAGGTGACGCGGCTGACGGCGCAGGAGTACCTGCGGCCTGTGCTGGCGGAAGAGGTCGACAGCCTGGTCCTTGGCTGCACCCACTATCCCTTGCTCAAGCCGCTGTTGCGAGATGTCGCGGGCCCGTCGGTGCGCCTCATCGATTCGGCGGTGACCACCGCCGAACTCGCGGCCGAGCGCCTGCAGCAGGCAGGCCTGATGCGCAGTGCCGGCGCGCGCGCGGGGTATCGGTTTGTCGTCAGCGACGTGCCGCTGCGCTTCCAGACCATTGGCGAGCGTTTTCTCGGGCGCTCGCTCGGCGCGGTGGAGAAGGTCGACTGGTGAAAGATGCGATGTCCGCCCGCCTGCGCAGGCATGGCTTCGGCATCAAGCGCTGCCGCGCGTTACCGGTCGGCTGGGGTCCGCACACCACTCGCTCCACGATCCGGCATACAGGCGCGAGCCGGGCAGGCCTGCCGCCTCCATTGCGAGAGCATTGACGCACGCGGTCACCCCAGACCCGCATTGGTGGACCACCTGTCGCGGTCCGTGGGCGCCGAGCAGCGCGCCGAACTCTTCGCGTAGCACGGACGGCTGCTTGAAGCAGCCCTTGCTGTCGAGGTTGTCGCGAAAGAAGCGATTGATCGCGCCCGGGATATGGCCTCCCACCGGATCGAGCGCCTCGTTCTCGCCGCGGAAACGGTCCGGGCTGCGCGCGTCGATCAGCACCATATCTGCGCTGCCAAGGTGTTCGAGGACGTAGTCGGCGTCCACGCGCTCCGAGCGCAGCGACAGGGTATAGGTACGCTGTTGCGCTTCGGGCAGGGTGCTGTCCAGGGGCTGGCCGAGGCTCAGCCAGGATTGAAGGCCGCCGTCGAGAACAGCCACGCGGTGGTGGCCCAGCCAGCGCAGCAGCCACCACAGGCGGGCGGCGAACATGCCGCCTGCGTCATCGTAGGCCACCACCTGGCTGTGGTTCGAGACGCCGCATGCGGCCAGCCTGGCGGCCAGCCGGGCCGGATCTGGCAGGGGGTGGCGGCCGTTGCGTCCGGTCTTCGTGCTCGACAGGTCGTCGTCGAGGTCGAGGAAGAAGGCTCCCGGCACATGACCATCGAGGTAGGCCTGGTGGCCGAATGCCGGGTTGGCAAGGTCGAAGCGGCAGTCGAACACCACCCAGTCAGGGTCGTGCAGGCGTTGAGCCAGGTCGAGCGCCCCGATCAGGGTCGAATACGACGCGTTCATTGCACGGCGGTCAGGAAGCCGCTTCTGCGGCTGCATCTGCCTCCAGCCAGGCGCGCGCCTCGCCTTCATCGTCGAAGACACGCACCTCGGCATCGACGAAGAGCTGCGAGACCCAGGCGCTCCAGGTCAGCCACTGGTCCTCGGTCAGCACTGCGATACGGCGGAAATCGTGCGCATGCTGGCGCGAGAACTTGATCTCCTCCCAGGCCACGTCGAGGGTGAAGCCTGCCATCTCACGCAGGTCGAAGAGCAGGTCGACCGTGCCGGAGAACTGGATCTTGTAATTGACCAGTTCCTCGAATTCCTTGTAGTCGGCCAGCGTGAATTCGCCGAAGACGGCGACTGCCACCATCTTGTCGGTATGCTCGGTGTTGATCATCACTGCCTCCTTGCTATGGCTCGGGGATGGCTCAACTATAGTCCCGAGCAGGCCCGGGCTCAATCGTGACGGCGCGCGGATGGGGCCTTGCGAGTCTCGCTGCCGTGTTCAGCGCGCCTTGCGGGTGGCGAACGAGATGAGTATGGCGCTCGAGATGATCAGTGCGATCGCCAGCCACGAGGAGGGCGGCATCAGTTCGCCCCAGAAAAGCATGCCGAACAGGCTCGCAAACACGACCGTTGCGTAGCTCAGGTTGGCTGACACCACGGTGCGGCCGAAGCGGTACGAGCGCGTCATTGCCAGCTGGGCAAGGCCGCCGAACACGCCGACGCCGAGCAAGGTCAGCAACTGCATGCCGTCAGGGCGGTGCACGCCGCTGGCCAGGGCCCAGCCGAGGCCGATCAGCGTGGTGGTGAGTGAGAACCAGAATACCGTTCGCACCTCCGGTTCGCCCACGCGTCCGAGCTCACGTACGCTGATGTAGGCGAGGCTGGCGACTGCACCCGAACCCAGGCCTGCGGCGGCGCCCAGCCACTGCGCCGGTTGCAGGGTGGGGCGCAGCAGGATGACGACGCCGGCAAAGCCGACCAGCACTGCAAGCAGGACCGGCCAGCGCAGGCGTTCGCCGAAAAAAGCAGCCAGCAACAGGGCGACGAAGATCGGCGAGGTGTAGTTGAGCGTGACCGCCGTGGCCAGCGGCAGCAAGCCGATGGCGAAGAAGTAGCAGCACAGTGCGAGCGAACCCGACAGGCTGCGCGAGAGGTGCATGCGCCAGTGCGGCGTGGTCAGGCGCTGCCCCTGCAGGGCCGCCAGCGCCACCATCATCAGCATGCTGACTGCGCCGCGGTAGAACACGATCTCGCCGGTCGAGAAGCTGCCCGAGCTGAGCTTCACGCACACGCCCATGCAGGCGAACAGGAAGCAGGAGACGATCATCCAGATGGCGGGCATGGCGGGTGTTGCGCTGCAGCGATACGGTGGCGCATTGAACCATATCGTGGCTTTCCCGGGGTGGTCGCCTTGGCGCAGCGGGGTTAGTCTGTCAGCCAGGGGTGACGGCAAACCTAGCGTGCGGAGGCGACATGGCATATCTCCTTGCCCTGGACCAGGGGACGACGAGCTCGCGGGCGATGGTGTTCGATGCGGGGGGCCGGGTACGCGGCGTGGCGCAGGCCGAGTTCGTTCAACATTTTCCGGCGCCCGACCGCGTCGAACACGATGCCCAGGACATCCTGCGCACCCAGTTCGACTGTGCGCGCGAGGCGCTCGCCAACGCCGGTATCCGGGCCGGCGAGGTGGCGGCGATCGGCATCGCCAACCAGCGCGAGACGACCGTGCTGTGGGAGCGCGCCAGTGGCCGCGCACTGGCGCCGGCAATCGTGTGGCAGGACCGGCGCACGGCCGCCGAGTGCGAACGCCTGCGCGCCCAGGGCTGGGCGGACGACCTGCGCGCGCGCACCGGCCTCGAGCTCGATCCCTACTTCTCGGCGACCAAGCTCGCCTGGCTGCTCGATACGCTGCCCGGCGCGCGTGCGCGTGCGGAGCGGGGTGAGCTGGCCTTCGGTACCATCGACAGCTGGCTGGTCTGGCATCTTACCGGCGGCCGGCTGCATTTGACCGACCCCGGCAATGCCGCGCGCACGCTGCTGTTCAACATCCACACCCTGGACTGGGACCCCGTGCTGCTCGAGCGCTTCCGCATCCCCGCCCCGTTGTTGCCCAGGGTGGTGGCGAGCAGTGGCGTATGCGGCGAAACAGATGCCCGCGTGTTCGGAGCCGCGATCCCGATCGCCGGCATTGCCGGTGACCAGCAGGCGGCGACGATCGGTCAGGGCTGCCTTGCACCGGGCATGGCCAAGAACACCTACGGTACGGGGTGCTTCCTGTTGATGAACACCGGCGCGCATGCAGTGGCCTCGCGCAACCGCCTGCTGACCACGGTGGGCTGGTCGGGGGTCGGGGGGAGCGGGGTCTGCTACGCCCTGGAGGGCAGCGTGTTCATGGGCGGGGCGATCGTGCAGTGGCTGCGCGACGGGCTCGGGATCGTACGCCGCTCGGACGAGGTCGAGGCTCTCGCTGCCAGCGTGGCCGACAGCGGCGGGGTGGTGATGGTGCCGGCCTTCACCGGCCTGGGGGCGCCGTATTGGGATGCGAATGCACGCGGCACCCTGCTCGGGCTGACGCGCGGCAGCGGGGCAGCGCACATCGCACGGGCTGCGCTCGAGGCCATTGCCGCGCAGACCGCCGACCTGGTCGAGGCCATGGCGCGGGACGGTGCCGCGCCCCTGTGCGAACTGCGCGTCGATGGCGGGGCGGCGGCCAACGACCTGCTCATGCAGATGCAGGCCGACCTGCTCGGCGTACCGGTGCTGCGTCCTCGCCTGCTCGAGACCACAGCCTACGGTGCAGCCTGTCTGGCGGCGCTCGGCTGCGGGCTGTGGGCGGATGCCCACGAGATCGAGGCTGGGTGGCGGCTCGACCGTCGCTTCGAGCCGCGTTGGGGGGCGGACCGCCGCGGTGCGGCGCGTGCGCGCTGGGCGCGCGCGGTTACATGCGCGCGCGGCTGGGCGGGGAGCTGAGCGGGGTGGGGTACACGCAGTCGCGCGAAAACGGAGAGGTCTTCGTACGCGCGTCATTGCTCGCCAGGATGAACGCATCGTCGACCTGGGACTTCGTGGTCATCGGCGGCGGTGCGAGCGGCCTCGGCTGTGCACTGGACGCGGCCGCGCGTGGGTACTCCATCCTGCTTGTCGAGGCGCGTGACTTTGCGGCCGGCACCAGTTCGCGGTCGAGCAAGCTCATTCATGGCGGCGTGCGCTACCTGGCCCAGGGCAGGCTGGCGCTGGTGCGCGAGGCGCTCGTCGAGCGCGGGCGCCTGCTGCGCAATGCCGCAGGCCTGGTGCACCCGCTGCGTTTCGTTGTGCCGACGCAGCGCTGGAGCGAGCGGGCGTGGATGGGGCTCGGCCTTGGTCTCTACGACCTGCTCGCCGGCGCCGACGGCCTTGGGCGCTGCAGGCTCATGTCCGCGGCCGATGTCCGCACGGCCATGCCCACCTTGCGCGCGGAGCGGGCGCTGGGTGGCGTTGCTTACTGGGACGCGCAGTTCGACGACGCGGCGCTCGCCGTTGCGCTCGCGCGCACAGCCATCCTGCATGGCGCGCTGGTGCTCAATCACTGCGCGCTCGAATCGTTCGCGCTCGATGGCGGCAGGATAGGCGGCCTCACCGTACGTGAGCGGGAGAGCGGGCGAACGTATCGGCTGGGCGCGCGCGCGGTGATCAATGCCACCGGCGTGTGGTCCGACAACGTGATGCGCATGCTCAGGCCCGATGCGCCGCAGCAGCTGCGTCCGAGCCAGGGCGTCCATATCGTGATCGACGCGGACTTCCTGTCCGGAGCGGACGCGGTGCTCCTGCCGCATACCGATGACGGCCGGGTGGTCTTCCTCATCCCCTGGCAGGGCAGGGTCCTCGTCGGCACCACCGACACCCCGCGTGACGACCTGCCTGAGGAGCCCGAGCCGATGGCGGGCGAGATCGACTTCCTGCTCGAGACGGTCGGACGCTACCTGCGACGCGCGCCGACGCGCGCGGACGTGCGCAGCGTTTTCGTCGGCCTGCGCCCCCTGCTCGGAGGTGGTGCCGTGGCCGCTACCGGTAGCCTGTCGCGTGAGCATCGGGTCGATGTGTCGGAGCACGGGCTGGTCAGCGTCCTGGGCGGGAAGTGGACGACTTACCGCAGCATGGCCGAGCATGCCGTAGACGTGGCCGAGGAGGTCGCGGGCTTCGCCCATCGACCCTCCGTCACCGACAGGCTGAGACTCGACAGCGGTGGGCTGTGGCGGCCAGATATGCACGGGGAGGCGGCTTTGGGGGCTGAGGACGGCGTCTGCGCATCGCCCTTCGTGCCGTCTGCCGAAGAGGTGCGTCATGCCGTGCGAGCCGGGTTGGCGCTTGGGGTGGAGGACGTACTGGCCCGACGCAGTCGCTGCCTGTTCCTGGATGCCGAGGCAGCACGTCGTGCCGCGCCCGGCGTGGCTGCAGTCATGGCGCGGCAGCGGGGCTGGAGCCAGGCCCGTACGGATGCCGAGCGGAGCGCCTTCGAAGCGCTGGCGGCCTGCTACAGGGCGCGCAGCGCCACAGTGGCGACCAGCCCGCCATCGGGGTGATTGTGCAAGCTGACCTCGCCACCCTGACCATGCAGCAGGTTGCGGGTGATGGCCAAGCCGAGTCCGGTGCCACCGGTTTCGCGGTTGCGCGAGGCCTCTGTACGGTAGAAGGCTTCGAACACCTTCTCCAGCTCCGCTTCTGGCAAGCCCGGGCCATGGTCGCGGATGGCGATGGCGACTCTGGCAGAGGCGCCTGATGGGTGTCTGGTGAGTGCGATGTCGACCGTGCCGCCGAACTTGATACCGTTCTCGATCAAGTTCCACAGCGCCCGACGCAAGGCCGAAGGGTTGGCTTCCACACGGACACCGGGCGAGTCGGGGACATTGACCGTCCAGCCCATGTCCCGGGCGTCCTCGGCCAGGGCATGGAGCAGCGGCAGGAGTTCGACGGCTTGTGCCGGTGCGCGTTCGTCCAGGCTGCGGGCATAGGCCAGGCCCTCGCGCACCAGGCCCTGCATCGCGTCGAGGTCTGACTGGATGCGGCTGCGCAGGGCCTCGTCGTCGACCATCTCCGCGCGCAGTCTCAGGCGGGTGATCGGTGTCTGCAGGTCGTGTGAGATGGCTGCAAGAATGCGGGTGCGCTCGGTAACGTGTTCGGCGATGCGCTGCTGCATCTGGTTGAAGGCCGTGGCCGCCTGCGCCACCTCGGTCGGGCCGCGCGTGTCCATGGGCGCGCGTGCGGGGTCTTCGCCGAGTGCGCGCGCGGCGGCGGCCATGCGCGACAGCGGACGGGTTGCGAGACGGACGGCAAGCCATGTCAGCAGGCCGACGCCGACGATGAGCGCAGCCAAGGCTGCGAACAGGCGTCCGGGCTGAGGGGTGTGGAGCGGCGGCGCGGGGGGGATGTTGGGAAGGCGCACCTGGACGTGGCCGCCGTCGCGAAGCTGCAGGCTGACAAGCAGCATCGGGTGCGGTCGGTCGCCCCTGGACACGGTGAGGATGGAGAACGGGCGGTCAGGCATGGCCGTGCGCAGGGCAAGGTGCAAGGGGTGGTCGGTAGCCAGTGACCGCAGTCGATCGTCGCTGACGGGCCGCAGGCTCAGTCGCAGGCGGCGGCGGCCGAACTCGTCGATCCAGCGTTCGCGCTCGGGGGGCGACATGCGGTCGAGCAGGTCGGCCGCGGCAGCTATTTCCTGGGCAATGCCCTCGAACAGGGCGCTGCGTCCGATGCGCTCGCGCTCGCCGACGAACAGCGCAAGGCTGACCGCAAGCACCAGCGTCATGCCCACCAGCCAGATCAGCATCAGGCGGGCGAAGAGGCTGCGCGGCCAAGGCATCTTCATGCCTTTGTGCTCGTCGTGCCGGCGGCGATGCTTACCTCGGTCGCGAGCACGTAGCCTTCGTTGCGCACGGTCTTGATGATGCTCGATTCGCGGGCGTTGTCGCCCAGGCGTTGGCGTAGCCGGCTTACCAGCAGGTCGATCGAGCGATCGAAGATGTCGGCCTCTCTCCCCTGAGTAAGTTCCATCAGTTGGTCGCGCGACAGCACTTTCTGCGGGTGAGACAGGAACACGCTGAGCATCCGGTACTCTGCGCCGGACAGGGGCACCACGGTGCCGTCAGCGTCGACGAGGTGGCGGTTGACCGTATCGAGTTGCCAGTGGGCAAAGTGCAGCGCACGCGCATTGGCGGGAGGCGATGCGTCGAGATTGGGCGGCAGTGCGCGGGTCCGGCGCAGCACGGAGCGCACGCGCGCGAGCAGTTCGCGTGGCACGAAGGGCTTGGGCAGGTAGTCGTCAGCGCCCATCTCCAGGCCGATGATGCGGTCCATGTCCTCGCCGCGCGCGGTCAGCATCAGTATGGGGGTGCCGGCATGCGCCCCACCGCCCGCGCGCAGGTTGCGGCACAGCGTCAGGCCGTCGTCGCCGGGCATCATCACGTCGAGCACGATGAGGTCGATGCGGTGTTGTTCGAGCGCGGCCTTCATCTCGCGTCCGTCGGCGGCAGTGGTGCAGCGCAAGCCCTGTTTCTCGAGGTAATCGGCAAGCAGGTGGCGGATGTCGCGGTCGTCGTCGACGATCAGGATATGGTCTTGCTGGCTCATCTTGGCTTCTCCAATGCGCGCATCTTAAGGTCTCGGGCGCTTCGTTTTGTATCCCAGCGTATCTGCTCCGGCCTCTGAGACATGAGGCTGCAAAACCCCGGTGCCTGGACAAACGCCGCTTACACGCGGGTGCTGTAATGGCTCCGTCGCCCGAACGGATGGGCGCCCTCAGAAGGGCAAGTCCCTTCCCGAACCTGATTGGAGATTAATCATGAAGACCTGGATCAAGAACTCGCTTGCCGCTGCCCTCATCGCGACCGGTGCGCTTGGAACGACCGCCGCCCTGGCCTGGGGAGGCGGGCAGTGCATGGGGGACGGTCCCCGCGGCGGCAAGGCCGGCTGGTCACAGATGGCGCCTGAGCAGATGAAGGCGCGGATGACCGAGCGTGCCGAGCTGCACATGGCTCGTCTTGAGCTTGCACTTGCACTCACCGCAGAGCAAAAGCCGGCATTTGTCACCTTCAAGAACGACATGAAGGTGCGCGCCGAGCGCATGGCAAGCCAGATGGCAGAGCGTCGCGCTACCGAGCCGCCGAAGACGGCGATCGAGCGCATGCAGCGCATGGAAGAGATGAGCAAGCTGCGCCAGGTCGAACTGGCCGAAGCGCGCAAGTCGGTCGAGACGTTCTATGCAAGCCTGAGCGATGCGCAGAAGACCGTTTTCGATGCCGAGTTCGAGAAGATGGGGCGCAAGGGCGAGCGTGGCATGAAAGGGGGCATGCATGGCGGTCCGCGTGACGGTAGCGGCATGGGACCGGGACGCGGCTGAAGATTCGGTCACCCTGCGGCAGAAGCGAGAAGGCCACCGCGAGTGCGGTGGCCTTCTCGTCATGCCTGCCCGGAGCCGCGAGGGCGCCGGGCGCGCACGGCCTTTTAGTGGAACTGCTCTTCTTCGGTCGAGCCAGTCAGCGCCTTGACCGAGGACGAACCACCCTGGATCACGGTGGTGACTTCGTCGAAGTAACCGGTGCCGACTTCCTGCTGGTGGGACACGAAGGTGTAGCCCATTTCGCGAGCAGCGAATTCCGGCTCCTGGACCATCTCGACGTAGTGCTTCATGCCTTCGCCGCGAGCGTAAGCGTGGGCGAACTTGAAGGTGTTGTACCAGTTGACGTGGATACCGGCCAGGGTGATGAACTGGTACTTGTAGCCCAGCGCCGACAGCTCTTCCTGGAAGGAAGCGATCTGCGAGTCGTTGAGGTTCTTCTTCCAGTTGAAGGACGGCGAGCAGTTGTACGACAGCAGCTTGCCCGGGCAGGCAGCCAGCACGGCCTGGGCGAATTCGCGGGCGAAGCCGATATCGGGCACGCCGGTTTCGCACCACACCAGATCGGCGTAGGGGGCGTAGGCCACGCCACGGGAGATGGACTGCTCCAGACCGTTCTTGACGCGGTAGAAGCCTTCCTGGGTGCGCTCACCGGTGAGGAAGGGCTTGTCGTTGGCGTCGTAGTCGGAGGTGATCAGGTTGGCGGCTTCGGCATCGGTACGGGCCAGGATCAGGGTGGGCACACCCATCACGTCGGCGGCGAAACGCGCGGAGATCAGCTTCTCGATGGCTTCACGGGTCGGCACCAGCACCTTGCCACCCATGTGGCCGCACTTCTTGGCAGCAGCCAGCTGGTCTTCGAAGTGAACGCCTGCGGCACCCGCGGCGATCATGTTCTTCATCAGTTCGAAGGCGTTCAGCACGCCGCCGAAACCGGCTTCGGCGTCGGCCACGATCGGCAGGAAGTAGTCGATGAAGCCTTCGTCGCCCGGGTTGATGCCACGCGACCACTGGATCTCGTCAGCGCGCTTGAAGGTGTTGTTGATGCGGCGAACCATGGTCGGCACCGAGTCGTAGGCGTACAGCGACTGGTCCGGGTACATGGTTTCGGAGGTGTTGCCGTCGGCGGCGACCTGCCAGCCGGACAGATACACGGCTTCCAGGCCAGCCTTGGCCTGCTGCATGGCCTGACCGGCGGTGATGGCACCGAAGGCGTTCACGTAACCCTTCTTGGCGCCGCCGTTGACCTTCTCCCACAGCACCTTGGCGCCACGCTGGGCCAGGGTGTACTCGGGCTGCAGGCTGCCGCGCAGGCGGACCACGTCGGCGGCGGTGTAACCGCGCTTGACGCCCTTCCAGCGGGGGTTTTCAGCCCAGTCTTTTTCGAGGGCGGCGATTTGCTGTTCGCGGGTCAGAGTCATGATGCTTCCTTTAGAGAGCAGAAGGGTTCAACCATCGGGGGCCGGCTCAGGCACCGGGCTCCTATCCGGACTGCGGGCGTCTTCGAGGGAGAAAGGGCCGTGCAGATGGAGTGGAAGTATAGGCGGCATTCTGCGCAGCAGCAATATGTCTTATATAAGACATAAGAAAAAAATTTATACTTTAAATACAGTGCGTTGTGATGTATGTTTCGTGATGTGAAAAGAAGATCGGTACAGTGAAATGGGTTCACGTCCGTCCTGTGTTGCGCTGCAAGTCGATTCGAGGTGCTTGTGAGCCGCCTCAGTCAGGAGGCGGCTCACTCAGTGCTCAAAGCAGGGCGTTTGGCGACAGGACGACTCCGTCCTCATCCGCATAGACATGGTGACCGGGTACGAAGGTGACGCCGCCGAAGGTGACGGGGACGTCGACCTCGCCGACGTCACGTTTTACCGTCTTGCGCGGGTGGGTGCCGAGCGCGAATACGCCGAGATCCATCTGGCCGATCGCGGCCGAGTCACGGATGCAGCCGTACACGATGATGCCTGCCCAGCCGTTCTTCACCGCAAGCTCGGCGAGCTGGTCGCCCACCAAGGCGCAGCGCATCGACGCGCCACCGTCTACAACGAGGACGCGGCCGGCGCCGGGGCTGTCCACTGCCTTGCGTACGAAGGAATTGTCCTCGAACAGCTTGAGGGTGGCGATCTGGCCGCCGAACGACTTTCGTCCGCCGTAGGACGAGAACATCGGTGCGACCACTGAAAGCGCGTCGCCGTGGGTGTCGCAGAGATCGGCTGTCTGGATGTTCATGCTAGCTCCCGGGAGAAGTGTCAGGTGGGCGAGGCAGCGCAGGCTGCATTCCGGGCGGCATCATATACAAAAAAGCGAGGCCGCCCCGTTACCGGAGCGGCCTCGCAGTCCTTGCCGAGGGGGCGGCGGTGTCGATCAGGCCGTTGCCGTCTCGGTCTCTTCGAACACGAGCTTCACCTTGTCGTCGTCATCGAGATCGATGGTGACCTTGCCGCCATTGACCAGGCGTCCGAACAGCAACTCGTCGGCCAGGGCGGAGCGGATCGTGTCCTGGATGAGGCGTGCCATCGGCCGTGCGCCCATGAGCGGATCAAAACCCTTCTCGGCGAGCCAGGCCTTGAGCTCGTTGCTGAAGTGGGCCTCGACCTTCTTCTCGTGCAACTGCGCCTCGAGCTGCATCAGGAACTTGTCGACCACGCGCAGGATGATGCCGTTGTCGAGCGCCTTGAACGAGATCATGGCGTCGAGCCGGTTACGGAACTCCGGCGTGAACATGCGCTTGATCTCGTTCATCTCGTCGCCCGCCTCACGTTTGGCGGAGAAGCCGATCACCGATTTCTGCATAGCCTCGGCGCCCGCGTTGGTGGTCATGATGACGATCACGTTGCGGAAATCCGCCTGGCGGCCGTTGTTGTCGGTTAGCGTGCCATGGTCCATGACCTGCAGCAGGATGTTGTAGATGTCCGGGTGGGCTTTCTCGATCTCGTCGAGCAGCAGCACGCAGTGCGGTTTCTTGGTGATCTGCTCGGTGAGCAGGCCGCCCTGGTCGAAGCCGACGTAGCCCGGGGGGGCGCCGATCAGGCGACTGACTGCGTGGCGCTCCATGTATTCCGACATGTCGAAGCGCACCAGCTCGATGCCCAGGGTATAGGCGAGCTGACGGGCAACCTCGGTCTTGCCGACGCCGGTGGGGCCGGAAAACAGGAAGGAGCCGATGGGCTTCTGAGGGTTGCCCAGGCCGGAACGCGACATCTTGATCGCCTTGGCGAGCGCCTCGATCGCGGCGTTCTGACCGAAGACGACGTTCTTGAGGTCGCGCTCGAGTGTCTTGAGTGCGGTCTTGTCGTCATTGGACACGGTTCGGGGCGGAATACGGGCGATCTTGGCGACGATCTCCTCGATCTCGTTCTTGCCGATGGTCTTCTTCTGCCGCGACTTGGGCAGGATGCGTTGCGCAGCACCTGCTTCGTCGATGACGTCGATCGCCTTGTCGGGCAGGTGGCGGTCGTTGATGTAGCGTGCAGACAACTCTGCTGCGCTCGACAGCGCCGAGCTCGAGTACTTGATGCCGTGATGCTCCTCGAAGCGGCTCTTGAGTCCCTTCAGGATCTCGACCGTCTCCGCGACCGAGGGCTCGACCACGTCGATCTTCTGGAAGCGCCGCGACAGCGCGTGATCCTTCTCGAAGATCTGGCGGAACTCGTTGTAGGTCGTCGCTCCTATGCACTTCAGCTGACCCGATGACAGTGCGGGCTTGAGCAGGTTGGACGCGTCCAGCGTGCCGCCCGAAGCTGCGCCGGCGCCGATCAGGGTATGGATCTCGTCGATGAACAGGATTGCATTCGGGTTCTCGACGAGTTGCTTGAGCACCGCCTTCAGGCGCTGCTCGAAGTCGCCGCGATACTTGGTGCCTGCGAGCAAGGCTCCCATGTCGAGTGCGAACACCTGGGCGTTCTCGAGGATCTCCGGCACGCGCCCTTCCACAATGCGACGCGCGAGCCCCTCGGCGATCGCGGTCTTGCCCACGCCAGCCTCGCCGACCAGCAGCGGGTTGTTCTTGCGTCGGCGGCACAGCGTCTGGATGACACGCTCCACTTCCTTCTCGCGGCCGATCAGCGGGTCAATCTTGCCGACCAGGGCCTGCTGGTTGAGGTTCTGAGTGTAGCTGTCGAGGGCGCCGCCTGATTGCTTGTCCTCCTGGTCCTGCTCGGGCGCCTCGCCCTCGCTGCGGCTCTGAGGTGCTGCACCCTGGGGGGGCGCCTTGGCGATGCCATGCGAGATGAAGTTGACGACATCCAGGCGCGAAACGTTCTGCTTCTGCAGGAAATAGACGGCGTGGGAGTCCTTTTCCCCGAAGATTGCCACCAGTACGTTGGCGCCTGTCACTTCCTTCTTGCCGGAGGACTGGACGTGCAGGATGGCGCGCTGGATCACACGCTGGAAGCCCAGGGTGGGCTGGGTGTCGATCTCGTCGCTGCCCTCGATACGTGGTGTGTGCTCGTTGATGAACTCGGTCAGTTCGCGCCGCAGTTCGTCCAGGTTGGCGGCGCATGCACGCAACACCTGCGCGGCCGAGGGATTGTCCAGCAGTGCGAGCAACAGGTGCTCGACCGTGATGAACTCGTGCCGCTTCTGTCTGGCCTCGACGAAGGCCATGTGCAGGCTCACTTCAAGCTCTTGCGCGATCATTCAGTTTTCCTCCATCACGCATGCCAGCGGATGTTGATGCTGACGAGCAAACGAGGCGACCTGCTCAACCTTGGTCGTCGCGACGTCTCTTGGGAAGACGCCACATACCCCCATGCCCTCTCTGTGGACTTGGAGCATGACTCGCGTGGCACGTTCGCGATCCATGCCGAAATATTTCTGCAGTACGAGCACTACGAAATCCATTGGTGTGTAGTCGTCGTTGAGCAGAAGCACCTTGTATAACGGCGGCGGACGGGTGCGCGTCCGCTGCGCCTCCAGGACTAAATCGTCACGTTTCTGGGTACCCATGAAACTCATTCTAATGAAGTCGGGGCAGAGTGCAACAGCCGTATCCAGGGCGGAATCCTGCGCTTCCCGGGGAACCAAGTGTGTGGTTTCGGAGTCACGCGCGAGCACTCGATAGTGCGCCGCGACACCGGTGCAAGTGCATGCAGCGCCTTGAATCTCTGCTGTTGTCCGGTTTTGAATGGGGGTGAGGTTGCTGCGTTGCGCAATCGAATGGGCCTGCAAGGCCGTTGACGCTCCCAGTTCGAATGCGTAAAAGTTTGCTTGCGCACTGGGCTGAAGCTTGTTCCCGAGCGGCATCAGGGGCTTGTGCAGGTCTTTGTCGGCGTCGCAACAGACCGAGGCTGCTTCGGCGTCGCGGTCTAATCAAGCAACTTTGAGGGATTCAAGCAATATGGCAACTGGTACCGTGAAGTGGTTCAACGATTCCAAGGGCTTTGGGTTCATTACACCCGATGACGGGAGCGAGGACCTGTTCGCACATTTTTCCGCCATCAACATGAGTGGCTTCAAGAGCCTGAAGGAAGGCGAGAAGGTCTCCTTCGAGGTCACGCAGGGTCCGAAGGGCAAGCAGGCGTCCAACATCCAGCGCGCTTGAGTTCCTCATGAGCGGAGGTCCGCCAATGGCGAGGAGAGATCCTCGATCGAGGTGGGGAGTGACAGCGAAAGTGTAGTAACGAAAACGGCCATTGCTGATGCAATGGCCGTTTTCGTTGCAGCTGGAGTCGATCTGCCGTGACTTTTCGATCCTGCCGCGGACGGTATGCCCGGCGGCGGATCGCGCCTCGCTGGCTTGCCCGCGAGGCTTGGTCTTACTTCAGCTTCACTTCCTTGTACGGGACGTGCTTGCGCGCGACCGGGTCGTACTTGTTGAACTCGAGCTTGTTCGGGGTGGTGCGCTTGTTCTTGGAAGTCGTGTAGAAGTGACCCGTACCGGCGGTCGATTCCAGCTTGATCTTCTCGCGGATGCCCTTGGCCATGGCGTTCTCCGTTCAGTTCGGTTGCTTACAGCTTCTCGCCGCGGGCGCGAAGCTCGGCAACGACGACGTCGATGCCTTTCTTGTCGATCGTGCGCAGACCGGCGTTGGAAACGCGCAGGCGGATCCAGCGGTTCTCGCCTTCGCTCCAGAAGCGGCGGCTCTGCAGGTTGGGCAGAAAACGACGCTTGGTCTTGTTGTTTGCGTGGGAAACGTTATTTCCCACCATCGGTGCTTTACCGGTCACTTGGCAGACGCGAGCCATACGATGCTCCAGGGAATTCTGATTGCGGAAAACGTGCGAGGATAATGCACGCAGCCATCCAATGGCAAGCCCTGTGAGACAAAAAACGCCGGTTCGATGCGCGCTTACCGTTGCGCGGGGGCGAATACCTACAGCAGGCCGCGTTCAGCGAAGGAGACGGCCTGGCCGTGGGCAGGTACGACGAAATGATCGAGTACGCGGACGTCGACCAGGTCGAGGGCGTCTTTCAGGCTGCGGGTGAGCAATTCGTCTGCCGTGCTCGGCTCGGCGGCGCCAGATGGGTGGTTGTGTGCAAGAACGACCGCGGCGGCGTTATGGGCGAGGGCCAGCTTGACGACCTCGCGGGGATAGACCGAGGTCTGGGTGAGTGTGCCGCGAAACAGATCGACCGCGACGATCAGGCGGTGGCGGGCGTCGAGCAGCATGACGCAGAAGGTCTCGTGCGGCAGATGCCCCAGTCTGAGTCGCAGCCAGTCGCGTACGGCCTGTGGCGAGTCGAACAGGGCGCGCTCGCTCATGGTCTCGGCAAGGGCCCGGCTCGAGAGTTCCATCACTGCCTGCAGTTGGGCATACTTCGCCAGCCCCATGCCGGGCAGGGCCGAGAATTCCGTTGCGCTTGCCGAGCATAGCCGGGTGAGGCTGCCGAAGTGGTTCAGCAGTCCGCGTGCGAGATCGACAGCGCTTTGGCCTGGAATGCCGACGCGCAGGAAGATGGCGAGCAGCTCGGCGTCGGACAGTGCCGCCGCGCCGCGGGCGATGAGTTTTTCGCGTGGGCGCTCGTCGGCTGGCCAGTCGGTGATCGCCATCGTGGGCCGTTCCTCAGGTTGGGTGCTGCAGTATATGTGTATCGGGTTTTATTATAGGCGAATGGCATGATCATGTTGAAGGGTCGAAGGATCGTCGTCGGTGTCACCGGGGGGGTGGCGGCGTACAAGGCGGCCGAATTGGTGCGCCTGCTCGGCAAGGCCGGGGCGGACGTCCACGTGGTGCTGAGCGAGGGCGGGGCCCGCTTCGTGACTGCCGTCACCTTCCAGGCGCTCTCGGGCAATACGGTGTGGACGGACTTGTGGGATGCGCGCATGCCCAACAACATGGCGCACATCGACCTTGGCCGTGATGCCGATGCGATCCTGGTTGCGCCAGCTACGGCTGACTTCATTGCCCGGCTCGCGCAGGGCAGGGCAGACGATCTGATCAGCACCTTGTGCCTTGCACGCGATGTGCCGCTCATCGTTGCCCCAGCGATGAACCGCCAGATGTGGGAGTCTCCTCCTACTCGCCGCAACCTTGCTCAGGTGCGCGAGGATGGCGTCGAAGTGTTCGGCCCTGCCGCCGGCGATCAGGCCTGTGGCGAGGTCGGCATGGGGCGCATGCTGGAGCCCGAGGAGATCGTGGAGCGTCTGGAGGGCTTTTTCGTGCCCCGTGTGCTTGCCGGGCGCAAGGTGGTGCTGACTGCAGGCCCGACTTTCGAGGCGATCGATCCGGTGCGTGGCATCACCAACATCAGCTCGGGCAAGATGGGCTACGCGCTTGCGCGCGCCTGTGCCCAGGCAGGTGCGGAGGTTGTGCTGGTGAGCGGGCCTGTCAGCCTGCCGGTGCCCGCGGGGGTTCGCCGGGTCACCGCAGGGAGTGCCCTGGGCATGCGCGAGCAGGTGTTCGCCGCCCTGCCTGGAGCCGACGTGTTCATTGGCGTTGCGGCCGTGGCCGATTACCGCCCGCTGGAGGTTGCCGAGCACAAGATCAAGAAGAGCGGCGAGACGCTCGAGATTGCGCTGACGCCGAACCCCGACATTCTTGCCGAGGTGGCTGCCAGGCAGGACGCCCCCTTCTGTGTAGGCTTCGCGGCCGAAAGCCGGGACCTCGATGCGTATGCGGAGGGCAAGCGGCGCAGGAAGGGTTTGCCGATGCTGGTCGGCAACCTGGTGAGTGACGGCATGGGCGGTGATGAGAATACCGTGGTCCTGTATGACGACGCCGGCCGCCATCCGCTGCCACGTGCGCCGAAGGCAGAGCTTGCGCATGGGATTGTTTCGCATCTTGCGCGCCTGCTCGATGGCTGCAGACCGCAGGCGTGACCGGCGCGGGGGCTGGGCGGACGGATTTTGTGGTGAATTGACGCTCACCCGGCCGTGGGCTGGCGGTGGGTAGGGAGAATGGATATGCATCGAATCGACGTGAAGCTGCTCGACGAGCGCCTCAGGACCCATCCGCCTGCTTATGCGACCGAGGGTGCTGCGGGCCTCGATCTGCGTGCCTGCCTGCCGGCACCGATCACCCTCCATCCGGGAGAAACGACGCTTGTGCCGAGCGGCCTGGCGATCCATCTCGCCGACCCGGGGCTGGCTGCGATGGTGCTGCCGCGCTCCGGACTGGGGCATAAGCATGGCATCGTGCTTGGCAACCTGGTCGGGCTGATCGATTCCGACTACCAGGGGCAGATCTTCGTGTCGGTGTGGAACAGGGGGCGGGCGAGTTTCACTATTCAGCCCATGGAGCGTATCGCTCAGCTGGTCGTGGTGCCGGTGCTGCAGGTTGGCTTCAACCTGGTCGAGCAGTTCGCCCAGAGCGAACGCGGCGCCGACGGATTCGGCAGTACCGGGAAGCACTGATGAGGCATGCTGGCATTCCCGTGGGTGTTCATGTGATCTGCGAGGATGCAGGAGGGATCCTGCTCATGCGGCGCGCGGGCACCGGCTTTTTCGACGGCTTGTTCAGTCTGCCGGGAGGGCATGTCGAGCCGGGTGAGTCCATCGGCGAGGCGGCGAGGCGAGAGCTGCTTGAAGAAACAGGGCTCAGGGTCGAGTTGGGCGATCTGCGTCACGTCGGTACTGTCCACCGACGTTCGGACACCAACCGGATCGACTTCTTCGTCCGGGCCGACGCCTTCGCTGGCCGACCCGAGATCCGCGAACCGGACAAGTGCGATGCGCTGGACTGGCATGATCCGCGTTGCCTGCCGACGCAGATGGTGCCTTATGTGCGCTCGGCACTGGCTCAGGGCGGGAGTCCGTGGTTTCTCGAGCTGGGTTGGGACTGACCGTCCGCGCCTGGAGCGGCTATCGGTTTCTTACGCCGGTCTGAGGCGTTCTGCGCGTTTGACGCTTCTGCTAACCTTGAACCATTGACAGGCTGCGGATGGCCGTCCTGTCGCGAACAGGAGAGTGCAGGAATGAGGGCAGGCAGAAGCATCACGGTCGCGGCGTCAATGTTCATGTTCGCCTCGCTCGCCACGGCGGCTGGGGAGCTGCCACAGGTCGATCTCGAGCGCGCCGCCGCGATCAATGCGGGGCGTTGCATGTTGTGCCACGGGCCTGAAGGCGATAGTTCTTCGCCGCTCTATCCGCGCCTGGCGGGCCAGCATCACCAATATATCGCCAAGCAACTGGCGGACTTCAAGTCCGGCCGGCGTGCCAGCGACACCATGGGTGGCATGGTTCAGGATCTTGCCGAGGACGAAATGCTCGCGCTCGGTGTGTTCTTCGAGACCAAGCCGACCAAGCCGCGCGAGGCACGAGACAAGGATCTCGCATCGGTAGGGCGCTTCGTCTTCCATCGCGGCAATGAGTTCTCCGGGGTGGCGGCCTGTGCCGGCTGCCACGGCGATCGTGGCTTGGGTACCGAACAGTTGCCGCGCCTCGCAGGGCAGGTGCCACGCTACACCGAGGCCCAGCTCAATTCGTTCAACAAGCGTCAGCGCACCAACGACAACGAGATCATGCACTCGATCGCCTCGAAGCTCACCGAACTAGAGGTCAAGGCGGTGTCGCTCTACATCAGTACGCTGGACTGATAAAGGCGACGGCCTCGGGGCGGAAACGAAGGGGGCGCACGGATCCAGGATCCGTGCGCCCCCTTCGTCATGACAGCGCGGCGCCGCGGAGGCGCCTGCAGCGGCGGTGACTCGTCAGGCGAGCATGTCGGCCCAGATGTTGCGCGCCCAGCCCATCGCAAACTTGCCTTCGAGCTCATTGGCTGCAGCCGAAACGCCGCCCGCGCCTTCTACTGGCAACGGCTGCTGCTTTTCGGCGTTGTACTGGTGAACCGAAGCAACATGGATGACGTTCTTGTCATCGACGAAGCTGTAGCAGGTGTTCATCAGTACGGGGGCTGCGTTCGGAGCCTTGCCTTCGAGCAGGTTCAGAATGGCTGCGGCGACCAGCTTGCCATGCTGGTTGGCCATGTGACCGGACTTCGGCATCGTGGGCGCGGGGAAGATCGCGTCGCCGATCACATGTACGCCCGGCACGCCCTTGGCTTCCATCGACAGCCATTCGACGTCGACCCAGCGCTCGTTGATCAGCGGCAGGCCGGCCTGAGCGGCGATATTGCCTGCACGCATCGGCGGGATGACATTGAGCACGTCGGCCTTGATCTCGTCGAACTCCAGCCGTGCCTTGCGGCTGGCCGCATCCACGCCCTCGAGCTTGCTGCCGGGCACGTATTCGAGAAGCGCGCCGTAGCTCTCGAACGCCTTGGTAAACAGGCCCTTCTTGGACTGGATCTCGTCGTTGGCGTCGAGCACGAGCACCTTGGACTTCGGTTTGGTGTCGCGCAGGTAGTTGGCGACCAGGCAGGCGCGCTCGTAAGGCCCCGGCGGGCAGCGATAGGGTGCGCGCGGAATGGTGAGCGCGAACACGCCGCCATCGGGCATGTCCTCGAGTTGCTTGCGCAGCAGTGCGGTCTGCGGGCCGGCCTTCCAGGCGTGCGGCACGAGTTCCTCGTTGCCGTCGAGGCCTGCGACTGCGCCTGGGATGAAGTCGATGCCCGGCGACAGCACGACGCGGTCATAGCCCAGCGTGCCATGCCTGGCAGTGGTAACCATGCGCTTGTCGGGGTCGAGTGCGGTCACCTCGTCCGTGATCACCTTGACGCCCCAGTTTTCACGCAGGTTGTCGTAGCTGACCGTGATGTCGTCCATCTGCTGCAGGCCGCCGATCACCAGATTGGAGATCGGGCAGGAGACGAAGCGCGTGTTGCGCTCGATCAGTGTCACATCCACGCTGCCCTGGCTCCACATGCGCAGGTACTTGGCGACGGTGGCGCCGCCGAAGCCGCCGCCAACGACGACGATGTGCCCTTTTGCAGTCGAGCCTGCCGCATTGGCCAGCCCGGAGAGACCGGTCAGCGTGGTGCCACCCGCAGCGATGCCGATGGCCTTGATGAAGTCGCGTCTGTTGATCATCGTTGTTCCCCTGTGAGCCTTATTTCTGCGCGGCGAACCATTCGCTGATCAGCGCCAGCTGTTCCTCGGTGTAGCCCTTGACGATCTGGTGCATGATCGTTGCCGGCGCGTCGCCCGAGCGGAACTCAGCGAGCTTTTTCATGATTTTTTCGGCCGATTCGCCAGCGAGTGACGCCATGCCCTTCTGTGCGTTGCCGTTCGTGCCGTGGCAGTTCGCACACGTCGCGGCAAGGTTGCGGGCGAGATGGGGGTCGGCGTCCTGCGCCTGTGCCGTGCCGACGAGGCCGGCCAGGCCGAGTGCGGCGATTGCGATCCTGAGTTGCACTGCGTTGTTCCTCCGTTGGGTTGCCGTTCAAGTCTTCTGATGGGGCGCGAGCCGCTTTCGGGTCCTGGGGTCTGGGCCGTAACAGGCCAGAGTATATCCAATCGGCCGAGGAGGAAATCCTCGGCTCAAGGGTGGCGCAGCCAATGCCGAAGGGCCTGGGTACAATGAAAGGCTTGGTCGACAAGGAGTGAAAGGATGAATCATCAACGCAGGGACGCCCTGAAAGCTGCGGGGGGCTTGGGTGTTTTCGGCTTGCTTGCGGCCATCGGCTTCATCAGGCCGGAGCTTGCGCACGCGGCCCGAAATGAGGCGGCCTTCAGCGCAAAGAGCCTGGATGCGGTCGTCGCCGCGCTTGGCGCCACCACGCCGACCGAGAGTGGCGGCATCCTGATTTCCGCCCCTGACATTGCCGAGGATGGTGCGGCGGTGCCGGTCGGTGTGCTCAGTACATTGCCCGGCACCGATCAGATCGTGATCATGGTCGAGAAGAACCTGAACATGGTCGCCGCCTCCTTCGTGATTGCGTCGGGCACGATGGCCGACGTGCAGACAAGCATCAAGATGGGGCAGACATCCAATGTGCTGGCCATGGTGCGGGCTGACGGCAAGTACTTCGTCGCCAAGCGGGAAGTCAGGGTGACCCTCGGCGGCTGCGGCGGCTGAGTGTGCATTGGAAAAGGAGAGCAAGGCTATGACAAATCCGACGCGTATCCGCGCCATCGCCAAGGACGGCATTACCGAAGTTCGCATGCGGATGTCGCACGACATGGAAACCGGTCAGCGCAGGTCGGCGTCCGGCGAGCTGATTCCCGCGCACTTCATTACCTCGGTCACGGTCAGGCACAAGGACAGGGTGGTGCTTGCCGCCGAGTTCAGCACTTCGGTGTCGGCCAATCCCAGTCTGGCGTTCAGGTTCGAGGGCGGCGCCAAGGGCGATGAGCTGAGCGTGAGCTGGGTCGACAACAGGGGAGAGGGGCGCTCCGACACGGTGCAGATCGCTTGAGCGGCGGGAGCCTGTTGTAAGGCGCTGTAAGGGATAAGTAAGACTGATGTTTCTATAATGCGCCCGCAGTCGTGTGGATCAGGCCGTATTGCGGCCGGAGAAGGACGGCGCGGGAGTTTCACTTCAGACGAGGAGACGTTATGGAAAACAATGCAGCAGGCTACTGGAAAGCCACGCTGAGCCTCCTGACCAAGATCATGATCGTATGGTTCCTGGTCTCGTATGGCGCCGGCATCCTTTTCGCCGATGTGCTCAACACGATCCACCTCGGCGGCTACCCGCTGGGCTTCTGGTTCGCGCAGCAAGGCTCGATCTACGTGTTCATCGCGCTGATCTTCTTCTACGCGAAGAAGATGGGTGAGATCGACCGCAAGTTCGACGTCCACGAAGAATAAACAGGGGGAGACATGGAACTTCAGACTCTGACTTACCTGGTGGTGGGGGCGTCCTTTGCCCTCTACATCGGTATCGCCATCTGGGCGCGCGCCGGCAGCACCAGCGACTTCTACGTCGCCGGCGGCGGTGTGCATCCGGTCACCAACGGCATGGCAACTGCGGCTGACTGGATGTCGGCGGCGTCCTTCATCTCCATGGCCGGCCTGATCGCCAACATGGGTTACGGCGGCGGCCTGTTCCTGATGGGCTGGACCGGCGGCTACGTGATCCTCGCCATGTGGCTGGCGCCCTACCTGCGCAAGTTCGGCAAGTTCACCGTGCCGCAGTTCATCGGCGACCGCTTCTACTCGAAGTCGGCCAGCACGGTGGCGGTGATCTGCCTGCTGACCGCCTCGATCACCTACGTGATCGGCCAGATGACCGGTGTCGGCGTGGCTTTCTCGCGCTTCCTCGGCGTCAGCAACGAGACCGGCATCTACCTCGGCATGGGCATCGTGTTCGCCTACGCGGTGTTCGGCGGCATGAAGGGCATCACCTACACCCAGGTGGCGCAGTACATCGTGCTGATCTCGGCCTACACCATCCCGGCCGTGTTCATCTCGCTGAACCTCACCGGCAACTTCCTGCCGCAGCTCGGCCTGGGCGCCAACCTGGTGGGTACCGACGTGTCCCTGCTGGATCGCCTGAACCAGGTCGTCACCGACCTTGGCTTCGCCGAGTACACCACCTCGGTGCCGGGCAGCAAGCTCAACATGTTCGTCTACACCGTGTCGCTGATGATCGGTACTGCAGGCCTGCCGCACGTCATCATCCGCTTCTTCACGGTGCCGAAGGTGGCTGACGCGCGCTACTCCGCGGGCTGGGCGCTGGTCTTCATCGCCATCCTGTACACCACCGCGCCTGCTGTTGCCGCGATGGCCAAGTACAACCTGCACGCCACGGTCAACACCGCGATCACCAGCAATGGCGACCTGTACGCGGAAGAGTCGAGCCTCAAGTACGACGAGCGTCCGGACTGGATGTCGCGCTGGGAGAAGACCGGCCTGCTGAAGTGGGAAGACAAGAACGGCGACGGTCGCATCCAGTACTACAACGACAAGACCAAGAGCGCCGACGTTCTGGCCAAGGCCGAGCAGGCTGGCTGGAAGGGCAGCGAGCTGACGGTCAACGCCGACATCATGGTGATGGCCAACCCGGAAATCGCACTGCTCCCGAACTGGGTGATCGCGCTGGTTGCCGCGGGTGGTGTTGCTGCGGCGCTGTCGACCGCAGCCGGTCTGCTGCTGGCGATCTCGTCCGCGGTGTCGCATGACCTGGTGAAGAACGTGTTCGCCCCCAACATGTCGGACAAGAACGAGCTGCTCGTCGGTAAGTTCGCGATGGCAGGCGCCATCGTGCTCGCCGGCTGGCTCGGTCTGAACCCGCCGGGCTTCGCGGCCGGTACCGTGGCCCTGGCCTTCGGTATCGCGGCGTCCTCGCTGTTCCCGGCGATCATGATGGGCATCTTCTCCAAGAAGATGAACAAGGAAGGCGCCATCTCTGGCATGCTGGCCGGCCTGTTCGTCACCCTGTTCTACGTGTTCGCTCACAAGGGTATCTTCTTCGTGAAGGGCACCGAGTTCGTCGATCTGATCGGCGGCCCGAACAGCTTCTTCGGCATCACGCCGGAAGCCTTCGGTGCGATCGGTGCGCTGGTGAACTTCATCGTCGCTTTCGCGGTCGATAAGGTGACCAAGGAGCCGCCGGAGCACATCCAGCAGCTGGTTGAAGACGTGCGTATCCCGCGTGGCGCCAAGGCGGTCGACGGCGCGCACTAAGCCTCGAGCCTGGTATTGAAGCCCCTTCCCAGAGGGGGCTTCCCGAGAACCCCGCCAGCGGATTCCATGGCGGGGTTCTTTCTTTTATGGCACCTTGCGGGCTGCGGCCTTTTTGCCGTCAGCCGTGACTGGAGCAGTGAATGGTTCTGGATGTAAGCACCGTATTGACCTGGATTCTCTTCGTGGCCCTGTTCCCGATCGCGTTTTTCTGGCTGCGGCGGGCCTGGCGCATCGTCTTCAAGCGCGATTTCTCGGAGGTCGCGCTCAAGCGTGGCATGCCGCCGGCGAACCCGGCGAAGTTTGCGCCCTTCACCGCGGTGATCAACTTCGTGTGCGGCATCATCATCGTGATGGTGATCTACGGTGTGCTGGTGCTGCAGCTCGAGTACGAAACCTGGAGTTCGACCGCCGGCGTGACCATCTGGAGCAAGTTCCTGCTCGACTTCATGCTCAGCCGCCACGCGCACCCGATCGCCTGGGGGCGCAAGAAGAAGGCAGCGGACGAGTCTGCCTCGGGTTCCGGCAAGTAAGGAGCAGGGCTGCGGGCAGTGGATGCTGGCAGTGCTACGTCGGGCGTTATTTCACTCGGTAGCGGCGGTCGAGACGGTTCATCACCGTGACGTAGATGGCGATGATCACCAGATAGGTGATCATCGAGCCCTGGGCGAAGATGTAGAAGCCCAGCGGAAAGCCCATGAACTGTAAGCTGTTGAGCTCGTTGGCGTAGTAACCCGCGACAAAGGTCACGCCGAACCAGATCAACAGCAGGCAAAACGTCAGCAACAGGTTGCTGCGCCAGTAGGCGCGTTGGCGTTCGCTCAGCTTCATGTCAGTGTTGCGGCCCGGCGCCTGCACGCCGGGCCTGGGCGCGCTCAGTGCGCGCCGTTGCCGTTGCCGCCGCCGGTGTGCTGGCGGGCCAGTTCGGATTGTACGTCCTGCGGCGCAGGCTCGTGGCCGCCGGCTTCGAGAACGAATTCGCTTTCTCCTGCGCAGATTGCCTTGAGCCTGCCCTCGAAGCCGTCCAGGCCTGCCATCGGAACGCGCGCTGAGATCAGCGTCCAGCCTGCGGCGGGGCTGTCGGTGGCGGTCAGGCGGCCGCGGCGGCTGGCGAGTTCGGCACTGACCTCGCCGAACAGGGCATCGGCCACCTTCACCTGGATGTCGAGCAGGGGTTCGAGCACCAGCGGACGCGCGGCAAGCACGGCTTCGATGAGCGCGTGGCGGCCGGCGGTGACGAAGGAGACTTCGTTCGAATCGACCGCGTGATGCTTGCCATCGGTGATAACGACGCGGATATCCTGGATCGGAAACCCGGCCAGGGCGCCTTCCTCCAGCGCCTGGCGGACGCCTTTCTCGACCGCGGGCATGAAGTTGGTCGGGATGGTGCCGCCTTTCACCTCGTCGGCGAGCTCGATGCCGCTGCCGCGCGCGAGCGGTTCGACGCGGAGCGCCACCTCGCCGAACTGGCCTGCGCCGCCGCTTTGTTTCTTGTGTCGGTAGCGCGCCTCGGCCGTGATGGCGATGGTCTCGCGATAGGGGATGCTCGGCGTGGCCGTGTCGAGCTGCAGGTTCCAGCGCGCCGACAACTCGTCGAGCACGATCTTGAGGTGCTGCTCGCCGAGGCCCCGCACCACGGTGCGCCGGTTGCGCGGGTCGAAGCTCACCTCGAGGCAGGGGTCCTCCTCGAGCAGGCGCGTGAGCGCCTCGGAGAGCTTCTGTTCGTCGGCGGGCTTGCGCGTCATCAGTGCGAGGCCGAACACCGGCTGCGGGTAGGTGGCGGGGGCGAGGTGGTAGTAGTCTTCATCGTGCGAGTCATGCAACACGGCGTCGCGCTGCAGTTCATCCACGCGGGCAACGGCGCACAGGTCGCCGGGCACGGCGAGTGTGGTTTCGATCGCGTTGCGCCCATGCATGCGCAGCAGGTGGGCAACCTTGAAGGGCTTGCGGCCGTCGCCGATGAAGAGTTGCGAGTTGGGCGTCACCTGCCCCTGATGGATGCGGAACAGGCCGAGCTTGCCGCGGTAGGGGTCGTTGGCGATCTGGAATACGTGCGCGACGGCGTGGCGCTCGGCGTCGAGCATGACCTCGACCGCTTCGGCGGCGCTGCCTTCGCCCTTGAGGAACTGGGGCGGGTTGGCTTCGGTGGGGTCGGGCGCGAGCTTGCCAAGGATGTCGAGCAGTTCGCGCACGCCCGCGCCGCTGCGCGCGGAGACGAAGCAGACGGGGATGAGGTGGCCTTCGCGCAGGGCCTGCTCGAAGGGGGCATGCAGCTGCTCGGGCGCGAGCGACTCGCCTTGTTCGAGATACTGCGCCATCAGCGCTTCATCGAGTTCGACGACCTGGTCGACGATGGCGTCGTGTGCGGTTCTCACGCCGGAGAACGCGGTCGCGGCGGATTCGTCGGGCGCGAAGAAGCAGTCGATCACCTGGCTGCCGTCCGATGCGGGAAGGTTGAGCGGCAGGCATTCGCGGCCGAAACTTGCGACGATGTCGTCCATGAGGGCGCCGAAGTCGATGCCGGGTGCATCGATCCGGTTTACGATGATCATGCGGCACTTGTCACGGCCGGCTGCCATCATGCGGCGGGTGCCGCTCTCGACGCCGGCGGCGGCATTGATAACCACTGCAGCGGTGTCCACTGCTGGCAGGGTCAGCAGAGCACGGCCGGCTAGATCGGGCAGGCCCGGGGTGTCGAGCAGGTTGATCCAGTGGCCGGCCCACTCCAGATGCACCAGTGCGGCGTGCAGCGAGTGGCCCATGGCTTTTTCCTGGGGGTCGAAATCGGACACCGTGTCGCCGCGCTCGACGCTGCCAGCGGCGCCGAGCGCGCCCGAGGCCAGAAGCAGCGCCTCGACCAGCGTGGTCTTGCCGCTGCCCGCGTGGCCGAGCAGGGCGAGGTTGCGAATGTCGTGTACCGAGCTGGGTGTCATGTTTCGCCTCCCTTGGGGTTGAATGGCCTCAAGTGTCCGCCCGCGGGCGCTGGAAGGCAATGCGCAAGGTCAACATGCATGCAGGCGCCCGGCCTGCCGCTGCGGCCTCACGCGCTGCGCAGGCCGGCGCTCCGCGTGAGGCCGATCGCGACCAGCGGCAGCAGCAGGCCGAGCGCCGTGACCGTGACCAGCAGCATGCCGAGTTCGCTGTAGTCGGCGGGTATCGTGATTGCACCAGTCGAGGCGTCGCGCACCTCGCGGGTTACCGTGTAGAGCTGATTGAGGTATTTGGTGCCAAGTTGCGAGGCCGACAGCGCAAGGTTGGCGAAGGAGCTCATCACCGCGAAGAAGGTGGCCTTCAGGTGCGCCGGGGCGGAGTTGGCGATCCACGCCAGCATCGGCACCATCGAGATCTGGCCGAGCGGCGATTCGAGCGCCGTGTCGATGACGGCGATGAAGCGCGCATCGACGATACCGCCCGTGCGTGCCGCAGTCCATTCGTGCAGGCCGTGGTACATGCCGATGATCGGCAGTGACAGCACTGTGGTGGCGAGCGTCAGGAAGACGACGATGTAGACGATCGAGCGCTCGGCCATGAAACGCCGGAACAGGAACAGGCCGAGCAGGGTCAGGCTGCTGGCGATCAGCGCCAGTTTGGCGAGGAAGGACTGGTCGAAGCCGAGTTCGTCGATCATCCACCACGTCGACCCCGCGCCGGGAGTGGGGATGGCGCGGAACACGAAGATGATGATGGCGGTGCCGAGCAGGGTGTTGCGCGCAGTGGGCGTGAGTTCGCGCAGCAGCCGGCCCATCATCACTGCGATGACGGTGAACGAGCCTGCGAAGATGATCTCCTGGCCGTAGGGCATGCCCGACAGGCCGACGCCCAGGGTGAGCGCGACGAACACCGCGCTGCCGCCCAGGATCCACCAGTTGGGCGCAGTGCGCGCCTGGGGGCCGTGCAGCAGGCGGTCGATCTCGGCGCGGTCACGGCCGAGCGCAGCCAGGCGGCGCGCCTCGCGGCGCTTGAGCCAGCCGGCGAGCAGCACGCCGCTGACCGACAGCAGCGGGATAAGCAGCGCCAGTTCGTAGATGTGCAGGTAGATCGCGACCTTCTCGGCCTCGGGCAGTGCCTCTGCGCCCTTGAACAGCACCACGTTGGCGAGCGACACCATCACGCTGCCGCCGATGATGGCCACCCGGCCCAGGGTTTGCATGGTGGTGTGCATCAGGCGTACGGTCGCCTCGTCGAGCGGCTGGCCGTGGGCGTCCACCTGGGGAACGGCCTCCACCGTCATCGCGTCGGCAACGGCGTCCTGCATCACGTACCCGACCGGAGCGAGCAGCACCGACAGCACGAACCAGGCTTCGGCGGGCATGATCGCGCGCATCGCGTCGGGGTTGCCGATCAGTCCGATCATGATGAAAAGGCTGGCGGCGATCAGGCTGGCGCCGAGATAGACGAGGCCGGCCTTGTAGCGCCACAGCAGGTCGACCAGATGGCCGATCGGCATCTTGAGCGCCCACGGAATGCCGGCCCAGAACCCCAGCGCGGCAAGGAAGGCGGCCGACAGGCCGAGGTAGTCCTTGACGAAGAAGGTGCCGACGATGCCGGTGAGTCCCGAGATGCCGGCCGCGCAATACACCATCAGCGGTGGCAGGTAGGACAGCCGCATCTCGCGGCCGAGTTCGAGCAGGTTACGGTCGATCCAGCGGTAGATGGCGTGCAGCACTCTGTCGGCCTTGTCGTCGGGTCGGTTCATGGAGGTGGCAGCGAAGCTTTGCCGAGGGGGCTGTCAACCTGAGAACAGGCGCTCCACCCAGGGCATGATCCATGGCAGGGACAGCGCGGTGATGAGACCGTTCAGTCCCATCGCGAGCGCAGCGAAGGCGCCCGCCTGCTCACTGACCTGGAAGGCGCGCGCGGTGCCGATGCCATGCGAGGCAATGCCGATCGCGAAGCCATGCACGGCATGGTCGCCGACATGCAGTCGGCGCAGGATGGCGCGCCCGAACACTGCGCCGATGATGCCGGCGCTGATGACCAGCACTGCCGTGAGCGAGGGCAGGCCGCCAATACGCTCGGCCACGCCCATCGCGATCGGCGTGGTGACGCTCTTGGGCGCGAGCGACATCAGTGACTCGCGGCTGGCACCGAGCAGGGCGCCGATGCCCCAAGCCGACAGTGCTGCGGTGAGCGAGCCCGCGACCAGCGCGATCATGAGTGGGCCCGCCATGGCCTTGAGTCGCGGCCATTGTGCATAGAGCGGAATCGCAAGCGCGACCGTCGCCGGCCCGAGCAGGAAGTGCACGAACTGGGCGCCATCGAAATAGGTTTGGTAGGGCGTGCCGGTGGCGAGCAGCAGGGTGGCAAGGATGGCCACGCTGATCAGCACAGGGTTGGCGACCGGATGAAAGCCCGCGCGTTTGTAGATCCAGAAGGCGGCCTGGTAGGCGAGCAGGGTCAGCGTGAGACCAAGCAGCGGTGTCGCCGACAGGTAGACCCAGATTTCCTCGAGGTCCGGACTCATTGTTCGCGCTCCGCGGCCGTGCGTGCGCGGTTGCGAGTGAGCGCCTTGAGCACGAGCGCGGTCACCGCGATGGCGAGGAAGGTGCTGAGGAAGAGTGCGACCAGCAGGGGCAGCCATTCGGCGGCGATGCGATCGCCGTAGAGCACGATGCCTGTGCCCGCAGGCACGAACAGCAGCGACAGGTGCTGCAGCAGGGTGCCGGCGGTCTGGCGCAGGTCGTCGCCCGGGCCGCCGCGCAGCATGAGCACGAGAAAGAGCAGCGCCATGCCGATCACCGGTCCGGGAATCGGCAGCGCAAAGCCGCGGGCGATGACTTCGCCGGCGAGCTGGAAGACGAGAAGCAGGGTCAGGGCGGCGATCATCGTGGTGACTGTCGAGTGGGCTGCGAGGGGGCGGGCGTCGGTGTAACGCCCAAGCCTACTACAGTAGCCCGTGGCCGATCGTACGCACTGCAATGCCGATGACTGCGCCGAGCGCGGCAGGCTTCCATACCGCCGCCACCCGGCGTCCTGCCGAGATCAGGACGGCCACGCCGGCCACATCGAAGGGGTGGATCAGGAAGCCAGCACTCGCGTTCAGGGTCGCGACGGAGGTGTTGCCGCTCTTGAGCATCTCATCCATGACGCCCATCATCGCCGTGCCCCCAGCGATGTATTTCGTGAGCGTGAGCAGTATGAGCGCCGGGTCGAGATCGAACAGGCGCAGCAGCGGTGTGAGCAGGCTGGTCAGCAGATCGATGCCACCGCTGGCGCGCAGCGCCATCACGGCCACGAGGGCGAGGACCAGCATCGGAATGGCGCCGATCGAAATCTTGAAGGCCTCGGCGCCAGCGCGGTTGATGACGTCTAGCACGCCCTTGGTGTCGTCGGCGACTGGGTGGCGCAGTGTCTCGTCGAGGGGGCCTTCGATGCTCGAAAGACCGCGCCCGAACACATGGTAGGTCGCCGCCGCGGCCGCCAGGCCGCCGACGCAGGACAGCAGCAGTGCTGGTCCGAAGGAGAGCCCCATCGCCGCCATCGGGAAGGTGACATTGGCTTGCGCCATGGCCATCACCATCGCCAGTGTGGCTGCAAGGTGGCGGTCGGAGGCCCCACGGCCCTCCATCATGGCCAGCGTGGCGACCGGCGCGGCGAAGCTGACGAAGTTGATCTGCAGGGCGGCGAACACGCCCAGCCCGGTCAAGCCCGCCGGGCGCAGCAGGGGAGCCAGGCGCGCGACCACCCAGTCGATTGCGCCGCGCGCCTCCAGCATGCGCATCAGCGACAGCATCACCACCATGATCGGCAGCAGCACGAAGAGTGCGAGCTCCACGGCCGAACGACCGGCCTGGAGGATGATCTGGGTCAGCAGGTCCATATGCTGCGGCCGCTGTCGGTCAGGGGTGCGAGGAGGGAATGCATCGCGCTCAGGCCGACTTGCCGAAGTAGTAGAGCGTGAGCAGGCTACCGACGGCGATGATGAAGCGCCGCAGCCAGATTGCCGGCAACCGGCGTGCCATGGTGGCGCCCCAGTATCCACCCAGCGTGGCGGTGAGCAGCATGATCACCGTGTGCGGCCAGGAGACGGCATTGGCGAGCACGAAGGTTGCGACCGCGACGCTGTAGATGATTGCCGACAGCCAGTTCTTCAGCGCGTTGATCTCGTGCACGTCCTTGAAGCCCTGGATGGCGAGCGCGGCGATCATGAGGATGCCCATGCCGGCACCGAAGAAGCCGCCGTAGATCGACACCAGGAGCTGGAACACATAGCCGCCTGGGCCGATGTGGCGTTCATCTCGTCCCGCCGGCGCAGGTTTCCATCTCTGCACCAGCGTTGAGATCTGGCTGCTGAAGGCGAACAGCACCGTCGCCAGCAGCAACAGCCAGGGGATGAGCGCGGAGAAGGCCGCATTCGAGGTCTGCAACAGCAGCAGCCCGCCGCCGATGCCACCTAAGAAGGCAACCACGGACAGTGCCGGCAGGCTCCTGGAGAAGCGCTTGAGTTCGCGACGGAAGGCCCAGGCGCCGGCCAGGCTGCCCGGCCATAGCGAGACCGAGTTGCTGGCGTTGGCCATTACGGGGGGCACGCCGACGGCAAGCAGTGCAGGAAAGGAGAAGAATGTACCGCCGCCTGCTACGGAGTTGACTGCGCCGGCTGCAAACGCGGCAACGCCGATGAGGACGATGTCAAGGAAGTCGAGGCCGAGCATGAGGGGCGTCTTGGAGGGCAGGCTGCGAGGTGCAGTGCGGCGGTGGCGCTGCGACAGCGTGGGGTGGGCCCGTGGTGTTGCGCGAGCTGCCGCGGAGTCAGATGCCCCGCGGCGCCGCGTTCTGGTTCGGGCTGTCTCCTCCGCCCCGAATTGCCGCGAAGTTTAGTCGACTCCCGATATAAACAGAAGATGCGGCCAAAAGTTTTTTGTATTAACGCGCGTCTTCCGGCGGGGCATCCCATGCCGGACCGTTCGGTGCGACGCGATCGCTAGCGCATGGTTGCCGTTGTGTGGGGCCTGTTGTATGATGCGCGCCCTTAGCCGGTGTAGCTCAGTTGGTAGAGCAGCGCATTCGTAATGCGAAGGTCGGGGGTTCGACTCCTCTCACCGGCACCAGTGATTCAGGCAAAAGGCCAGCCCCATGGGGCTGGCCTTTTGCCTTGATGCGTCTGTGGTCCCTTGTTTTCAGGCAGTCTGGCCGTGGAACAGGCGAAGCAGGCTGTTGAAGGCCTGAGCGCTCACGCTCGGGTCGTAGCGTGCGAAAAGCGCCTGCTGGCGCTTGCGCATGTCCGGCGGCAGGGTGTCGAGGATATGCTCGCGCTCGGCAAGAATCTCTGCGCACATCCGTTCGGTCACGAACAGGAATGCGATTGGTTGATAAAGTCCATCACCCTTGCGGGCATGGAACTGCGGCACCTTCATTCGGGGGTCTCCTATGCATCCGTCGCCTGTGCGGCGACGCCTCCTTGCGCAGCGGCATCTATATCTGGTGCGCCGCTTGCGTTCATAATTATTGCAGTTCCCCTGGCCCGAGTATTGATATAGCGCAGATCACCATCAACTGCTTGTGGGTCGGGGGCTTTTGCAGCAATGCGCCGACGGAGAAATGGAATGAAGACGTCCCTGGTTCTGACCCTTATCGGCCCAGACCGTCCCGGTCTGGTTAATGCGGTTTCGCGGTGTGCCAGCGAGTGTGGTGCGAACTGGCTGGAGAGTCGAATGGCCCACCTAGCCGGGCAGTTCGCCGGCGTGGTGCGACTCGAGGTTGACGCAGGGCAGGTGGATAAGCTCGAGACCGCATTGCAAGCGCTCGAAGGGCAGGGGCTGCGCATCGCGGTTGCCCGTGGTGCTGCCGGCCCAGCTGCGAGTGTCCGCAAGGTCGGCCTGGATCTAGTCGGCCATGACCGGCCGGGTATCGTGCGCGACATCTCGGCGGTGCTGGCCCGGCATGGGGTCAGTATCGAGTCGCTCGAGACGGCCTGCGAAAGTGCGTCGATGAGTGGTGAGCCGCTGTTTCGCGCGCGTGCGGAGCTGGCTGTGCCGGCGACGCTGGAGCTTGGACCGGTGCGCTTGGATCTTGAGGCGCTCGCCAACGAGTTGATGGTCGATCTCGACTTCGCCGACGCATAGCGCGCGCGGGCGGGCGAGTGGCTTCCCGCTCCACGCTCTGATGTTGACGTTTACGTTAACGATAACTATGGTTCGCGCTGATGTCGGCGGCCGAGCCTTGCGCAGGCCGGGCCGAGTTCCAAGAACCCACTGAACAGGAGAAGTGCGATGCAGATCGAGAATGGCGTTTTCGTGGTGACCGGAGGTGGGTCGGGGCTGGGGGCTGCGACCGCTCGCATGTTGGTGGAGGCGGGCGCGAGGGTGGTGCTGGCCGATGTCAACCGCGAGGCGGGCGAAGCTCTGGCGACCGAGTTGGGCGCTGGGGCAGTGTTTGTGGCCACCGACGTCACCGACGCCGATAGTGCTCGCGCCGCGATCGATGCCGCCGGTGCGCGTTTTGGCCGGCTCACGGGCCTGGTCAACTGCGCAGGCGTTGCGCCTGCAGAAAAGGTGGTTGGCCGTGAAGGTGCTCACGCGCTCGACAGCTTTGCACGCACGGTGAGCATCAATCTGGTGGGGACCTTCAACATGCTGCGCCTGGCCGCAGAGGTGATGAGCAAGTCCGAGCCCGATGCGGGTGGCGAGCGTGGCGTGATCATCAATACCGCCTCGGTTGCGGCTTTCGATGGCCAGATCGGACAAGCCGGCTATGCCTCGTCCAAGGCTGGTGTCGTCGGCTTGACGCTGCCCGTGGCGCGTGAGTTGTCTCGGTTTGGCATCCGTGTAATGGCGATTGCACCCGGCATCATGGAGACGCCGATGCTGATGGGCATGCCGCAGGAAGTCCAGGACGCGCTCGGCAAGATGGTGCCGTTCCCGTCGCGGCTTGGCCGGCCTGCCGAGTTCGCGGGCCTGGTCCGCCATATCATCGAGAACGCCTATCTCAACGGCGAAGTGATCCGTCTCGATGGGGCCATCCGCATGGCGGCAAAGTAAGCGCTGTCGGCTTCGGACAGGCGGCGATGGGCGCGCGCTCAGGGCGTGCAGGCGGGCCTCGATGGTGCAGCGCAATGGCCCGAGCAGCGGGATTGTGATAAAAAAGCCTCTCCTTCCCCGACCGCCCCGGCTGGCGCTTCCCGCCGGGGCGGCTTTGTATCGCCGCCGATGACCTCTGCAGAACTGCCCGCCGCGGACGCCGCCGCACCCGATGTCGATTGCTATCACTGTGGCCTGCCGATTCCGGCCGAGACGCAGCATTACGTCAGGATCGAGGGGCGATCGCGGCGCATGTGTTGCGTCGGCTGCGAGGCGGTGGCGCAGTCGATCGTCGATAACGGTCTTGTAGATTACTACCGCCACCGCGATGCGATGCCCGAGTCGCGACGCGAGGCGATGCCGGTCGAGCTGCAGGAGCTCGGCCTGTTCGATCACCCCGATTTCCAGAAGAGTTTCGTACGCCCGGTGGGTGAGCACGAGCGTGAGGCAGCCCTGATCCTCGAGGGCATCACATGTGCGGCCTGTGTATGGCTGAACGAAAATCATGTCGCCCGCCTGCCCGGGGTGTCAGCCATCGAGATCAACTACGCCACGCGGCGCGCGCGCGTGCGCTGGGACGAGCAGCGCATCAGGCTGTCCGACATCCTTGCCGCAATCCAGGCCATCGGTTATCGCGCCTACCCTTACGACGCCGAACGTTCGGAGCAGATCGCCAACAAGGAGCGGCGCTCGATGCTGTGGCGGGTCTTCGTGGCCGGCTTCGGCATGATGCAGGTCATGATGTACGCCTTCCCCGTCTATGTGGCGGGCGAGGGCGAGATGACCTGGGACATCGAGCTGCTGTTGCGCTGGGCCAGCCTCCTGCTCACCCTGCCGGTCGTGCTCTATTCGGCCGCGCCATTCTTCCAGCGCGCCTGGCGTGACATACGTCTGCGCCGCCTGGGCATGGACGTGCCGGTCGCGCTGGGTGTGGGCAGTGCATTTCTTGCCAGCCTGTGGGCCACGCTCACTGATGGTCCCGAGGTGTATTACGACTCGGTCACCATGTTCGTCTTCTTCCTTCTGGGTGGGCGTTACCTGGAGATGTTGGCAAGGCAGAAGGCGGTGCGCGGTGTGGAGGAGCTCGGTAAGGTGCTGCCATCCTTTGCCGAGCGGCTGGCCGGTTGGCCGCAGTCCGCAGCCAGCGAGCGCGTGCCGACAGCGCAGCTCGCGCCGGGTGACATCGTGCGCGTGCGGCCGGGCGAAGTCGTGCCCGCCGACGGTGTCGTGGTGGAGGGGGTTGGCGAGGTCAACGAGGCCTTGCTCACCGGCGAGAGCTTGCCCGTTGCCAAGCGCGTTGGCGCGCGGCTCACGGGTGGCAGCATCAATGTGTCCTCCCCCTTGGTGCTGCGGGTGGAGCAGGTGGGTGACGCGACGCGCCTGGCGGCCATCCGTCAGTTGATGGAGCGGGCCGCGAGCGAGAAGCCCAAGCTTGCCACGCAGTCCGACAAGGTGGCCGGCTATTTCATCGTCACCTTGCTCGTGCTGGCGGGCATCACCGGTGTTGGCTGGTACTTCATCGATTCCGAGCGCGCGTTGTGGGTGTTCGTTTCCGTTCTGGTGGTGGCATGTCCGTGCGCCTTGTCGCTGGCGACACCGACCGCGCTCACCGTAGCCACCGATGCCCTCGCTCGAATGGGGGTGCTGGTCACGCGCGGGCATGCGATCGAGACCCTGGCCAATGCCAATCGGTTCGTGTTTGACAAGACCGGAACGCTGACCCATGGGCGCATGAGCCTGGAGCGCGTGTTGCCCCTCGGTGCCGCGGACGAGGCTGCCGTGCTGGCGATGGCTGCGGCGATCGAGCAGGGTTCCGAGCATCCGGTGGCGACCGGTCTGCGTGAGGCTGCCGCCGGGCTCGAGTTGCCGCTGGCAAGCGAAGTCGAAGCCGAGACCGGGCAAGGCATGCACGGGCTCATCGACGGCCAGACCGTGTTTATCGGTCGTCCCGAGTATGTTTCGGGCGCGACGGGGCTTGCGATGCCATCGGCACTCGAGGGTTTTGCGTCCGAGGGTGGAACCGTGATTGCGCTGGCATCGCGGTCGGGCTGGCTGGGCTTGTTCAGGCTGGCAGATAGCGTCCGTGAGGAGGCGGGGATGCTGATGCGCCGTCTCGCCGGCGAGCAGATCCCGACGAGTGTGCTGTCGGGTGATGCCCAGCCAGTGGTGGAATCCGTGGCTGGGGCGCTGGGTGTGCAGGATGCCCGCGGTGGCATGAGCCCGCAGGGCAAGCAGCAGGTAATCGCCGTCTTGCAGGAGGATGCTCGGGCCGTCGTCGCGATGGTGGGCGACGGCGTGAATGACGCCCCCGTGCTTGCGCAGGCCCACGTGTCGGTCGCCATGGGTGGGGGGACGGATCTGGCCCGCAATCAGGCTGACATCGTGCTTCTCAACGAGAATCTTGCCAGCCTCGGACGGGGTATCGACCTGTCGCGCAAGACCTTGAAGATCATTCGCCAGAACCTCTGGTGGTCGTTTACATACAACTTCACCTCCGTCCCGCTCGCAATGGCCGGGCTGGTGACGCCCTGGATGGCAGGGGTCGGCATGGCGGCGAGTTCGCTGCTCGTCGTTCTCAATGCGCTGCGCCTGCAGCGCGTGCCGCGGGGCCGAGCCTGAGGCTTGCATAGGAGAGCTGGCATGGAGAGCCTGTACCTGTTGATCCCGCTATCGGTGCTGCTGGTGTTCGTGATCGGTGTGATCTTCTGGTGGTCGCTGCGCAGTGGTCAATACGACGACATGGAGGGGCCAGCCTATCGGCTGCTGATGGACGACCGTGACGAGCCGGCTCCGGACGCCCGGGAGCGGGAGGGGGGTGACGCGAAGCGGACCGCAGGGCGTGACGAGGGGGAGCGCTGACATGTCGCCTCGGCGCTTGCTCCAGGGGTGGTGCAGATGCGGACAGGTTGACCTAGGTCAACACGCGCTTTGGCGGCGTGGCGATAATTGTGCCGTGGTTGTCGATCGGGCTTGGAAGACGGTGGGCAACGAGTGTTTTTATGTCTCTCTGTTGGGGTTGGGGGTGCGTTGATACGCACCCTTTTTTTTCGTCTGTCATTCTCGATTTCGGCGTTTTGGGTATGCGGCCCGTGGTTGCTGCGGTCGGTCCGATATGCCGGCGACGGCGCTCCTGTTGCGTGCGGCGCTTGCCCGCAAACGCCCGTCTGACTGCGCCTTCAGCCTTGTGACGAGGGCCTTGCCTGATAGGGCGCATGGATCTGGATTTCGTCCAATTTTTGCTTCCTCGCCCCCCTCGGCTGCAATACAATGTTGATCTGTGTCAAATTGGGATTTACGCCAACGCGTATTCTCGGCCGGTCTTCAGGAAGTGCGCCGCAGTCGTCGCGCGTCGTGCTCGCAAAGCTTTCAAAACAAAGAGGTGACTCACATGCAATCGCAAGCGACTTATAACTATAAAGTCGTGCGTCAGTTCGCCATCATGACGGTGGTGTGGGGCATCGTGGGCATGCTGGTCGGTGTCATCGCCGCAGCACAGCTCGTGTGGCCCGAACTGAACGTTCACGAATTCCTGCACTTCGGCAGGTTGCGCCCGCTGCACACCAACGCCGTGATTTTCGCGTTTGGCGGCTGTGCACTTTTCGCCACCTCCTACTACGTGGTCCAGCGTACCTGCCACGCTACGTTGTTCGCGCCGAAGCTGGCGGCCTTCACCTTCTGGGGCTGGCAACTGGTCATCGTGCTCGCGGCGATCACGCTGCCGCTGGGCTACACGACCTCCAAGGAATACGCCGAGCTGGAGTGGCCGATCGACATCCTGATCGCTGTCGTGTGGGTCTCTTACGCGGTGGTGTTCTTCGGTACCATCGTCAAGCGCAAGATTTCGCACATCTACGTCGCCAACTGGTTCTTTGGTGCTTTCATCCTCACCGTGGCGCTGCTGCACATCGTCAATAGTGCCGCCATCCCGGTGTCGCTGTTCAGCATGAAGTCCTACTCCGCCTACGCCGGCGTGCAGGACGCAATGATCCAGTGGTGGTATGGCCACAACGCGGTGGGTTTCTTCCTGACCGCGGGCTTCCTGGGCATGATGTACTACTTCGTGCCGAAGCAGGCCGATCGTCCGGTGTATTCCTATCGTCTGTCGGTGGTGCACTTCTGGGCGCTCATCTTCACCTACATGTGGGCTGGCCCGCACCACCTGCACTACACCGCGCTGCCTGACTGGACCCAGTCGGTGGGCATGGTCTTCTCGCTGATCCTGCTTGCGCCGTCCTGGGGTGGCATGATCAACGGGGTTCTGACCCTGTCCGGCGCCTGGCACAAGCTGCGCACCGACCCGATCCTCAAGTTCCTGATCACCTCGCTCTCGTTCTACGGCATGTCGACCTTCGAAGGCCCGATGATGTCGATCAAGACGGTCAATGCGCTGTCGCACTACACCGACTGGACGGTTGGTCACGTGCACTCCGGTGCGCTCGGCTGGGTGGCGATGATCTCGATCGGCGCGGTGTACTTCCTGCTGCCCCGCCTGTATGGCAGGAGCGAGATGTACAGCGTCAAGCTGATCAACGCTCACTTCTGGATCGCGACCATCGGCATCGTGCTCTACATCGCCTCGATGTGGATTTCCGGTGTGATGCAGGGCCTCATGTGGCGTGCGACCAACCCGGATGGCACCCTGACCTACTCCTTCGTCGAGAGCGTCAAGGCCAGCTACCCGTTCTGGACCATCCGTTTCATCGGCGGCGCGCTCTTCCTCGGCGGCATGTTCATCATGTTCTACAACATGGTGAAGACCATCGCCGGCCAGAAGGCCTATGACGCCCCGGTGCTTGCGCCTGCGGCTGCCCACGCCTGATCGGAGAACAACAACATGGCTCAATCGAAACACGAAAAAGTCGAACGCAACGTATTCCTGATGATCGTCCTCACGCTGCTCACCGTCAGCGTGGGTGGTCTGGTGGAGATCGTGCCGCTGTTCTTCCAGCACTCGACCACCACTGCAATCGACCACAAGGGCAATGCGCTCGACGTCAAACCCTATGATCCGGTGCGCCTGGTCGGCCGTGACATCTACGTGCGCGAGGGCTGCTACAACTGCCATTCGCAGATGATCCGTCCGTTCCGCGCCGAAACCGAGCGTTATGGCCACTACTCGGTGGCGGGTGAGTTCATCTACGACCACCCGTTCCAGTGGGGTTCCAAGCGCACCGGTCCGGACCTGGCCCGAGTTGGTGGTCGTTACTCCGATGAGTGGCAGCGTGTCCACCTGATCAACCCGCGTGATGTCGTGCCTGAGTCGAACATGCCGGCCTTCCCGTGGCTGGATCGTCCTGTCAAGGCGGACGACATCCAGGCGAAGATGCGTGCGCTCAACAAGGTCGGCCTGCACAAGTACAGCGAGGAGGAAATCGCCGCGGCGCCTGCAGCGCTCGAGGGCAAGACCGAACTCGATGCGATCGTGGCCTACCTGCAAGGGCTCGGCACCGCGATTTCGAACTTCAGGTAAGGAGCTGGGCGCGCCATGGATATAAATGACTTCAGAAGCCTGATCACGGTGCTTGGGTTCCTGTGCTTCCTCGGCATCTGCGCCTGGGCGTACAGCAAGCACGCCAAGGCCGGCTTCGACGAGGCGGCGCGCCTGCCCCTGAGCGACGACGACCTGCCGGCCCAGGGGGGGCGGCAAGACCAAGAGGGAAAAGCAAATGGCTGACTTTATCAGCGGTTTCTGGAACATGTATGTGATGGTCCTCGTGGCCCTCTCCATCCTGTTCTGTGTGTTCGTGCTGGTGTCGAACATGACCAAGCGCGAGAAGGGGCCGGTCGAGCTTCACGGCCACGTGTGGGACGAGACGCTCGCCGAGTACAACAACCCGCTGCCGCGCTGGTGGATGTACCTGTTCTGGATCACGATCGTGTTCGGTGTGGTTTATCTGGCGATCTACCCGGGCTTCGGCAACGTTAACCAGCACCGTGGTCAGTGGGCGCAGTACGACGCCGAGATGCAGGCCGCGGAAGAGCGCTTCGGCCCCGTCTTTGCCAAGTATCGCGACATGGACGTCATGGCCGTGGCGGCGGATCCCGACGCCCGCGCCATGGGGCAACGCATGTTCCTGACCTACTGCGCGCAGTGTCACGGTTCGGCTGCCCAGGGTGCGAAGAGCTTCCCGAACCTTACCGACAGCGCCTGGCTGTGGGGTGGCGAGCCGGACAACATCCGCGAGACGATCACCAACGGCCGCAACGGCATCATGCCCCCGTTCGGGCCGGCGCTTGGTGCAGAGGGTGCGAAGGATGTCGCCAACTATGTTCGTTCGCTGAACGGCCTCGCGCATGACTCCCTGCGGGCGCAGCGCGGCAAGGAAGGTTTCGAGACCAACTGCGTGGCCTGCCACGGTGCCGATGCAAAGGGCAACCCGATGCTTGGCGCGCCCAATCTGACCGACAACACCTGGCTCTACGGTTCGTCCGAAGCCGTCATCATCGAGACCATCACGCACGGCCGTAACAACCGTATGCCGGGCTTCGGTGAGTTCCTCGGCGAGGACAAGGTCCACATCCTGACCGCTTACGTACTGAGCCTGAGCAAGAAGTAACAGTCGCACCGCAGTCTGCAGTTCCATCTCCGGGGGAATGGGGGTTCCCCCGGGGTTACCATAACAACAATAACAACACTTCATCGGTACACTAGGCCATGAGCAGCACGACCCCAGAACCCCGCAAGCCGGCGCAAGCCAACTCCGACGCCAGTTTCGATACGCTTTACGCCGCACGCAAGAAGCTCTACGTGCGCGCAGTCACCGGCCTGTTCGCCAATTGGCGCTGGGCCCTGGTGTGGTTCACCCAACTCCTTTTCTACGGACTGCCCTGGCTCAGCTGGAACGATCGGCAGGCAGTGCTGTTTCACCTCACCGAGCGCAAGTTCTACATCTTCGGCTGGGTGTTCTGGCCGCAGGATGTCTTCTTCCTCGCCATCCTGCTGATCATCTCCGCATACGCGCTGTTCTTCTTCACTGCGGTGGCCGGACGGCTCTGGTGCGGCTACGCCTGTCCGCAGACGGTCTACACCGAGATCTTCATGTGGATCGAGCAGAAGATCGAGGGTGATCATGTCAGGCGGCAGAAGCTCGACCAGGCGCCCATGAGCGTCGGCAAGGCCGTGCGTCGTGGCAGCAAGTTTGCGGCCTGGGGGCTCGTCGCGCTGTGGACCGGCTTTACCTTCGTCGCCTACTTCTCGCCGCTCGACGAGCTCCTCGCCTCCCTGCTTACGTTTGGCTTCGGCCCTTGGGAGCTGTTCTGGATCCTCTTCTACTCAGGCTTCACCTACCTCTTCGCCGGGGTGTTGCGTGAGCAGGTCTGCAAGTACATGTGCCCTTACGCGCGTTTCCAGGCCGTCATGTTCGACCCGGATACGCTCGTCATTACCTATGACGAGGAGCGTGGCGAGCCGCGCGGGACGCGCAAGAAGAACATCGACCCGCGCAGCGTCGGCAAAGGAGACTGTATCGATTGCGGCATATGCGTGCAGGTTTGTCCGACCGGTATCGACATCCGCGATGGCCTCCAGTACGAATGCATCGGCTGCGCAGCCTGTATCGATGCCTGCGACCAGGTCATGGACAAGATGAACTATCCCCGTGGCCTGATCCGCTACTCCACGGAGAACGCGCTCAAGAAGCATTGGGGGCGCAAGGAGATCCTGCTGCATGTACTGCGGCCGCGGACATTGATCTATGGCGCCGTGCTGGTACTGGTCTCTCTTGCCTTCGTCTGGGGGCTCGCGGCGCGCGATCCTCTGCGTGTCGACATCATTCGTGACCGCTCGTCGCTTGGTCGTGAAATCGAAGGCGGCTTCATCGAGAACGTCTACCAGCTTCAGGTCATGAACATGACCGAGGCGCCGCGCGCGTTCCAGCTCGCGGTGTCCGGCATGCCCGGGGTGCGTATCGGTGGTGTCGAGCGCGTCGAGGTGCCGGCGGCGTCTACCCAGGCGGTGACGCTTCAGGTCCTGGTGCCCTACGACGAGGGTGTTCCCGGTGCCAACACGATTGCTTTCCGCATCACGGCCGAGGACAACCCGGCGCTGAGCGTGAATGAAGAAACCACTTTCCTGATCCCGAGGTGACATGAGTACTGCTGCGTCCGACAAGTCCCCCCCTCCGCCGTGGTATCGGCAGGGCTGGCCCTGGTTTCTGATCACGTTTCCGGCAATTGCAGTGATTGCCGGCATCGCAACCTTCGTCATTGCCGTGAAGACTTTCGATGGCATGGTTGTTGACGACTACTACAAGGAAGGCCGTGCGATCGTGCAGACCATGGGCAGGGCCGAGCACGCCCGCGACCTTGGTCTGAAGGCCGACCTCCGGATTCGTAGTCAGGAGATCAGGATCGAGCTGGGCGCGACCAACGCGGTCGATGTGCCAGAGCGGATCCGGCTCACGATCTCGCACCCCACACGGGGTGGTCTGGACCAGGAGTTGGTTCTCACCCGCAAGGGCGAAGGGTTGTATGAAAGTGCGATTGCGCCCCTTGGTACCGGGCGCTGGTTGTTCCTGATAGAAGATGAGTCCCGCAGCTGGCGCATGAACGGGGCCGCGTTCCTCCCTGCAGAGATGGAGATCACCATTGATCCGAATGCCTGATTTTTCTGCTAAGGAGGTATGTCATGGCCTGGGAGTTGTTGTTCACCAGTGATATCGGCTTGCTGAGTCTGTTCACCATCCTGTTCGTGGTCGTGATGGCGATCTATCTGTATCGCTTCGCGCGTCGGCACATGGCCGAAGACGAACGCAGGGCGAGCGCCGGGCGCTGATCAGCACACCGGTAAACAAAAAAACGGCCCGTGAGGGCCGTTTTTGCATAAGCACGGGTTCCTGTCCCTTTCAGCGATAGACCAGGACGGGCGTCTTGCTGTGGGTGAGCACCTTCTGTGTTTCGCTGCCCAGAAGCAGACCTGCGATGCCACGCCGCCCATGGGAGGCCATGAAGATCAGGTCGCAGCCATGGCGATCGGCTGCATCGATGATTGCCTCGTAGGGGACTTCGTTGACGGCAGTGTCCGTGTCCGATGCCACGCCAGCCTCATCTGCGCTGGCCTTGGCCTTGGCCAGGATGGCGCTTGCCTCGGACGCGGCCGATTTTGCGAACTGTTCCGGCGTTGTGGGGTCGATCAGTGCGCCTTCGCCATAAATGGGCATGGGAAAGTCGGGCTGGGCGTAGAAGAAGGTGATGCGCGCTCCGGCGTCCTTGGCGAAGGAGACGGCGCGGGCCACCGTGCTTTCGGACAAGGCCGACCCATCGGTCGGGACCAGGATGTGCTTGAACATGACGGAGACTCCCTGTTGTGTGTCACGATCCGATTATAGCCAGCGCCACGTGCTGAGGGCGCTTGATCGCGATCAAACAGCCTGCGGATTGCTCCGTGATTCTTGTGGCGTGCGTGTAAGGTGCATGCGGGGCGTTGCAAGCAGTACGCATAGGGAGGCTTGTTGACGATGCAGCTGACTTTCTACGGCGCCGCTGGCGAGGTGACGGGGTCCTGCCTCAAGGTGGATCATCCTGACGGTGCATTCATCGTCGATTGTGGCTTGTTTCAGGGTGGCAGGCAGGCCGATCGCAAGAACCGGGAGGCGCTCGAATTCGATCTGCGCGACATCCAGTTTGCGCTCCTTACCCATGCGCATCTAGATCATAGCGGCCTCGTCCCACGGCTCGTTGCCTTGGGTTACCGGGGGCCGATCTACGCTACCGCTGCCACTGTAGACCTCCTGGGCGTCATGTTGATGGACTCGGCCTTCATACAGGAGAAGGAGTCCGAGTGGGCCTTGCGCAATGCGCGCTCGAGGAAGACGCAGCGGTACAGGGAGCTTGCGCCGTTGTATACGGTCGAGCAGGCGCGGGCGAGCCTGGGGCGCTTGCGTGCGATAGAATATGATGTCTGGTTTTCGCCCGCGCCTGGTGTACGCTGCCGGTTTCGCAATGCCGGTCATATCCTGGGCTCGGCGATCATCGAGATCGAGTTCGTCGGGAGCGGGCGCCGCATGGTCGTCTCGGGCGATCTGGGACAGCCCTTGCGGCCTGTCCTGCAGGATCCCGTGCGGGTTACGCGCGCCGACATCGTTTGCGTGGAGTCGACCTACGGTGATCGCGCTCATCGCTCGGTGGGTGACACCTACACGGAGCTTGCCGATGTGCTCAACACCACGCTCGCACGTGATACAGGCAACGTGATCATTCCGGCCTTCGCAGTGGGGCGAACCCAGGAGATGCTGTTCGTGCTCGCCGATCTTGTCCGTTCCGGGCGGGTGAGCCGGCTCGACGTTGCGGTTGATTCGCCGATGGCCACAGCGGCGACCGAGCTCACCGTTCGCCACCGCGAGCTCTGGGATGACGAGACGCGGGAGCTGTACGACTGGGTGCAGGCCAATGGCGAACGTTTTCGCTTGCGCTTCGTCCAGGATGTCGAGGAATCGATCGCGTTGAACGCCGTGCGTGGCGGGCGCGTGATCATCTCGGCGAGCGGCATGTGCGACGCCGGGCGAATCAAGCACCATCTACGTCATAACCTGGCGCGTACGGAATGTGCGATCGTGATCGTCGGTTTCCAGGCTGCCGGCACGCTCGGTCGCCGGTTGGTCGATGGTGCCAGGCAGGTCACGCTGTTCGGCGAGCGAGTACCCGTTCGCGCGCGCGTGCACACCATCGGTGGCCTGTCTGCGCATGCCGACCGCCCGGCCTTGCTCGACTGGCTGCGCGGCTTCACGCCGCCGCCAACGAGGACTTTCGTCGTCCATGGCGAGGTGCTTGCCGCTGCCGGCCTGGCTTCGGCAGTGGAGGGTGAGCTAGGCTGGAGCGGTGTCGAGGTGGCTGTCGCCCGACACCCGTACCAGCTCCGATGAATCGTTGCGAGGAGAGCGAAGCACATGACTACACCGGACCGCAGGAGTCGTCCATCGTCGCACCCGAGGGCGACGCGCGGGCGTGCCAATGAATTGCTGCGTCGACTGCACGACAAGGTGGAGGGGTCGGTCGATCCACTCGGCATGACCGCGCCCATAGTCCACGCGCAGCTTGCCTGGATGGCGCATCCACAGGAGCTGAGCGAGCACCTGCTGAGTCTCTCGCGCGACCTTTTCCGGCTGCAGATGCACACGTGGGATCGCATGCGCGGTATTCCGAGCGAGGATCCGATCAGCCCGAATGCCGATGATGCGCGCTTCTCAGATCCTGCCTGGACCGAGCGCCCGACCTGGGACCTGATCAAGGAGTGGTACCTCGCCTTCACCCGCCATACGCAGGACATGCTCTACGAGACGCCGGGGCTGTCGAACAAGGAGCGCAGGCGCGCAGCCTTCTGGTGGCGGAAATGGCTCAATGCGGTTGCGCCGACCAACTTCTTCTGGACCAACCCTGTTGCGCTCAGGCGCGCGATCGAGACCAATGGCGACAGCCTGAGGCGTGGCTTCGAGAACTGGCTCGCCGACCTGCAGGCCGGCAACGTTCGCATGACGAGCCCGGATGACTTCCGTGTGGGCGAGAATCTCGCCACCACGCCTGGTGCCGTGATCTACCGCAACAGGTTGCTCGAGGTGATCCACTATGCCCCGACCCAGAAGCGCGTGCGTGCCGAGCCCGTGGTGATCATCACGCCCTGGATCAACAAGTTCTACGTGCTCGATCTGGTGCCGCGAAAGAGCATGATCCGCTTCCTGCTCGATCAGGGGCTCGACGTGTTCATCACCAGTTGGAAGAACCCTGATGCCAGCATGAGCGAGGTGGGCTTCGATGACTACCTGATCGAGGGCATCGACGAGATCGTCCGTCAGGCGCGCGCCTTCACGGGCGCCGCAAAAGTGCATGCCGCCGGCTACTGCATTGGCGGCACCGCACTGGCGATGTACATGGCGTGGGCGAACCGGCGCTATGGTGAAGCCGAGATGCCGGTCGCCGACTGGACCTTGTTTACGACGCTGGTCGACTTCCACAAACCAGGCGACATCGAGGTCTTCATCGATGAGAGCAGCATCCGCTACCTGACCGAGCAGATGGCTCGCAAGGGCTACCTGGACGGCAAGGAGATGGCCGCCTCATTCAGGCTGCTGCGCTCCAACAGCCTGATCTGGCATTACGTCGTGCATGGCTGGCTGTACGGAGAGTCACCGCCGCCATTCGACGTGCTGTTCTGGAACATGGATACCACCCGCATGCCGTACCGCATGCATGCCTGGTATTTGCGCGAACTCTACCTGCACAACAAGTTGATCCAGCCAGGGGCCTTGCAGGTCGCCGGTGAGGCGCTCGACCTCGCGGCCGTTTCGCAGCCGCTCTATGCGGTTGCGGCCGAGGACGATCACATCGCGCCGTGGCTGCAAACCTTCAAAGTGGTGCATCACGTTGGCGGACCGGTGCGGCAGGTATTGTCGAGCTCCGGGCATATCCTGGGCATCGTCAATCCCGTCGTCGATCCGCCCAAGCGCCACTACTGGGTCGAGGCCAGCACACGCGACGATACGCCGGAAGCCTGGCGTCAGCGCGCCAAGCGTTGCGAGGGGAGTTGGTGGGAAGATTGGATGCGCTGGCTCAAGCCACGCTGCGGCGCGCTCGTGGCGGCGCGCCCGGTGTCGACCGAGGCTTTTCCCGCGCTTGCCGATGCGCCAGGGCAGTACGTGCTCGAGCCCTGAACGGCTACCGTGCTGCAACGGCCTCAGGCGTTGTGCCGTGCCAGGCGTGCAGGGTCGTGCAAGGTGATGCGCTTGCCCTGCACGCTGATCAGGCCTGCTTCGCTGAGGTCATGGAAGATTCGCGACAGCGTCTCGGGGGTCAGGTTGAGGCGCGAGGCGATCACCTGCTTGCTGGTGGGAAGCGCAATCTCGCATGGCGTGTCGCTGTCCGCCACCTGCAGCAGGTAGCCGATGACGCGCTGCATGCTCGAGCGCAGCGAGTAGGTTTCGACGTCCTGGATCAGGCTGTGCAGACGAATCGCCATGCCGGCCAGCAGTTTGTGAGCGAAGGTTGAATCCTGGTCGATGAGTTCGGTCACGACCGCCTGGCCGACATGGATCAGCACCGTGTCGCACAAGGCCTCCGCAAAGACCGGGTAGGGGTGGTTCATGAACATCACCGCCTCGCCGAAGCTCTGCATCGCACCCACGATCTCGACCACCTTCTCGGTGCCCTGTGGCGACGAGAAGGCCAGCTTGATCTGGCCCGATACGACGAAATAGAAGCCGTGGGGCTGGTCGCCGCGCTGGAACAGCACTTCGCCCCTGCCGACATGCCGATCGCGGGTGTAGCGCGACACACGCTGGATATCCGACTCCGACAACTCACTGAACAGCGGGATGCGATGCAGCAGGGCAGGGATGTCGACATGGGGGTGCTGGGACATTGCTTTGGCTCCGGAACGATTCGTAATCTTACCCGAGACGGGCGACAATACCTGTCGCCCCGAGACCGGCAGCTTGCCAGCCCTTGCAAGGAGAAAGGATGTACTACGCGATCAAACACGTTCACGTCGTCTGCGTCGTGCTTAGCGCAGCGGGTTTCCTGCTGCGCGGCATGTGGATGCTGACGGGCAATTCGATGCTCTCGCACCGGCTCACCCGTGTGTTGCCGCACATCATCGACAGCCTGCTGCTGCTGTCAGCGATCACGCTGGCGGTCATGATCGCGCAGTACCCGTTTGCCGCCGACTGGGTGACCGCCAAGGTCGGTGGCCTGGTTGCATACGTGCTGCTTGGCACGCTTGCACTCAAGCGCGGCCCGACCAAGCCGGTGCGTGCGGGCGCCTTTGCGGCCGCCCTGTCCGTGTACGTATGGATCGTGTCGGTCGCCTTCACCAAGAATCCCGCAGGCTTCCTTGCCTGAACAATGGCGGCCGTCGAGGCGGGGCGGCCAGCGTCAGCGCGCGCCGTGCTGGTGCTGGATCAGGCGCTTGAGCCCGGTGGGATCGAGCAACTGCACGTGCTTCTGTTGCACCGAGATCAGCCCTTCGTCCTGGAAGCGGGAGAAAGCGCGAGACACCGTCTCGAGCTTGAGCCCCAGGTAGGAACCGATCTCCTCGCGCGTCATGCGCAGGTGGAATTCCTGCGCCGAGAAGCCACGCGCATTGAAGCGCTGCGACATGTTGAGAAGGAACGCCGCCAGCCGTTCCTCGGCGCGCATCGAACCGAGGAGCATCATCACGCCGTGGTCGCGCACGATCTCGCGGCTCATCACCTTGTGGAACTGCAGTTGCAGGCCTTCCACTTCGTGTGACATCTGCTCGAGCTTGTCATAGGCGATCACGCAGACCTCGCTGTCCTCGAGGGCGATCGCATTGCAGGTATGCGACTCTGCACTGATGCCGTCGAGGCCGAGAATCTCTCCGGTCATCTGGAAGCCGGTCACCTGATCGCGGCCGTCTTCGAGCAGCACGTCGGTCTTGAACGAACCGGCGCGGATGGCGTAGATCGCCTCGAACGGATCGCCCGCACGATACAGGCTTTGCTGGCGCTTGACCTTGCGCCGCGCGCCAACGAGTTCGTCCAGGCGGTTCAACTCGCTGTCGGACATCCCGAAGGGCAGGCACAACTCGACCAGGTTGCACTGCGAACAGGCAGACTTGAGCCCGTTCACGGTAATTGGCACGCTCGCCCTCATCTGCACGATAATCCTGCTTCCCCGACAAAAGACGCCAGACCTGGCTCAGGAGTGGTTCGATCGGGCAACACATCACGCCCGTTGACCCACGTCAACCAAAAAAACGCGGCGATCTGCCATTGTTTGGCACACACTGCCGCAGCAAGATCATGACAAGCCAGAACCAACTCATCTTCGATCCGCAACTCATCCGCCGATTCGACATCAACGGACCGCGCTACACGTCCTATCCGACAGCGGACCGCTTCGTCGAGGCCTTCAACGCCGATGCGCTCAAGGCCTGGCTCGCAAAAAGGGCGGTCGGCGGCGTCAGCAAACCGCTCTCATTATACTTCCACATCCCCTTCTGTAACACGATCTGCTATTACTGTGCCTGCAACAAGATCATCACCAAGGATCATGGGCGCTCGGCCAAGTATCTGAAATACCTGGCCAAGGAGATCGCGATGCAGGCGGAATGCCTGGAGGGCAGCCGCCAGGTCACGCAGCTCCACCTCGGTGGGGGAACGCCGACCTTCCTGTCGCATGACGAGATGCGCGAGCTCATGGCCGCGGTGCGCGAACACTTCACGCTCGTTCCCAATGGCGAATACTCGATCGAGGTCGACCCGCGCAAGGTCGACTTCGACACCGTGAAACTGCTCGCCGAGCTTGGGTTCAACCGCATGAGCGTTGGCGTGCAGGACTTCGCCGAAGATGTGCAGGCGGCGGTAAACCGCATCCAGAGCTATGACGAGACCAAGCTCGTCATCGACGCGGCACGTGCCACGGGCTTCAAGTCCGTGAGCATGGACCTGATCTACGGTCTGCCCAAGCAGAACGTGATCAGCTTCAACCGTACCCTCGAGCAGGTGCTGGAGATCTCGCCCGATCGCATCTCTCTCTACAGCTATGCCCACCTGCCGGGCCTGTTCAAGCCGCAGCGCCGCATCAACAGCGGCGACATGCCCACTGCAGACACCAAGCTGCAGTTGCTGCAGCTCGGCATCCGTCGCCTTACCGAGGCCGGCTACGTCTATATCGGCATGGACCACTTCGCCAAGCCGGATGACGAACTCACCGTTGCTCAGCGCCAGGGCCGTCTGCACCGCAACTTCCAGGGCTACTCCACCCAGGCCGAGTGCGATCTGCTTGCCTTCGGCGTATCGGCAATCGGCAAGATCGGTCCGGTGTACGCGCAGAACGTCAAGACGCTCGACGAGTACTACGATGCGCTCGACCGTGACGAGCTGCCGGTCCTGCGTGGCATCGAACTTACCGCCGACGACCTGTTGCGGCGTTCGATCATCCAGGCGCTGATGTGCCACTTCGAGCTGTCCATGCAGTCGATCGAGATCGCCCACCTGATCGACTTCCGCTCCTATTTCGCCGAGGAACTTGCCGACCTGCAGGAGATGCAGAAGGCCGGGCTGGTGAAGATCGAGGGCGACTGGATCAGCGTCGAGCCTGCTGGTCGCCTGCTGGTGCGCGGTGTCGCCATGGTGTTCGACCGCTATCTGCGCGCAGACCGTGAGCGCGCGCGCTACTCCAGGGTGATCTGAGTCACGCGATCGCGAGGGCGGGGCGATTTGTCGCATGCGGTTGCGGGCGTGCAGGCGTAAAATGCGTTTTTGCCTCGCGCCGCACCGGATCGCTCTTCCCCCATGCCCGAAACAGGTTACCTGGCCGTCTTCCTGATCGGCCTGCTCGGCGGCACTCACTGCGTGTCGATGTGTGGCGGCATCGTCGGCGCCCTCACCATGCAGGTTCAGGTGCCCGGCGGGAAGCCGCAGTGGCCGCTGCACCTCGCCTATAACCTGGGGCGGATCGGCACCTATACCGCGCTCGGCGCCGCGGTGGGCTTTATCGGTTCGGTCGGCATGCTGTACGACGGCATGCTGCCGGTGCAGATGACGCTCTATGTGCTGGCCAACCTGATGCTGGTTGCACTCGGCCTTTACCTCACCGGTTTTACCCGCCCGCTTGCGCCGTTCGAGCGCGCCGGCCATGTGCTGTGGCGGCGCATCCAGCCGGCGACACGTCGTTTCCTGCCAGCGCGGTCGCCCAGGCAGGCCTTGCCGCTTGGCATGCTGTGGGGCTTCATCCCCTGCGGACTCACATACTCCATTCTGGCCACTGCGCTCGTCACCGGTTCGGGTGTGCGCGGCGCCGGGCTCATGCTCGCCTTCGGTCTTGGGACGCTCCCCAACCTGCTGCTGGCCGGCATGCTGTTCAAGCGTTTCCGCGACTTCACCCGCAATCGCAAGGTGCGCATCGCTTCGGGGCTGCTCGTGCTTGGCTTCGGGCTGTTCGGCCTCTACCACGCGCCCACGCTCGGCGGCGACCTGTGGAGCGGCGTGGTGTGCATTACCTGAGGCCCTGGCGCGGCGGGCCGTCAATCAATGATGAGGAGAAGTGCTGCATGAGCGAAGTGACGATCAAGGTCGAAGGCATGAGCTGCGGCGGCTGCGTCAGGAACGTGACCGGTGTGCTCAAGGGCATTGCCGGTGTCGAGGACGTGCAGGTGTCCCTCGAACAGGGCAGTGCGACCGTGCGCTTCGATCCAGCGCAGGTTTCGGTCGACGCCATGCGTGCAGCGGTGGAGGATGCCGGGTTCGATGCGCCGGCCTGAGCGTGGCCGGTGGGTGTGGTGCAGTGCAAGACATTGTGGTTTCCCCCTATAATCCGCGCACAATTTTTCCACGGGAGGGATGTATGGGTTTCGATCTGGTCAGCGCCGGCAAGGACGTGCCGAACGACATCAACGTCATCATCGAGATCTCCGCTCAGGGTGATCCGATCAAGTTCGAGGTGGACAAGGACAGCGGCGCCGTCTTCGTCGATCGCTTCATGGGTACCTCGATGCGTTACCCGCTCAACTACGGCTATGTGCCGCACACCATCGCTGGCGACGGTGACCCGGTGGACGTGCTGGTCGTCACCCCGTTCCCGCTCGCGCCCGGCGTCGTGATCCGCTGCCGCCCGGTCGGCGTGCTGAAGATGGAAGACGATGGCGGCGTCGATGCCAAGGTCGTCGCCGTGCCGGTGTCTAAGCTGACCCCGCTGTACGACAAGGTGCAGAGCACCGACGATCTGCCCGAGCTGCTGATGAAGCAGACCGTGCACTTCTTCGAGCACTACAAGGACCTCGAGCCCGGCAAGTGGGTCAAGATCCTGGGCTGGGGCACGGTCGAGGAAGCCAAGCAGGAGATCGTCAACGGCTTGGCCGCAGGCAAGAAGTAAGCTGCCTCGCAGTACTGATGAAAAAGGCCGCGGTCACCCGCGGCTTTTTTCATGCTGCGTGCGGTGCTCAGTCGGGAATGCGGGCGATATGCAGCAGGTTGGTGCTACCGCTACGCCCGAACGGCAGACCCGCAATCACCACCACCACGTCGCCGGGGGCCGCGAAGTCGTGCGCCACCGCTGCGCTGGCGGCATGGTCCACCATCTCGGCGACGTCGTGTACTTCCTCGAAGGGCACCGCGTGCACGCCCCACACCAGAGCCAGGCGTCGTGCCGTACCGACATGCGGCGTCAGTGCCAGGATCGGGGTGGCAGGGCGCTCGCGGCTGGCGCGCAGGCTGCTGAAGCCGGTCGTCGTGTAGGCCACCGTGGCAGCGGGCTCGAGCAGTCCGGCCACGCGTCGCAGCGCGCAGCAGATCGCGTCCGGGGTGTTGGCCGCGGCGGGCGTGTGGCTCGCCTCCAGCCCGCTGCGCCAGGCCGGGTCGTGCTCCACCTCGCAGATGATGCGGTGCATGATCGATACCGCCTCGACCGGATACTGGCCGGAGGCGGATTCGGCCGACAGCATCACCGCATCGGCGCCGTCATAGATCGCCGTTGCCACGTCCGAGGCTTCTGCGCGGGTCGGTACCGGCGCACCGATCATCGACTCCAGCATCTGCGTCGCGACCACAACCGGGCGGCCAGCGGCACGAGCAGCGCGTACGATGCGCCTTTGCAGCACCGGCACCTGCTGCGGTGGCATCTCGACGCCAAGGTCGCCGCGCGCGACCATGATGCCGTCGGCCAGGGCGACGATGGGCTCGAGCTGCTCGATGGCGGCCGGCTTCTCCAGCTTGGCCATGATCCAGGCCTGGTCGCCGATGATCTCTCGCGCCTCGCGGATGTCCTCCGGGCGTTGCACGAAGGACAGTGCCACCCAGTCCACCCCGAGCGCCAGGCCGAAGTCGAGGTCGGCCCGATCCTTTGCAGTGAGTGGCGAGATCGGAAGCACCACGCCGGGCACGTTGACGCCCTTGCGATCGGACAACACGCCGCCCACCAGCACGGTGGTATCGGCGAAGTCGGCACCGAAGGCGTCCACCCGCAAGCGCAGCTTGCCGTCGTCCAGCAGCAGTTCGGTGCCCGTCTCGAGCGCGGCGAAGATCTCGGGGTGGGGCAGGTTGACGCGTACGGCGTCGCCCGCCGTCGGGTCGAGGTCAAGCCGGAAGCGCGCGCCCGGGCCGAGTGTCACCCGGCCTTCGGCGAAGCGACCGACACGCAGCTTTGGCCCCTGCAGATCCATCAGCACGCCGATCGGGCGGCCGAGCTCGTGCTCGACCTCGCGGATCTGCTTCATCCGCTCGGCATGGTCCTCGTGGCTGCCATGGCTGAAGTTCAGGCGGAACACGTCCGCGCCGGCCAGCGCCAGTTCACGGATGCGCTCGCGACTGGCGCTGGCCGGGCCCAGCGTGGCGAGGATGCGGGCACTACGTTCGCGTTTCATGCGGTTTTCTCCAGGGTGGCGGGCTCGGCGCGGATTGCAAGTGCAGCGACGCCGGCACGGGCGACCTGTGCGTCCTCGCCGGCCTTGACCCCGGAAACACCGACTGCGCCGATCACGCTGCCGTCCACCAGGATGGGTTCGCCGCCTTCGAGTGGCACCACCGGCATTGCCAGCGCCGCGTAGCGGCCGTTATTGACCATCTCTTCGAAGGCCTTGCTGGGCTTGCCGCTGAGCACGCTGGTGCGCGCCTTCTCGGGTGCCACCATTGCACTCATCAGCGGCGCGCCATCCATGCGCTGAAGCCACAGGGCATGCCCGCCGGCGTCGCAGATGGCAATGCTCACCGCCCAGCCGTGGGCGCGTGCCTCTGCCTCGGCCGCGGTGGCGATGGAGCGTGCATCCTCGAGGGTGAGGGCGTGGGTTGATCTCATAGTCGTTGTCTCTTGGTCGTTGCAGTCGAGCGCGATCATGCCCGCGCGCTTGGTGGCGCCTGGATGCCGGCGAGGCTCTCCGTCAGCGCTCTCCCAGGTCGGTGAAGCGGATCCACTGCGCGCCCTTCCACAGCACCGTCCGCCCCATCTCGTAGAGCTGGTCCATGCCCTCGACCACGGTCAGGAAGTGGTTGCCCGCGAGCTGGCCCATCTTGCTGGCGAAGCAGCTGCTGCCGTACGCGAACAGGATTTCGGTCTCGGAGAAGCCGCCGGGATAGAGCAGGATGTCACCGCGCGAAGGATGGCTGGTGTGGTTCTCGAAACCCAGGCCGGTATCGAACTCGCCCAGCGGCACCCATACGGCCTCGCCGCTCCAGCGCGAGTGGATCACCTGGTTCGAGAACGGCAGCAGGTCCAGGAAGGCGGCGCAGGTCTTGGGCGCGGCAGCTTCTTCCAGGCGGGCGACGAAGCGGAACGAGCCGACGTCGATGGCGAGGTGGCGCATCGGAATCTCCTTCGGTGGGTGGGTGGCACGTCGGGGATAACGTGCCACCCGGGTTACGCCGATCCGTGCCGGCGCTTTGTGATTATGGGCTGTAAGGGGTTGGGGGCGGACCGGCGAGCGCTTACTGCCCGATTTCGAAGTTGGCCATCTTCTCGAGCGCGCGCACCATCGCCGAGTGGTCCCACTTCGCGCCGCCGTGCGCGCTGCAGGCGTTGAACAGCTCCTGCGCGGTGGCGGTGTTGGGCAGCGACACGCCGAGCTGGCGGGCGGTGGTGAGCGCCAGGTTGAGGTCTTTCTGGTGCAGCTCGATGCGGAAGCCCGGGTCGAAGCTGCGCTTGACCATGCGTTCGCCATGCACTTCGAGGATGCGCGAATTGGCGAAGCCGCCCATCAGCGCCTGGCGCACCTTGGCCGGGTCGGCACCGGCCTTCGCGGCCAGCAGCAGGGCCTCGCCCACCGCCTCGATGTTGAGTGCGACGATGATCTGGTTGGCGACCTTGGTGATCTGGCCGTCGCCGTTGCCGCCGACCAGGGTGATGTTCTTGCCCATCAGTTCGAACAGCGGCCTGACCTTGTCGAATGCCGCCTCGCTGCCGCCGACCATGATGGTCAGGCTGGCTGCCTTGGCGCCGACCTCGCCGCCGGAGACCGGGGCGTCGAGGTATTCGCAGCCGAGCGCGTTGATGCGCTTGGCGAAGTCCTTGGTGGCAACCGGTGAGATCGAGCTCATGTCGACCACGATCTTGCCCGCCGACAAGCCGGCCGCGACGCCTTCCGGGTTGAACAGCGCGTCCTCGACGTGCGGGGTGTCGGGCACCATGGTGATGATGATGTCGGCCTTGCGTGCGACCTCAGCGCCGTTGGTGCAGGGCTGGGCGCCGGCTTCGAGGAGCACGGCGGGGGTGTCGCCACGGGTGTGGGTGAAGACGGTATGGCCGCCCTTGATGAGCTTGCCTGCCATGGGGGTGCCCATGATGCCGAGGCCGATGAAGCCAATGTTTGCCATGATCTTGTTTCCTGGATGTGATTGAAGCCGGGTCATTCTTTGCAGGAGCGCCGCAAGGCGCGAGCCTGTCTCAACCCGCGAGTGCCTGGATCCAGCCCAGCCCCTCGCGGGTGCCTGCGGCGGGCTTGTATTCGCAGCCGATCCAGCCGTCGTAGCCGAGCCGGTCGATGAAGCCGAACAGCCAGGCATAGTTGATCTCGCCGCTGCCGGGCTCGTTGCGGCCGGGGTTGTCGGCGATCTGCATGTGGGCGATCCGCGGCAGGTGCTTGGCGATCGTGTTGGCGAGTTCGCCCTCCATGCGCTGCATGTGATAGATGTCGTGCTGCAGGTACAGGTTGCTTGATCCGACTTCATCGATCAGTGCGATCGCCTGCGCCGTGCGGTTAAGGTAGAAGCCGGGGATGTCGAAGGTGTTGATCGGCTCGACCAGGAGGCGGATGCCGGCCTCTGCGAGCTTGCCAGCGGCAAAACGCAGGTTGGCGACGAAGGTCTCGTGCACCTTGCCCCTATCCACGCCGGCCGGCGCAATGCCAGCGAGACAGTTCAGTTGCCTGCAGCCGAGCGTGGTGGCGTAGTCGAGCGCACGGCCGACGCCGTCCTGGAACTCTCCGACCCGGTCCGGATGGCAGGCGATGCCGCGCTCGCCGCCTTCCCAGTTGCCGGCCGGCAGGTTGTGCAGGACCTGCACCAGGCGGTGCTTGTCCAGGCGCTCGGCAAGCGCGTCCTTGTCGAACGCATACGGGAAAAGGTACTCCACGCCCTTGAAGCCCGCTTCCGCGGCCGCCTCGAAGCGGTCGAGAAAGGGCACCTCGTTGAAGAGCATGGTCAGGTTGGCGTTGAACTTGGGCATGTCGTGTTCTCCGTGGTTCGCTTGCGCCCCGCGGCGGCGGGGCGGGGTGAGGCAGGGGTCAGTCGAGCATCGAGATCGCGGTCGGCGCATCCGCGCCCCTCTCGGCGAGTTCCTCGAACTCGTTGATGGCGTTGATCTCGGTACCCATCGAAATGTTGGTGACGCGCTCGAGGATGATCTCGACCACCACCGGCACGCGGTATGTCTCCATCCACTGCTGCGCCTTGGCGAAGGCGGGCTGGATCTCCTCCGGCGTGCGCACGCGGATCGCCTTGCAGCCCAGACCCTCGACCACGCCCACGTGATCGACGCCGTAGCCTTCGGTCTCCGGTGCGTTGATGTTCTCGAACGCGAGCTGCACACAGTAATCCATGTCGAAGCCGCGCTGCGACTGGCGGATCAGGCCGAGGTAGGCATTGTTCACCAGCACGTGGATGTAGGGCAGCTTGAACTGTGCGCCGACCGCCAGCTCCTCGATCATGAACTGAAAGTCGTAGTCGCCTGAGATCGCCACAACCTTGCGCTGCGGGTCGGCTGCGCACACCCCGAGCGCGGCCGGGATGGTCCAGCCGAGTGGGCCAGCCTGGCCGCAGTTGATCCAATTACGCGGCTTGTAGACATGAAGGAACTGCGCGGCGGCGATCTGCGACAGGCCGATCGTGCTGACGTAGCAGGTGTCCTGGCCGAAGACGCGGTTCATCTCCTCGTACACGCGCTGCGGCTTCATCGGCGTGTTGTCGAAATGCGTCTTGCGCTGCATCGTGCGCTTGCGCTGCTGACATTCGGCGGTCCAGGCGCTGCGGTCGGGGAGCTGGCCAGCAGCCTTCATCTCGCGCGCCACTTCGATCAGGCGGTCGAGTGCCGCGCCGGCGTCCGAGACGATGCCGTAGTCCGGCCCGAAGACACGACCGATCTGGGTCGGCTCGATGTCCACATGCACGAACTTGCGGCCCTCGGTATAGACCTCGACCGAGCCGGTGTGGCGGTTGGCCCAACGGTTGCCGATGCCGAACACGAAGTCGGACGCCAGCATGGTGGCGTTGCCGTAGCGATGTGCGGTCTGCAGGCCCACCATGCCGGCCATGAGCGGATGGTCGTCGGGGATCGTGCCCCAGCCCATCAGGGTCGGGATGACCGGCACGCCGGTGAGCTCGGCGAACGCCTGCAGCTTGGCGGCGGCGTTGGCGTTGATCACGCCGCCACCGGCGACGATCAGCGGGCGCGCGGCGGCGTTGAGCATGGCCATCGCCTTCTCGGCCTGGGCGCGAGTGGCGGCGGGCTTGTAGGCGGGCAGTGGCTCGTAGGTGTCGATGTCGAACTCGATCTCGGCCATCTGCACGTCGAAGGGCAGATCGATCAGCACCGGGCCGGGACGGCCCGAGCGCATGATGTGGAAGGCCTGCTGGAACACGCGCGGAACCAGCGCCGGCTCGCGCACCGTCACGGCCCACTTGGTCACCGGCTTGGCGATCGACTCGATATCGACCGCCTGGAAGTCTTCCTTGTACAGGCGGGCGCGCGGCGCCTGGCCGGTGATGCACAGGATGGGGATGGAGTCTGCCGAGGCCGAGTACAGCCCGGTGATCATGTCGGTGCCGGCCGGGCCCGAGGTGCCGATGCACACGCCGATGTTGCCCGGATTGGCGCGGGTGTAGCCTTCGGCCATGTGCGAGGCGCCCTCGACGTGGCGACCGAGGATGTGCTGGAAGCCGCCATTCTTCTTCATCGCCGAGTAAAGCGGGTTGATCGCGGCGCCGGGCACGCCGAACACCGTGCTCACGCCTTCCTTGCGCATCACCGCGGCTGCGGCATCGACTGCTCTCATGCGGGCCATTTTCGTCTCCTGGGGTGGATGTCGTTGAAATCGATGGCTGAAGCATACGAGCCTTCGCGAGCTGCCTGAATTGGGCTGGCGGTCGGTTCTGTCGATATGTAAAGTATCGACCGAGGGCTTTGACGGGTTCTCGCGCGCACTATCTACGGGTCTTTATGGGCCGTATTCGAAGTGGACATGACTCGAATGTATGTTCCGCCAGGGGCTTGAGCACCCCGCGTCCGAGTATCTGGAGGAGACATGGATCGCTATACCGAAATCCGCAGCTTCGTGCTGGTGGCGGAGAAGGGCAGCTTTGCAGCGGCTGCACTGGTCGAGGGCGTCACGCCGGTCGTCATGGGACGCCGCCTGGATGCGCTCGAGCGCCGTCTTGGCGTCAAGCTCATGCACCGATCGACGCGGGGTCTCACGCTCACCGAGCTCGGCGAGCAGCTCGTCGACCAGGGCCGCAGCCTGCTGCGCGAGTTCGACGAGATCGAGCGTGCGCTCAGCGCGGGGCGCGACGTGGTACGGGGCCACCTTGTCGTCTCCGCCCCTGCCGCCTTTGGCCGTCGCCACGTGGCGCCGCATGCAACGGCGTTCAAGGCCTTGCACCCGGAGCTGCGCATGTCGTTCAACTTCACCGACAGCCTGGTCGACCTGGTGCGGGAGGGTTACGACATGGCGATCCGCATTGGTGAGGTCACGGATCCCAACTATGTTGCGGTACGCCTGTTCCCCAACCGACGGGTGGTATGTGCCACCCCGGACTACTTCGAACGCCATGGTATTCCGCGCCAACCCGAGGATCTCGCCCGTCACAACTGCCTGGCCTTCAACCTTGCCGGTGGCCAGCAGCGCGGGTGGACCTTCCAGCGCGACGACAAGCTGTTTGCGGTGCGGGTCGAGGGCGACCTGGCCTGCAACGACGGCGAGCTCCTGTTCGACTGGGTTCGCCAGGGACTCGGGGTGGGTTGGCGGTCGACCTGGGAGATCCAGGCCGAGCTCAAGCGCGGTGAGCTGGTCACGGTGCTCGACGAGTTTGCCGTGCCCAGCTACGACATCCAGGCGGTGTATCCGCAGCAACGCCACTTGCCGGCGAAGGTGCGTCGATTCATCGACCACCTGAAGGCGATCTATAACGCACCGGGCTACTGGGAGGCGCCGCGCGCAGCAGAAGGGGGCGTGCGCAGCGGAAAGGGCGCCGCCTAGTGCAGGGTGCCGGTCAGCAGCAGGTAGCCCGGCAGCCAGCCCGTGAATATCCCCTGGCCGATGGCGACGGCGGCGGTCAGGCGCACGATCCGCTTCTGCAATGCGAGCAGCAGGAAGAACAGCAGCCACAACACCGCCCACGCGGCCCAGGACAGGCCGAGCCACCAGTCCCGGGCGCTCGCCGCCTGGCCCAGGCTATCGATCGCCACCGGTACGGCGGTGATCGCAACGAACAGGCTGAACCATCCAAGGCCGCGCCCGTCTGCACCGGTGAAGCGGTTGTAGGCGACCCACAGGTAGGTGAATGAAAACAGCAGGGATAGTGCAGCTGCCCGAATCGAAGCGCTGTCGGCATCGGCGCCGAAGGCAAGCCTGAGGGACACCAGCAGCGTCAGCCCGCCGGTAAACAGGTTGATGATCGAGATCTCGCGATCACCGATCCGTTCGAGCATCCACAGGCCGTTCAGGATCAGTACGGCGCCGACATAGAACAGTGAGAGGCCGAGGAGCATGAGGCTTGGGCGTTGGTTTCGAAGGCCGTTGTCGCCGGTGCGCGGCGACGCTGGACGCGAAGTTTAGGCCCGAGCTCCCGGGGCAGGGTGCGCGCGTGCCTATAAGGCACATCAGCGACTGCGTATCTGCCCTTGTTCAGGCCTTCAGCAAGGCCTCGAATACCGACTCGAGATCGAAGTGCTCATCATCGTCGTCCAGTCTCAGCGTCTGCTCCACATGCTTGAGGTGCACCAGCAGCTGTTCGCGTGCGCCCTCGCCGTCGCCCCGGCGGATGTGCTCGACGATGTCGAGGTGCTCGTGGTCCTTGCAGGCGCTGGCGTCCGGGGAGTCGTACAGCGAGATGATCAGGCTGCTGAGCGCAACCAGACGACGGGTGATGTCGATGAACAGGCTGTTGCCCGTGAGCTCGGCCAGCAGTAGGTGGAAATCCCCGGTCAGCCGGGTAAGGGCGGCGTGGTCATGCGCCAGGCGTGCGGCACCCTCCTGGGCGAGATGCGCCTCAAGGCGCTCGAGCGCCTCGGGCGTGATTCCCTGGGCAAGGGTCTCGACCACCGCAGTCTCGATCGCGCGCCGTGCGGCGAAGACCTCACTGGTTTCGCGTGCGCTCGGACTCGCGACATAGGCGCCGTGATTGGGCTTGAGGGTGATGATGCGGTCCTGCGCAAGACGGAAGAAGATCTCGCGCAGTCGCGTGCGGCTGACACCGAACACCCGGCAAAGGCGCTCCTCCGACAGCTTGGTGGCGGGGGGCAGCTTGCGGTGCGCGATGGCCTCGAACATCAGGTCGTAGATGCGCTGGTTGTCGAGGGCTGGCGCAGCCGAAGTGCCCCCGGCATCGCGGGCGCGTGGTGCGCGCCGGCGTTCGGATGCCTCGTCGGCAAGGACGACGGGTGTCTCGGGCGACTTGCGGGGGCGGGCCGGGCGGGTTGTGGGCATGTGGCAACACTGGGTTTATCGCACAACCCTCATTTTCGTGGGCTCTGCGCGCGACGTAAACGGATAAGGTGAGGATCTCATGCCGATTGCGCACAAATAGTTTGTGCACGCCTCTCAGCGAGCGCTTGCCGGCTGTATGCAACGCAGCAGGCGGTCGCCGTCCATACGTGCAGGGGGCAGCGGATCGTGGCAGCTCGCACTCGCGAGGGTGCAGCGCGGTGCGAATGCACATTCGGGAATGCGCCGCGTCAGCTGCGGGGGTGAGCCGGGGATCGCGTTCAGCGCCTGGCGGCGGTCCATGCCCGGATGCACCGTCGCCGCCAGCAGGCCCTGGGTGTAGGGGTGCCAGGGCGCGCGCATGACGGTGTCGATCGGCCCCTGCTCGATGACGCGTCCGGCGTACATCACGGCCGTGCGGTCGGCGACCTCGATGGCGACGCCAACGTCGTGGGTGACGAAGATCATGCTCATGCCCATCTCGCGCTGCAGTTCCTTGAGCAGCAGGAGAACCTGGATCTGCACCGTGGCGTCGAGCGCGGTGGTCGGCTCGTCGGCGAGCAGCACCTTCGGCCGGCACGACAGCGCGAGCGCGATCATCGCGCGCTGGCGCATGCCCCCGCTCATCTCGTGCGGATAGGCGTCCAGGCGCTTGCGCGCCGAAGGGATCTGCACGCGCTCGAGCATCTCCAGCGCGCGGGCGCGGGCATCGGCCCGGCTGCAGCCCTCGTGACGGCGTACTGCCTCGCAGATCTGTTCGCCGATCGTGAACACCGGGTCGAAGGCGAGCATCGGCTCCTGGAACACCATCGCCACCGTCTTGCCGCGCAGGCGCGACAGCGCGCCGGCGTTCATCGCCAGCACGTCCTCGCCGGCTATGCGGATGCTGCCCTCGATGCGGGTCTTGTGCGCCGGGTGCAGCCGCATCAGCGACTTCATCGTCACGCTCTTGCCGCAGCCCGACTCGCCGAGCAGGGCGAGCGTCTCGCCGGGCGCCAGGTCCAGATCCACGCCGTCGACGGCATAGATCGGCCCTTCCTCGCTGCGGAAGGTGACACGCAGGTCACGGACTTCGACCATTGGGTGGCTCATGCGGGCAACTCCTCGAGGGTGATCACGCGGCTGTAGCCGGAGTCCGGCTGCAGGCGGTGGCAGGCGGCGACCTGCTGGCCGGTGACCCGGCGCAGCGCGGGCACCTGCTGTGCGCACACCGGCTCGGCATGCGGGCAGCGCGGGTGGAAGCGACAGCCGGCGGGCGGCGCGATCGGGTTGGGTGGGTCGCCTTCGAGCACCGCGTGCTGGCGGCGCTCGCCCGGCGTCTGCGCCGGCACCGAGTCGAGCAGGGCGCGCGTGTAGGGGTGCAGCGGGCGCGCGTAGAGCTCGGCCACCGGGCCGGATTCGACCACCTGGCCGAGGTACATCACCATCACCTCGTCGCTGACGTACTGCACCACGTTGAGGTCGTGCGAGATGAACAGGTAGGTGAGGTCGAACTCGCGCTTGAGCTCGGCGAGCAAGTTCAGCACCTGGGCCTGTACCGATTTGTCGAGTGCAGACACGGCCTCGTCGAGGATGACGATCTCCGGCCGGATCGCCAGCGCGCGCGCGATGTTCACCCGCTGGCGCTGGCCGCCCGAGAGCTCGTGCGGATAGCGGCGGATGAACACGTCCGGCTTGAGGCCGACGCGGTCGAGCAGGTCGCGCGCCAGCGCCCGTGCGGCATTGGGGGCGATGCCGTGGATCTGCGGCCCGAAGGCGATACTGTCCTCGATGGTCAGGCGCGGGTTGAGCGAGGCGTAGGAATCCTGGAACACCATCTGCATGTGCTTGCGCAGCGCCGTCAGCGGGTGGCGGCCAACGCCGTTGCCGAACGCCTGGCCGCGGATGCGGATGCGCCCCTCGTCGGGTTCGATGAGGTGCATCAGCAGGCGGGCGGTGGTGGATTTGCCGCAGCCCGATTCGCCGACGATGCCCAGCGTGCGCCCGCGATGGACGTCGAAGCTGACGCCCTCGACGGCGCGTACCCACTGGCGCGGGCGGCCGAAGAAGTCGCGCCCGGCGGCGAAGTGCTTCTTCAGGTCCTGGACCTGGAGCAGGGGGGCGGAGGGGGTTGGAGTGTTCATGGCGTTCACCGCTTGATGTCCATGGCGCTGCGCAGCCCGTCCGAGAGCAGGTTGAAGCACAGCGAGGTGATGAAGATCATCAGGCCAGGCAGCACCGAGACCCAGGGCTGCAGGTAGATGGACTGGCGCAGGGTGTTGAGCATCAGGCCCCACTCCGGTACCGGCGGCTTCACGCCCAGACCGAGGAAGCTCAGGCCGGCGGCGAGGATCATGCATACCGATACCAGGCTGGTGGCGTAGATGAACACCGGGCCGAGCACGTTGCCCAGCACATGCACGCGGATCAGCGTGAATGCGCCGGCGCCGGTCGCGCGTGCCGCGTCGACGAAGTCGAGGTTGCGCACCGAGGTGGTGATGCTCTCGGCCACGCGCGCGATCGGTGGGATGAACACCAGGGTCAGCGAGATGATCGCGTTGGCGAAGCCGGCGCCGAGCGCGCCCGAGATCGCGATCGCCAGCAGCACCGCCGGGAAGGCGAAGAAGACGTCGGTCGTGCGCATGATCACGCTGTTGAGCCAGCCGCCGAAGAAGCCGGCCACCACGCCCAGGCCGGTGCCGACGACGAAGGCGATGAACACCGGCAGCAGGCCCATCACCAGGCTCATGCGGCCGCCGTGCATCAGGCGCGACAGCATGTCGCGGCCCAGCTCGTCGGTGCCCAGCCAGTGGCCCGGGGTGCCGATCGGCGCCAGGCGCTGGCTCATCACCCCTTGCGCGGGGTCGTGCGGGGCCAGCCAGGGTGCCAGCAGCGCCATCAGCATCAGGCCCAGCAGCAGCCCGGCGCAGCCCATCGACACCTTGTCGCGGCGCAGGCGCAACCACACCGTGGCCCAGTAGCCGCGCGAGCGCAGCGGCGCCACGACCGTGGCCGGCGCTATGGCGGCGGCCGTGGTGGAAGACGCGTTCGTCATCGTTCAGCTCCTCTTGATGCGCGGGTCGAGCAGGGTCTGCACGACATCCACCAGCAGGTTGAGCGCGACGAAGAACATCGCCAGCACCAGGATGATGCCCTGCAGCAGCGGGATGTCGCGCTGGAAGATCGCGGTGTTGAGCAGAAAGCCGGTGCCCGGCCAGGAGAACACCGTCTCCACCAGGATCGAGCCGCCCAGCAGGTAGCCGAACTGCAGGCCCATCACCGACAGCACGGTGGGGGCGGCGTTCTTGGCCACGTGGCGGGTGATGGCCAGCGCGCCCAGGCCGCGCGCGCGCAGTGCGCTGACGAACTCGGCGTTGAGGATCTCGGCCACCGTGGCGCGCACGGTGCGGGTGACGATGCCCATGGGGATGAAGCACATCGTCACCGCCGGCAGCACCAGGTACTGCAGGTGGGCCCAGTCCCAGCGCCATTCGCCCGAGCCATCCGCGCCCGCGCCCATCGAGGGCAGCCAGTCGAGCTGCACCGAGAACACGATCACCAGCACCAGGCCGAGCCAGTAGTGCGGCACCGATACGCCGGTGATCGCGATTGCGGTGGCGAGCTTGTCGATCCAGCGCCCGTTGAAGAAGGCGGCCAGCGTGCCGAGCACGATGCCGCCGCCAAAGCCGATCACTGCCGCGGCGACTGCCAGCAGCAGGGTATTGCCGAGGGCGAGCGCGATGTCACCCATCACCGGGCGTCCGGTGGCCACCGACAGGCCGAGGTCGCCCTGCAGCGCGCGCTGCACCCAGGCCCCGAACTGCACCACCAGCGGGCGGTCCATGCCGTAGGCCTGCTTGATCGCGGCGACCACCTCGGCCGGGGCGTCGGCGGGGATCACCGCCGTCAGCGGGTCGCCAGGGGCGAGGTGGACCAGCGAGAAACACACTGCGGCCACCGCGAGTGCAATCGGAATCGCATACAGGATGCGCTTGAAGATGAATGCGAACATGCTTGCCCTCCAGTCCGGGAAGCGGCCGGCGTACGCCCCCCCATTCGAGCAGGGGCGCTCAGGCGCGGCCGGTGGATGGCCGGCGGGGCGTGCCTAGCGCACACCGCCGCCGGTGCCGGATCACGGCTTCATGTGGACCGGGGTGAGGTCCTGGAACCAGCTCTTGGCCTGCACGAAGCCCTGCACGCGGCTGCTCATCGCGCGCGGACCGACGTCATGGCCGACGAACAGGAAGGGCGCATCCTCGACCAGGGTTTCGTGCAGCGCGGTATAGACGCGGCGGTTCTCCGCGGGGTCGAAGGCGGTCTGCAGCTCGCCGATCAGGGCGTCGACCCTCGGGTTGGCGTAGTAGCCCCAGTTCAGCGACACCGGCGCCACGTTGCGGCTGTCCATGAAGCGGATGATCGCGGCGAAGGGGTCGTGGGTGGCGAAGGTGATGTTGGTGGCGTGGGCGCCGAGCGAGGCCGGGTCCTTGGCGCCCTGGCGCCAGTTGTTGAACAGGGTCTCCCACACCAGCACCTCGAACTCGACCTCGATGCCGACCGCCTTCAACTGCTGCTGGATCAGCTCGTTCATCGGCAGCGGCTGCATCTGCCCCGAGCCCGAGGCCGAGATCAGCACCTTGGCGCGCAGCGGCTTGTCCGGGCCGTAGCCGGCTTCGGCGAGCAGGGCCCTGGCAGCCGCGGGGTCGTGGCGGATCTCGAAGGCGGGCTTGCCGAAGGCCGGGTCGTCCGGCAGCAGCAGGCCCTGCGCCGGCACCATGTTGCCGCCGAGGAGCTGGCGAATCGCCTCGCGGTCGACCGCCAGGTTGGCGGCCTGGCGTACGCGCTTGTCGAGCCAGGGCGAGCCCTCGGCGAAGCTGAACTGCCACGGCCAGATGTGCGGATAGCCGTTGCTGGTGACGGTGAAGCCGCGGCTGCCGAGCATCGGCAGCATGTCGGCCGGCGGGTTCTCAACCCAATCCACCTGGCGCGACAGCAGGGCATTGGCACGGGTGTTGCCCTCGGGGATGGGGATCAGCACCAGGCGGTCGGCCTTGGCGCGGCGCGCCGGGTTCCAGTAGTCGGTATTGGGGACCAGCACCGCACGTTCGCGCGGGGTCAGGCTCTCGAGCTTGAACGGGCCGGTGCCCGAGGGCTGGGTCTCGAAGGCATTCCAGTCACGGCCGAGCTTCTCCCACTGCGCCGGGCTGGAGAAGAACATGAAGGGCAGCTGGTTGAGCAGCATCGCGTTCGGCGTCTTGGTGGTGATCTCCACCGTGTAGTCATCCACCTTGCGGATGCTCTCGTAGGCCGGCAGGCGAGCGACGACCTGTGCGGCCTGCTTGGCATCGAACTGCGGCGCGGTCTGGTCGAAGACCTTGGCGAAGTTGAACACTACCGCGTCGGCGTTGAAGGTCGAGCCGTCGTGGAAGCGCACGCCCTCGCGCAGCTTGAAGGTCCACTTGCGCGGATCCTCCTTCGACACGCTCCATTCGGTGGCGAGCTGCGGCACCAGTGGCGCGGCGCGGTCGGCGCTCGACAGGTCCCAGCTCACCAGTGCGTCGTAGAGCGTCATGCCGGTGAAGCGCACGCCCTCGAAGCCGGAGTTGGGTGCGCCCGAGGTGAGCGGAATGTCGGAGGCGGTCATGCCGATGCGCACGGTACCCTGGGCGAGTGCAGTCGAAGGCAGGGTGGCGCCGATGGCGAGCGCAGACAGCAGGCCTGCGCCAAGGACCGTGTGGCGCAGTGCGCGCGGGGTGCGTAGGGCGGCGAGAGGCTTCATGAAGATCTCCTGTGGGTGAGGTGATCTTCTCTAAGCATCTCTCGTGACAGATTGTAAAAATCGCTGTATCGATTTAAGAATACAAAAAATAATAAGTAAAAACAGTTTGTTGTGATTGTTTTCTGGTTTGCTGACAGGTGTGCTCACGGCCCTGTCTGTGGCGTGCATGCACCGCATTCGTGTGCGGTCCAGGGCTTGCGCACTGTCCTGGCGCATGGCAGCCCCGGGGTGTGACTTCAGCCCGGCGCTGCGATCCTGCCCGGGGTCTCGAGCTGGATCTCGTCGCAGTTGTGCCCTGGTCCGCTGCGGTCGATGACGATGAAGTCGCAGATTTCGTCGAGTGCGAGCAGGGGGTGGTGCCAGACGCCGG